>NZ_VMHF01000034.1:0-8036 GCF_007559355.1 Allobacillus sp. SKP2-8 | reverse complement strand
TTGCCCGGCTTCCGTGCTTGATAGACGCTCTCGACTACGGAAGCTCCAGGATTTGCTTGGCTTCCGTGCTTGATAGGCATTCTCCATAAAGGTATCTCTGCCGATCATGTGATTCTAGCTGCGATAAACGATTGATAAAACAAAAAAGACGACAACTTCTGCACAGAATGCAGGAATTACCGTCGCCTTTTATAATTGAAATATGTCTTTAGTAGTCAATCGATTCCATCACTCAATCTCTTGCAACAATCCGTCTCCTCGCAGTTCCACTTCCAAATCTTCCGGTACGATCAATTGAAAACTTTGATAGTAAAAGTTACTTAACTTATGAAGCCGATGATCATCCAATTGATTTGGACCTACATAGTGATTCAAGAATGCTTCTTTCGAAATAATTGTCTGTGATATCGAGTATTGGTCATGCGGAATGATAAGAGCCAACTCTTTACCTAATAGCGTTACACCAGGATATTTAATGTTGTCCTCAGGTACCTCTATGCCTCGAATATAGAATGTTGAAGGGCGATAGTAACCAATTTCAATAATTGGCTCATTATCTTCTCGTCTCTTTATACGGACATCCGATTCGGACTCTACAACTAGGCTTTCATACTTTTCATCCAACTCATATTCCCATCTGCCCGCTAGTGTGAATGCATCAATTTTTTCATAAGAAACTGGTGGGTCGGCATATAACTGATTCAAAGTTGATTGATAATCAGCATGCAACTTTACGTCTGCCGCCTCTATATCCGCTTGGGTAATAAAAACATAATAAACAACAATAGACATAGCTAGAATCACACTATAAATGAAAACGTTTCTTTTTCCGCGACTCTTTTTTCGTTTCGTTCTATTTGTTCTTTTCAATAAAAAATATGCCAACAAAACCATCAAGATAAGTGGTAAGATAGCCAATCCCATCATGTGCGCACCTCCATTCGTCGAGTCAAAAAGATGACGATCGTATAAATGAGAACGGAGAACCCTAGCACTTTCAGGAACAACATCGACCATTCTGTTTCTGTTGAAAAAATCATGACGAGTTGCCCAATCCCGACTGTGTCTCCAATTTTCGCATCGAGCACGATATTCCCTATAGCCAACGCAGGTATAATGAATATAAAGGCTTGATTCCAATTCACAAGTTCGCCAACGAAATAACCGACCGATGCCAGTAAGAAGGTTAAGCTGATGATAACCATCACACCGATCAAGATTTCTTTGATTGTATATGGTTGAGCGATCACGACGGAGTCGGTTGAATAAAACAGAAAGTACAATGCCTTTCCGAGAAAAAGAGAAAAGAATCCGATTAATCCGCCGATAACACTCGCAAATCCGATATATAAAATGGATGACATATGACTTGTGAATCGATTGGATACAAAGCTGAAATCCATTTCACGAAAAGCAGGACGTGCCAATGTCCAGCCGACGACGAACGCCCAGATAAGCACAAAAACAAAAGCTAAATCGCTAGAAACATAATGAATCGCAACTTTCCCAAATTCATTTGTGCTATAGGAAGAACTCCCGCCAAACGCTGATGAAAGCACCGCAAACACGAGAAGGCCAATCAAAATATTGAATAAGTGCCAATTCATCTGAACTTTAAACTTGGTTGAGAGCTTTATGTAATGCCATGTTTTCTTATTCAAAGACATGATCAATCCCTCCTCGTTTTGCTTGGGTTAAAAACATACAAACATCGTCAATTGAAACCGGTGAAAAGCGAACATCTTCTTTCTCTAGTTGCAACTTCGTCTCTTCTGCTAAATCACCCAAAATAACTTGATACACCTGATTTCCGCTCAATTTTTCCTCATGTAAAATCTGAACATCACCCGGTAAATGATTGAGTGATTCCTCGCTACCCGTCAGGCCGTAACTTTTCTCTTTCAACTGATCGACCGATTCCTGGATGACAAATCTACCTTCGTCAATCAACAAAATCGTTTCCAATACCGTCTCTAATTCATTCAATAAGTGACTGGATAAGATTATTGTTCGGGGCTGCTGAATATAGTCTTTCAATAATGCACGGTAAAAATCTTGACGAACAGAATAATCCATCCCTGTTGTCGGTTCATCGAAAATCGTAATTTTCGTACGTGCACATAAACCGATAATCATATTGAATGTACTTCTCTTTCCTTTTGACAACTCACTATGCAGTTGATTTGGTCGGAAAGAGAAGTAGTCGAATAATCGCTGTGCCAGGGTTTGGTCCCAATTCGGATAAAATCGGGCAGCTGTTTGTAAAATATCCTCTAGATTAATTTCTGAAGAGAAACTCATTTCGTCATCCACAAAGATTAAATTCTCCGAAACGAATAAACTATCAAACGGATCTTCACCGAGGACACGCACTTTTCCGTCCGTCGGATGATAATAGCCAGCTAAACATTTCAACAATGTTGATTTTCCTGCACCATTTCTTCCGATTAAGCCGATGATTTCATTCTCTTCAATGGAAAAATCAATAGAATTTAACGCATGTAGTCCGCCATATTGCTTTGTTAATCCTTGAACATCGATAACCGTCATCCTTCTTCCCTCTCTTCTTCATGAATTTTCCGTAACATTTCATTTAACTCATCCATCGAAACATCCAAGTAATTTGCCTCTTTGACAATTTCTCGAAGCATCCGCTTCAACGTTTTATTTTTACGTTTTTCTTTAATGATGGTTACTGCCGCTTCTTCGACAAACATTCCAAGACCTCTTCGCTTATGAACAATCTCTTCCTCAGCAAGCAAATTCAGTCCTTTTGCCGCGGTGGCAGGATTAATATTGAAGCGATCGGCAAGCTGATATTGTGAATAAATTTTTTCTCCGACCTTTACTCGCTCGGATAAAATCTCATTCTCCAACCATTCAGCAATTTGTATATAAATCGGCTTATTGCTTGCATGATCTAGCAAATCCTCCCACCCCACTTTATGTATTTAATCTATAATCAGTGCATTACTGCACTAATGCACTAGGTATATTATAACTATATATGGATGGATTCATCTTGTCAATGACTTTTAAATCGTTCAATATTAAAGAAGGAACAGTGCAACATATACATATATGCGCTTTAGTCGGATGGTAAGGAGAGAAAACAATGAAAATTATCGTTGATGCTGATGCAAGTCCAGTAAAAAGCGAGGTGATTGAAGTCGCGGGTGAGTTTGGGTTAGGGGTTTTGCTCGTGATGAGTTACGCCCACTTTTCTGCTGAACAGTACCCCAGTTTTGTGAAAACGGTGTATGTTGATTCTGAAAGTGAAGCGGCGGATTACAAAGTGATGCAAATGGCAAGCCAAGGTGATCTAATCATTACCCAAGATTATGGATTAGCTTCTTTAGTCCTATCAAAAGGATGTTCGGC
Organism: Allobacillus sp. SKP2-8; assembly: GCF_007559355.1. Classification (NCBI taxonomy): domain Bacteria; kingdom Bacillati; phylum Bacillota; class Bacilli; order Caryophanales; family Bacillaceae; genus Allobacillus; species Allobacillus sp. SKP2-8. The sequence goes on along the minus strand of NZ_VMHF01000034.1, from coordinate 4,655 downwards.
CATGCACCATAAAGGCTTTTTATATACCCATGAAAACATCGACCGGCTGTTGACTTCACGCTATTTAAATCAACAAGCACGAAAGAGCGGTCAACGATTTAAAGGACCTAAACCGTTCACCGGTGTAGAAAGAGAGATATTTCGCCAAAAATTAGTGCGTATCGTAAAAGAAACAGTCGAATAAATAAAAAAACTCTCGCCCGAACAGTCTGTTCAAGCAAGAGGTGAAATGTTATAGCTTAATTTCTTTATATTTATGGAACCACGGTTGTTCTTTTTCAATTTGATGTGCCAATTGGAACAGTAATTCATCTTCTCCTAAGCGCCCAAAGAAGTGCGTTCCTACAGGTATTCCTTCCTCTGTCCAATGTGTTGGAACACTCATCGCTGGTTGTCCGGTCGCATTGGCAAGTGGCATGAACGGATTATAATTCAGCATGTTCTCGAGCATCGGTCCATATGCTTCTGTCACGTCTTTCTCTTCGCCTGTTTTCTTCGGAAGCTGATTCATCGTCGGTGTCATCCAAACATCATATTCCTGGAAGAAAGACATGATTTTTTCTGATTCAATTGCAGCAAATACCCGCGCTTCCTCATAGTCAGCCGCCGAAATATTTTGGCCGTATTTCATAATTTCATAGGAAAGCGGTTCGACATTTTCACGCGTGACTTCTTTGCCAACCATTTGTCCCATATGTTTAATCATGACAGAGCCTGACGATAACCAAATATTAATGAATGCATTTGCTACTCCCTCATAATCATAAGCAGGTGTCGCTTCGACAACTTCATGGCCCAAGTCTTTCATTAATTGAACGGATTGGTCGAGATTCTTTCTTGTTTCAGCATCAAGCTCTACTTTTCCACCTGCATCATAAGTGACGGCAATTTTAAGCTTGCCTGGAGATTGCTGTGATTTTTCCGCAAAGTCTGTCCGCTTCTCGAAAGATGGATACAAAGATCGCGGCACCCCACCATTTAAGACATCCAACAAAGCTGCACTATCACGAACCGATCGTGTGATGGCATGGTTGATCGGGAAATGGTTAATGTATGGCGGATATGGCAGTCGACCTCGGCTCGGCTTGAAACCGAATAAACCAGTTGCAGAAGCCGGAATACGAAGAGAGCCTCCTCCATCATTTCCATGTGCAAAAGGAACGAGTCCTGCCGCTACTGCTGCGGACGTTCCACCACTGGAACCACCCGGTGACCGATCTAATGCCCAAGGATTCTTCGTCGGTCCAAATAAAGTCGGCTCCGTCGTTGGCAAAAATCCAAATTCCGGCGTGTTTGTTTTTCCTAAAAACACAAGTCCTGCTTTCTCATAGCGGTCTACGAGCTCATCATTCTCAGGTGCAATCACATCTTCATGCAACTTCGAGCCACTTGTCAGCGGTTGATTTTTGATCGCATTCAAATCCTTGATCAAAAACGGCAATCCGGCAACAGGACTTGCATTTAAATCAACATTCTTCACTTGATCTTTCGCTTCGTCAAACATTTCATGGACGACTGCATTCAACGACGGGTTGTACGTTTGTATTTGTTTTATGTAAAAATCAGTTAATTCCGTCGCGGTAATTTCATTTGCATCAAGAAGCTCTTTTTGTCCAAGTGCATCCTTTTCTAACAGTTCTTCAAAGTTTTCCATCGTTATTTCCTCTCCTATCAACATATTGACTTACCAAATATTCTTTACAATAGAACTAACCAAGCGTGGCAGATAAAGAAAGATATCTGCAAAATTAAACAAAAGTTCCAACCAAGGGTTTTCTGTTCTTCGCCTTTTCCCAACCTTTTTTCGGCCATCCTTATGATTATGGTCTTTCACCAGATCGATTCCTCCTCGCAAGCCTTCTAATTATTAATCTTATCTGAAATGAACTGAAATGCAAAAAAATTTGTATTATTTAGGGTTAACTTTTGCATGAATTTGTACAAACGTGTGTCAATGTGAAAAAGGAGCACATTCAAACAAATAAGGCCTTCTTAATGACGCGGATTCATTAACATATATTAGCAAACGAAGAATGAAGAATAATGACTCGTGACAGGCATACCTCCTTTGGTGTTGGCATACAAATATAGACGTAGTTTATTATGTTTAAAGTTGTAAAATTATTTGTTAGTTTTAAAGATTTTTCGCATAAAAATATGCTACTATAATCATATAGGAATATTAAGGGGGCTCATTTTTTTATGAAGAGAATTTTAGGAACACTGCTATTACTATCAGTCTTAATCTTGGCTGCATGTAGTGGTGGAGATGATGATAGAAGTGAGAAAGAGCAAGTTATTGAAGCTCTCCAAAACACTGTAGAGGCGACCAGCTTTGAGTCGGTCAGTAACGTAGACGTTAATTTAGAAGGAAACTTCAATGACCCGACTGTCGATCCATATCTTCAAATGTTCAATGATATGGAAATCAGCTTCGAGAGTATCTATGATGAAGATGCCGGAAAGCAACAAGTTACATTCAATTTAAATGGTCAGATGGCACCAATGACTCTCGACTTAAGCGTACCGTTTTTGCAAGACCTGGAGAGTGAAAAAATTTACATCCGCACAGATAGCTTAGTCGAAAACTTCGGGATGATGTTTCCAATCCCACAAGAGTTAAACGGAAAATTACTTGAAGTCGACATAGCTGAATTGGAACAAGCACAAGGCACCGAAGAACAAATTGATCCTGAAGAACTGAAGGCTCAATCACAGAAGTTGGCTACTGACTTCTTAAATGAGAAAAGTGAAGATGACTTTTCAAAAGAAGACGGTGTGTATACGGTTCAATTGACAAAAGAAGACTTTATTAACCTCGTTGAAAAAAGCGGTGAAATATCCGGTGAGGCACTTAGCGACGAAGAAATTGAACAAATGAAAACAGATTTGGAAAACACTGCGGAACAAACGACGGTGCACCAATTTGAACTTCAACTAGAAATCGACGATGACATGATTCAAAAACAAACATTTGTTGGCGACGTGGAAGTTAGTGAAAACGGAGAAGACATGCGTATTGGCTTAACGCTTGATACAACATATAACAACATTAATGGAGACGTCGAGTTCTCGATTAACCCTGAAGAAGAAGAAATTATCACTCCAGAAGAACTGCAAATGTTCCAAATGCAAGGATACTAATAGAACTGACCTTATGCCTCAAGAGCCAAGCTGGCTTTTGAGGCAATTTTTATACAACCATCACAGGAAAAAAGATTGACGAAAATCCACCCATCGGACAAACTAAGACTATGCAATTTGATTGAAAAGGAGATATTACCTTGATTGATTGGTCATTTTTAAAACAACTGGATGATTTTGATGTCCTAAAATCCATCGCAATCACAATAGGAATCTTTATCTTATTTTCCTTATTTCGAAAGATTTTCACCAAATATATTTTCAAACTCATCTTAAAATTAGCGAATAAAAGCCCTACATCATTATTTAAGAATATATTATATGCCTTTGAGAAACCGATGCGCTGGCTCATTGTCATCATTGGAATCTACGTGGCATTAGAATATTTCCCTTATTTTGACGAGAAAAATTTCGCTTTTATCCGATTAATTCGAGTGGCACTTATTGTTTTGATCACGTGGGGATTATGGAATTTGTCATCAGGAACGTCAGAAGTATTTAATAAAATCAATGAACATTATGATAATAAAATTGATGAAATCCTTATTCCCTTCCTGACGAAAGTACTCCGTTTTGTTATTGTCGCCATCAGTTTTTCAATTATTGCACAAGAATTTGGATACGATGTCAATGGATTCGTCGCTGGTCTTGGTCTGGGTGGATTAGCCTTTGCCCTTGCAGCTCAAGAAGTCATTAAAAATTTATTCGGCGGCGTTGTCATTATAACGGAAAAACCTTTTAACTTGGGAGATTGGATTATGACACCAAGTATCGAAGGGATCGTTGAGGATATCAGTTTCAGGAGCACTGCCGTACGCACTTTCGCAGATTCCTTGGTAATCATACCCAATTCGACTCTTTCGAATGAACCGATTACAAATTGGAGTGAGATGGGTAAACGACAAATTAGCTATGATTTGAAAATTAGTTCACACACACCGAAAGAAAAACTAGAACATTCGATTAAGCAAATTCGCACTTATGTTGAGAATCATCCAGGTATCCACCCGGAAACGATCTTTGTAAACTTTACTCGGTACGAAACCGATAGTTTAAATATTATGCTATATTTCTTTACGAAAACGACTGACTGGGGAAAATTTTTAGCCATCCAAGAAGAGATCAACTTCAAAATCCTTGAAATCCTCAGCAAAGAAAACGTCAAAGTTGCTGTTCCTGCGCAATCTTTACGTGTGGAAGAAGAAGGCCCTATAAAAAGAAATCCATTAAAAGTGAAGAAAGTTCCCTCCAACAAAGGGGAAAGATAAGGTATAGAGCACCGGCAGATTGGCTGGTGCTTTTTCTTTGTCTAATCGTGGATAGAAGACTTATTTCTAATCTATCTATGATTAGATGGGTTCTATTCACGGGTAGAGCGAGCTTTTTTGCTCGCTGGAGGTTATAGAACACTTCTATAGGACTTTTCGAACTCGTTTTTTGCCCGCTCGAGGTTATAGAATACTTCTATAAGACTTTCCGAACTCGTTTTCTGCCCGCTCGGGGGTATAGAG
>NZ_VMHF01000033.1:0-8891 GCF_007559355.1 Allobacillus sp. SKP2-8 | reverse complement strand
CTCCAATAAAGTGTTTGATTGGCTTAAAAAATTTCGTTTGTTTCTTTCCCAATCAATAAGAAAGAAACCGAATTGACATCAGGCTATTTTGTTTAGTTTTCAAGGTTCGAAATGTGTGTCGTTTTTTGCGACAAGACTTAATTTATCATAGCTCCAAAATGTTGTCAACAACTTTATTGAATTCTTTTTTAAAAAGAGTCAAACCGTTGTATCTCCTGACAACGCTAATAAATATATCATATCTATTTAGACGAATCAATACTAAAATATAAAATTATTTTTTTGACTAAACTTGTGCTTTTTTGTCTTTGCAGTGTTACATCTGTCCGACCCACTTACCATTCTAATACTACAGTTTTTCGGATGGGTTTCAATGGTGGATTCTTAGTTCGATGAGTACTTCAGCTTCACAGAAAGGTCTGTTTACATTATTCACACCTCCCTTTCTCACTTACTTTCTTAAGACGGGAGGTGTCTCGGATCAACTTTAAATTCTTTTCTCTTACTATCCTATCGTCATTACAACTTAAGTTACTTAACGTGGGGGAAGTTCTTTCTTGGGGTGTAATTAACTAATTCATTTTGGTTTGCAAATCTTTTATAAACATTGAATAGCGTAATATATCTTTTTTTAATGGAATTCTTTATTTCCGCATTGAAATCATCACATGTGACTTCAAAGAGTAGTTCGTCCATTTCTTTCTTTAGTAAGTATTCGAGCTCTTTTTGTTCTTTTTCATTAATCAATAGACCTAACAAGGATGTTCACCCATTTCTATATATTTTAAAGTGATTATCTCTATTCTTCTTCCTGCTTTATGTAATATAACCATTCTAAAAATATGCAAACATTCATATAGATATTTATAAAGAGAATTTCCGCTTAAAAGAAGGTGTTTTTTTACATTTTCCAATGAACGGTTGTTGAATAAATTGCGGTATAGACGTTCGTGTTCTTCCACCTACTCCTCTTTTATTTCAGAGTATGCGTTTTACGAACGTCCCAACGTAATTAATAGAATTCAAAGAAGGAATGGGATCTATGTTTTACACATTCAATTGGACAAGCTGGAAAAAGTGGGTTGCCGTGCTTTCATTACTTTTATTGTTTGCAATTACCATTCAACTATCCAACGATTACATATTCGAAAATGCCACTCAGGACCAGACTGTGAATGAGGGTGCGATTACGAAAAGTTTGAAGGAAGAGAAAGAAATCGCTTTGACATTTAATGTACCGTGGGGAGACGATATCATTGTCGATGTCATGAATGTATTAGATGAAAAACAAGTCAAAGCCACGTTTTTCGTGAACGGAGAATGGGCTCTTCGCAATGAAGAATTAGCTGAGTGGATTGTTGAAGAAAATCACGAGATTGGTTTGCTCGGTTTTTCGGACAAGTCTTATGAAGGTCGTTCGCTGGATTATATCAAGGAAGATATCGAGCGGGGCGAAACTGTTTTAAAAAATCTTGACTATGAACCGCTTCAGTATGTACGTGTACCTGAAAACAAATATTCCGAGTTAGTGACGGAACAAATTCATAAGCTAGGTTACCGAACTGTTTTTTGGAGCGTATACGCAGATGTGAATAAGAAGCAGCATGCGGAAACCATCAGCAAACAAATAGCCAGCGGAACGAGTAGTGGCGATATTATTGTTATGCCAATCCGGGATGATTTAAAGAAGGCACCAGAAGTCGTGGAACAAATCATTGAACAAAAAGAAGCCGAGGAATTTCAATTTGTCACAGTGACCGAGCTTCTTTCACCTGCTCAAATCGACCTCGAGCCAATCAATTAACAAAAACGGAACAAACTATTAAAGCAATGCTCATTCAAAAAGTCCCCAAGCGATTTACTTGGGGACTTTTGTATTTATTTGCTTTTCTTGTTTTTCTTCTTCGCATTCGTTGGCCTTCTTTTTTGTACATCATCAGCCTTATTCGGCATGCCAACTTCTTCACCCTTTTCATTCGTGTAACCGACAATATGGTGCAATCGCAGTAATTGGTATGTGTTACATGCGACCAATGGGACAATCATGATCATCATCGTATCTGGATCATTCGTACGCAATCCCGGAATCCATTCGAGTGCAGTCACCACAGTCATGAAGAATACTGCCGGTAAAAACGCTCGCGGATGGGTCTCCTCTTTTTTAACGTAGGCGACCGCGAGTGAATAGATGAATAACACGCCCGCGACAACTATGTATGGAAATATACTTCCCGGCTCATCTACTCTTGTGTAACGTAAGTAAACAAGATCGAACAATACAATCGCAATAATCACGATTTGTGCGTGTTTCCAAAAATAACCGAAAAAACCTCTTCCGAACTGGTGCACGGTCAAATAGGCAAAGAAACCCATTTGGCTAATGACACTGTAAAGGAGTCCTAATACAGAAAACCACAAAAACGTTCCTGTCAGTTCCCAAAAATCTAACGGGTTCATATATTCCAGATAAGCGTCTGCTCTTACAAAGAAACTTGTGATGACAGCTCCTAAAAAGCCTAGCAATAAGGCGACACTTGAAAATTTTAACCAATTGCGAATCGTCACTTGCTTTCCCTCCAACATTATACACATCATTTATCCATTGTATTTTACCACGAACCGACATTTTTTGCCTGACCTTAATATGTATATTTTTTCACAACTTCATCAAGATAAAAAGGAAACTATCTTCAGAGGGAGCAAAAACCATGACGTTTAAAAAACTTACGGGGTTTATGATATTAGGCTTATTCATTGTATTGACTGCCTGCACCCAAAGTGATCAGTCCTCCCAAAATACAGATTATGAAACGACGAAAAAAATGGTTGTTGATATCCTGAAAACAGACGACGGAAAAAAAGCAGTAAAAGACCTACTGACCGAAGAAGACATGAAAAATGAATTAATTCTCAATGCACAAGTCGTCAAGGATACGATTGAGCAAACATTACAGAGTGAGAAATCGAAAGAGTATTGGACGAAATTATTCGAAGACCCTTCTTTTGTTCAAGCTTATACGAAAGCGACAGAAGATAGCATGAAGGAACTAATGACCGGTTTACTCAGTGATTCCACATATAAAGAACAGTTAATCAAGATCTTTCAAGAGTCAAAGATGCAGGAAACGATTGTTCAAGCTTTATCCAGCCAGGCCTTTAAAGCTCATTTGGAAAAAACCATACAAGAGACATTGGAAAGTCCACTCTTTAAAGCAAAAATGACAGAGACTTTATTGAAAGCAGCTGAGAAAGCGCAACAATCTGAAGGCGGCCAAGGCGGAGGCCAAGGTCAAGAACAACAAGGCGGCGGAAGTGGAAGCGGTGGAGAATCAGGTGGCGGAAGTGATAGCAGTGCTGGTGGCGGAGGTTAATTAAAACTTAAAAAAGAGCTGTCACAAAGTTATCTGTTGTGACAGCTCTTCTGATTATGCGCGCTTAATCATTTGATTGGCAATAGACAAAAAGATCTTTCCTGTCGGGTGATCTTCTTGATAAATTCCAGGCGCAAAAATATCTTCATCATCATATGGTTGTTGTAACGGGAGACGGCCAAGTACATCTGTATCGAGTACTTCTGCAAGCTTATCTCCACCACCTTCACCAAATACATATTCTTTCTGGCCAGTTAATGCACTTTCGAAATAAGCCATGTTCTCAATGACACCTAAGATCTCATGCTCATTTTTTAAAGCCATTTGTCCCGCACGAGCTGCGACGAAAGCAGCTGTAGGATGTGGCGTTGTAACGATTAACTGTTTGGAGGATGGTAATAAAGATTGGACATCTAATGCGATATCCCCTGTACCAGGTGGTAAGTCCAATAGAAGGAAGTCTAGGTCGCCCCACTCCACTTCTTTAAAGAAGCTTGTCAGCATTTTTCCAAGCATAGGTCCTCTCCAAATGATCGGGGAGTTATCTTCTACAAAAAAGCCCATGGAAATAACTTGTACACCAAAGCGCTCAACAGGAATGATTTTTTCCCCTCGCACTTGTGGGCGATTTTCAATCCCCATCATATCTGGCACGCTAAAGCCATAGATATCCGCATCGACGATACCGACTTTCTTACCAAGTCGCGCCAATGCAATCGCCAAGTTAACGGTAACCGTCGATTTACCGACACCACCTTTACCACTAGCGACAGAGATGAACTTTGTTCCTTTTTGACCGATAAGATTCGCTTCACTCTCTTGGTCAGCAGCTTGTTTATATTCCTCTGGTAATTCAGTGAAACGCAAACCGACAGTAGCAGCACCCTCTTCTTTTAACATACCGACAATTTCCTGCTGCAGCTGAAGCTGTTCACCAGAATTCGGGTTGGCTAGGGCAATCTTGACACTGACGTGATTTTTTTCTTCTTTAATCTTAATACTTTCTATCGCACCCGTTTCTTCAAAGGTTTTATGTATATGTGGGTCTTTGACCGGGTTTAATATTTCTCTTACTCGCTCTTCTGTTACCAAATGTTACACCTTCCCTTTCAAAAAGTCGTGCAAGGTTAGTATAACATAAAGTAGTGTGTTTTCTTAACTAAGAGGCACCGCTATCTACATCTTCTTCCATGAGAAATTCGACAATTCCTTCAGCAATCGATGTAGCCAGCCGCTTCTGATAGTCCTCTTGCGTCAGTAGTCGTCTTTCATCTGGATTCGATAAAAAGCCCAGTTCTACTAAAGCTCCTGTTACATCTGCATGCTTCAATAAATAAATCTGTTCTAATCCTAGTGCGACACGTGTCCCGTTTGTTTCTTCACGCAGGCGCTTTTGAACGGCTTTTGCCAACGACTCGCTCTTCCCCTCATCGTCCGGATAATAAAACGACTGTGCCCCCGACCACTGAGAACTCGCAATCGAATTGAGATGAACACTAATAAACAAATCAGGATCCTTTTCTTGTATAAACTTCACTCGATTTCGAATATCTTCTGATTTTCGGTTTGAATGCCCTCTTGTGCCCTTAGCTGCGAGATCTACATCCTTCTCGCGTGTCATATAAACCAATGCACCCGCTTGTTGTAAATAATCACGCAATAACAAAGATGTTTCCAATGCGATGGTTTCTTCATAAACTGAATCGTGGTCCGCCCCGCCATCCGGCCCACCGTGCCCCGGATCGATGACAATTACTTTATTCGCAAGCGGCATCGTAACATTCGTAGGTGAAAAGAATGATGGGATTGGATAGCGAACCAGATAAATGAGTAACAAAAGTCCGACCAACCATAACAAAATGAACCATAGCTTTTTCAAGAGCTCCCCTCCCCTCTTGCTATTTTATGGACAAGGGAGGGGGAATATGATTCGCTTTGCATGAAAAAACCGTAAGTGCTAAATACACTTACGGATTTGTCCGAGTCATCTATTTCGCTGTATAACCACCATCTACAACTAAACTAGTACCTGTTATAAAGCTTGAGTCATCTGTCGCCAAGAACAATACAGCCTTCGCAACCTCTTCAGGTCTTCCCAAGCGTCCGAGTGGTGTAACTTGAGCCAATTCCTCAATATCTTCCTCTTCTAACTGCTCCATCAGCGGTGTTTTCACATATCCCGGACATACAGCATTCACTCGAATATTATCTTTGGCATATTCCAAGGCAGTTGCACGGGTGAGATTAACGACACCAGCTTTAGATGCCGAGTAGGCCGCCGTTTGGGATTGACCGACGTGGCCGAGCATGGAAGCTGTATTCACAATGACGCCGCTTCCTTTTTCTCTAAAATGATTGACGGCATGCTTTGTTCCGTAAAAAACGCCATTCAAATTCACTTCAATCACCCGGTTCCATTGGTCATCATTCATCTCAGTCGTATCCATCACAGGTCCAACACCAGCATTGTTAAAGAGAACATCGAGCTTCCCAAATTTCTCAACCGTTTGATCGATCAGCCGTTTAACTTCCTCTTCTTCGGTAACGTCCGTGTAAATGTATGACGCACGATCTCCTAGTTCCTCAGCGAGTTCTTCACCTTTCGGGTCATTGACATCTGCAATAACGACATTTGCTCCTTTTTCAACGAACAATTTTGCTGTTGCTTCGCCAATACCACTGACGCCTCCTGTAATGATTGCCACTTGACCATCTAATCGCATAAGCATCCTCCTCATCGATTTCAGTGAACAGATACTTTCTAATTTTTGCTGAATCACCAAAAGTATTCATTCACTACATCATTACCCGATTTGGAAGTTACTGATCGCGGTAGGTCACAACAGTTTGGCAAATATAATCATGAAGGGCCCTTTTTCTTTCCGTCCATCCCGCCATCATGAATCCGATCATTAAAATCAATGCGGAGAGGATATAAGCAAAGTAGCGACCGAGCGATTTCAAAATACTAATGGTCGAGCCATCTTCATTGGTCACCTGAATTTTACAGATCATTTTACCCGGCGAACCTTTGAAGCGTGAAGCTGTGAAAAGAATAATAAAGAATACACTGTAAATAGAGCTGGATAGTTCTTCTGCATTGGTTTCAGTTTGCTGCTGTGTTTGCTGTAATTGTTCCACTTCTCCTGTAATCAAAGCGGCAACCAACCAGGTGAGGAGTGAAACAAATAGGCTATCAATAAAAATGGCCAAAAACCGTATCCAAAATCCAGCCGGCTTATTTTCAATCATCCAGTAGCCTCCTTCGTACATAGCGATCTGTCTGCACCCCATTATATAAAAAACAACCTCTGAATTCACTCCAGAGGTTGTTAAGCCATTTCAATATTATACGGTTTGTTCTTTATGCTGATGATATTTTTTCTTGATGACTTGCAAAATGAGCAATACAGCCAGGAGAACAATACCGGCAACATCCGTAATCCAGTTATTCTGAATGAATAATAAAGCTGACAGCAAGGCAATCGTTCGTTCATACCATACATACTTGTGAATGAGCCAATTTTGAATAAATGAAGCAAATGCAATCATACCAATCGTCGCTGTAATAATTGCCCAAATGACTTCATACCAGGATGCATCTGTCAAAAATAAAATGGTTGGATTTAACGTAAAGACAAACGGCAGCAATAGTGCAGCTGAGTCAAATTTAAACCCTTGCACACCCGTTCGAACCGGTCCGGCATTCGCAATTCCTGCTGTGGCATAAGCCGGCAAGTTGATCGGAGGCGTATCATCTGCCAACACCCCGTAATAAAGAACGAATAAATGTGCGATTAATACGTGAACACCCATATCTGTCAAGATCGGCGCGACAATCGCTGCTAGCACGACATATGTTGCTGTAGTCGGCAATCCTAGACCTAAAAGCAAGCAGGCGAAAACGGTTAAAACTAATGTGAAGTAAAGCTGTGTATTATCCGTCACCATGAAAGCTGGCAACATATTCGTCAATGTCTCTGAGAAACCGACAACAATTCGCGTAAACTTCGTTGATAAACCGGACGTCGTAATAACACCGATTAAAATTCCTGCTGTCGCACAGGCAACGATAATGGACAGCGCATTTCGAGAAGCCGTTTCGAAACCTTCAACAACATTTCTCCAGCCATATCGAAATGGCGTCACACCTAAGTTGGATTTTCGTTGAACGACCGCAAAGGCTAATGCAACGACCAAGCCAAGAATGACTAGCATCGTCATTTCCGGTTTCCAACGAACCGTTTCTGTTCCGAATACATCCGTACCGAATAATCCATTCAATTGATATAAACCATTATTCAGCGTACCGACAATAAACTGGAAGCCATAGACAATGGCAATTAATCCAGCTGCATACAATAACGAACGCCCTAAACTTTCTTTGAAACGATGCGCAAAGAATGCCATTGCCAGTAAAACGACGATCGAGAAGAATGCAGAGTTATTAACCGAAATCCGCTCAACAACCAAATAGTAAAGCAAAACGAAAATCGGGAATAAAAGATAACCTTGTTGCAGTAATAACTTACGGCCTTTCGGCAACTCTGCTTTCGGTATCCCTTGAATACCGTTTTTCGAAGCTTCGAAATGAACCATAAAGAGAATTCCTACATAAGCCAACAAGGCAGGGATAATGGCACTCTGAATGATTTGATAATACGGGATTCCCGTAAATTCAACCATAATGAAGGCTGCCGCACCCATAATCGGTGGTAAAAACTGTCCACTGGATGAAGCTGCAACCTCGATCCCACCTGATACATGTGGCTTGAATCCTACTTTTTTCATAAGTGGGATGGTAAATGTACCAGTCGTCACCGCATTCGCAGTCGAACTTCCCGAAATACTTCCCATCATTCCACTTGCCAATACGGAAGCCTTTGCCGGTCCACCTTTAAAGCGACCGAATGCCCGGATCGCTAAATTGATGAACATCTGGCCCGCACCCGTTGACTCCAAAATAGCTCCAAATAAGATAAAAATGAACACAAATTGAGCCGATGCATATATTGGAGTTCCAAAGATTCCGTTATTACGATAGGAAATTTCGTAAACGAAACGCTCAAAGTCACCACGATCATGAAAGAATTGACCCGGCATATACTCCCCAAGGAAGAAATACCCAATGAAAATTAAGGCGATAATGACAAGTGGCTTTCCTACAACACGTCTTGTCGCTTCTAACACTAAAATAATCAAAGCAAGCCCTATTGCCAAATCAAAATCAGTTGGGCGACCAGAAATGATCGATGAAGATGTTTGGTTTTGAATGATATACATCCCAACACCAAACGACATGATTGCCAATAATGCATCATACCAAGGAACCGTCTTTTGATTTAAACCTTTTTTAGGCGGAAAGATTAAAAACACAAGCACCAAACCTAATGTCAGGTTTAAAACAAAAACTAACTTTATTTCCGTAAATTAATTTTATAACTGAATCAATTTCATAATTGCTCTTTTTAAAAATACAAAGACTTCTCCAATGTTTTGAATTGCATTTTTAAAAACAGA
>NZ_VMHF01000032.1:0-10129 GCF_007559355.1 Allobacillus sp. SKP2-8 | reverse complement strand
AATCATTCGGGTGATTAGAGCGCTTCTATTCGACCAGATTTCAGATATGGCGAATCATTCGGGCGATTAGAGCGCTTCTATTCGACCGAATTTCACTTTTGATGGAGCGTCCAGGTCATGAACTTCAACGCCTAACCGTCGTTGTTAAATGTTAATCTCCAGACCCTCCACCTAGAACTTACTCGCCTGAAATGAGTTCCGCTTCCTCTTTTAATTCATCTGTCAATTCAACACCCATCTTTTCCGCTGCATCCTCGTTGATTTGAAGTTTCAAGTTTTGTGGGTATGTTGCTGGAATTTCTCCTGGGTTTTTACCGTCTTTCAAAATTTCAACAGCTTTCTCGCCCGCTTCATAGCCGATATCAAAGTAATCGAAACCAAATGCGGCAAACCCACCGCCTTCAACAGAAGAGTGTTCGGATACGAAAACCGGGAGTGATTCAGAATGACCGACTTGTAATACGGATTCCAATGCACTGACGACTGTGTTATCGGTAATGATTAAAATCGAATCAACATCGCCAACCAAGGCTTCCGTTGCTTGCTTCACTTCTGATGAGGAAGAGATCGTTTTTTCAACTGTATTCAAACCGACTGCTTCCGCCTCTTCATTTACTAATTCGATCTGTGTTTTCGAGTTTTGTTCACTGGCATTGTATACCAATCCAAGTGATTCAAAGCCCATATCTTTGACAAGTTCTAGCGTTTTCTTAACGGTATCCGGATGCATATCCGCCGTTCCCGTTACATTTCCACCTGGATTTTCAAATGATTCAACCAAGTTTGCTCCAACAGGATCCGTTACCGAAGTAAATACAATTGGAATTTCTTCCGTTTCATTCAATGCACCTTGCGCACTCGGTGTCGAGTTGGCGAAAATCAAGTCAACATCATTACTGACGAATTTTTCAGCAATCAACTGATTGGTATTCGCGTCTCCTTGTGCTGAAGAAAAATCGAAATGCACTTCTAATTCTGCATCTTTTAACGCCTGTTTAAATCCTTCTGTAGCACTGTCTAAAGAAGGATGTTCCTCAATCTGGGAAATTCCGACGACAAAATCAGCGTCGTCCTTATTCACTTCTTCTGCACTTGATTCATCATCGGATGAACCACATGCACTTAACACTAACAATCCAATCAATAAGACCAACCAAGCTTGAAGCTTTTTCATTTCGACCTCTCTCCTTCTTCTTTGTAAAATATAATTCTTTATTTCGCTAATAGTGCCCGGTCATTCGCCAGTTTTGTTCCGCGGATTTCTTGGAATGCTTCTAATAAATCCGGAACCGTTAATTTATCCTTCTCTTCGTCTTCCGCTTCAAAAATAATTTTTCCTTCATCCATCATCCATAGTCGATTCCCGAAGTCGATGGCTTGCTCCATTTGGTGCGTGACCATAATCGTCGTCAAAGAATGCTTTTCAACCAACTCACGCGTCAGCGACAAAATCAGTTCCTGTTTGGATGGATCCAATGCTGCTGTATGCTCATCCAGCAATAAGATTTGCGGTTCTGTGAAGGTCGCCATCAATAAGGATAAGGCTTGCCGTTCCCCGCCTGATAAAAGTCCTACCTTCGTATTCAAGCGGTTTTCCAAGCCAATCTCCAAAGTAGCCAAATGCTCTTTGAATTCCTCACGTTTTTTCTTTGTCATCCCTCTAAACAAGCTTCTTTTTTGTGTCCGTCCTAAAGAGATCATCATGTTTTCTTCAATCGTCATATTCGGTGCTGTCCCTGCCATCGGGTTTTGGAAAACGCGCCCGATCCATTTGGCACGTTTTTCTTCAGGTAAAAGGGTTAAATTCTGATCGTTTAAATGAATGTTGCCAGCATCAGGCAATATGGTTCCAGCGAGCAGGTTCAATAACGTCGACTTCCCCGCTCCATTACTACCAATAACCGTTACAAAATCGCCTTCGTTCAAGGTTTGCGTAAGGTCAGAGATGGCACGCCTTTCATCGGGTGTATTGGCATAAAATGTTTTATGAATTTGATTTAACGTTAGCAACCTGCACCTCTCCCTTCTGCTGTTTCACTCTCGTCAGTGCTTTCTGGGACTTTTTGAATTGACGTTTCTCACTGCTTTTCTGCAACATATTCGGCACAACCAATGCGGCAACGACAATCAATGCTGTAATCAATTTCATGTCACTTGCTTCAAGGAAGTCAACCCGAAGTGCCATCGCGTAAATGGCTCGGTACACAATCGCTCCACAAATGATTGCGAAAGTCGTACGGACAATCGTTTTCTTTCCGAATAAAACTTCACCGATAATGACTGAAGCCAGCCCGACGACAATCATTCCGACACCGAGGTTCACATCCGCAAAACCGTTATACTGAACGACCAACGCCCCACTTAAGGCAACGAGCGCATTGGCTAAACCAATTCCTAAAATGATATACACATTCGTGTTCGCCGAAAAGCTTCGAACCATCGTTTGGTTATCACCGGTTGCTCGGAGTGCTAATCCTGTTTCCGTTCGTAAAAAGAAATCGAGCAATTTTTTTACGACAAAAACAACGAGTAACATCATCACAATCGCATAAAATGTTCGCGGTGTGTAAGCGCCTAGACCAAGCCATTCATACGGCGCAAAGAAAACTGCATCCAATGATAGACTCTCAAATATCCCTTGTAGCTGAGAAAATAATGTCGTTTCATTTAACAAGGAAAGATTGGCCTGCCCCATAATCCTTAAGTTGACGGAATAGAGTCCAATCATCATGATGATCCCGGCTAAAAGGGGATTGATATTTCCCTTCGTATGCAAAAGCCCTGTTATACAGCCGACGAGGAAACCGGCAACAAATCCGAGTAAGGTCGCAACAATTGGGTCAACCCCTCCGATAATCGAAATGGCCGCGACACCTCCACCGGTCACAAAGCTCCCATCCACCGTCAAATCCGGAAAGTCTAATATCCGAAACGATATATAGACACCGAGCGCCATGATGGCATATATTAAACCTGTTTCTAAAGCACCGTACAATGATGTAATCATGAGCGATTCTCCTTTTTAACCTAGCGTTCACTTAGAACTTATTCGCCTGAAATAAGTTCCGCTTTCTCTTTTAATTCATCTGTCAATTCGACACCCATTTTTTCTGCAGCATCCTCATTTATTCTTAATTTCAAATTTTGAGGATACGTTGCTGGTATGTTTCCTGGGTTTTTGCCATCTTTCAGAATTTCAACAGCTTTCTCGCCTGCTTCATAGCCAATATCAAAGTAATCAAAACCAAATGCGGCAAAACCACCGGACTCAACAGCATCATGTTCAGAGACAAATACTGGAATAGATTCAGAGTGACCGACTTGTAATACTGCGTCCAATGCGCTGATGACTGTGTTGTCTGTAATAATCAAAATCGAATCAACATCGCCAACCAAAGCTTCGGTTGCTTGCTTTACTTCTGATGAGGAAGAGATCGTTTTTTCAACTGTATTCACACCGACAGCTTCCGCCTCTTTGTTTACTAATTCGATCTGTGTTTTCGAGTTCTGTTCACTCGCATTGTAGATCAACCCAAGGGATTCAAGGCCCATGTCTTTGACAAGCTCCAACGTATTTTTTATATTATCTGGATGCATATCCGCCGTCCCCGTTACATTTCCGCCAGGGTTTTCAAATGATTCAACCAAATTTGCTCCAACAGGATCTGTTACCGAAGTAAATACAATTGGAATTTCTTCTGTTTCGTTCAATGCACCTTGTGCGCTCGGCGTCGAGTTGGCAAATATCAAATCAACATCATTACTGACGAATTTTTCAGCGATCAATTGATTGGTGTTCGCATCCCCCTGTGCCGAGGAAAAATCGAAATGGACTTCTAATTCAGCATCTTTTAGTGCCTGTTTAAACCCTTCTGTTGCACTATCTAATGCTGGATGTTCTTCAATCTGCGAAATCCCGACGACAAAATCAGCGTCGTCCTTGCTCACTTCCTCGGCACTTGATTCATCATCGGATGAACCACACGCACTCAATACCAATAATCCGACCAGTAAAATCAACAATGCTTGTAACTTTTTCATTTCACTCTCACCCTTTTCTGCTTTTATGCGCACATGCTTTTATGTGTTAAAGCAAAATTTATTTATTGCTAACAAGTATATGCCTCTTGAATTCAAAAAGCAACCCGTTTTGAAGAATTTTTTAAATGAATGCGTTTTTATTTGAGAGAAGTTTTACCAATCAAAAATGCTCATTATCACATTCAGTGTAATGAGCATTTATTAGTCAGAGATCATCGATTCACTTTATCAGATGAAAACTAAATAGTAATATTTCTGACTAAATAATAATAAATTTTGGTTCGTAATCAGCAATCACTTCAATGACATCATTCATCGTACCATATAGATGGTGTTCAACATCGGGAAATTCTGAAGTCCCAGCCCATGCCAGTTGATCAAACCATTCAATGAAGTCAGAGTTTTCCACTTTGTAAAAAGTCTCTGCTTGTATATTAAGATCCGTTGCCCTTTCTAATGCTTTCTTAATTGGAATTCTAAGATTGTTTCTGGGACCGTCTCCTGTATGTCTGAAGGCCCAAACATAGTTTTCCATATAGGAAAGATTCCTATCATACACGATCAGCACCTTGTTTCCATCAATATCGCGCAAGTGAATAAATAACCCTTCGTCGTTCAATTCAACTCTGGCATCACTAACGTAGTGTTTTTTTAAATTTGTAATAGGTTGCCAAGCATGTAAAATTAAATTTTGCATAAGATTATCTCCTTATTTATATCTTACTTTGTCGGTCTTATCCATCCTGAGAGTAGAAGGGAACGAAAGTGAAGCGTAACCATCTTTACTATTATAAGATGCCAATGTTCTACCATCCGGAAGTTTTTTTAGTATTGCACCTGGCGGATATTGTAGTTTTCCGGGCATTTTATCAAAGTCTATATCTCTTTGGCGCGATTTTCCACTTTTTTCATAGTTAACAACATCTCTTGTCTCCCTTGTTAATCGTGCTGATGATTTAATTCCATTCCATGTATTACCTGCATTTCCACACTGTATAGTAATTAAATCACTGTCACTTTGAGTAGAATACTTTGATGAATTCCGATCGAATTCTTGAACGGATGACAGGCTTTTAATACCACACCCTGGAAGAATCGCTTCTGACTCAATTAAAAAACTAATATTCAGAAAAAGTGTGAGTGTAATTACAATTATTATAATTTTAGATAATAGGTTGTTTGTAATTGATTTTTTCAATATATCCACCTCCCTTAAATAAGATTAATCCTCCTACAGTGGTAATATAATTAATAATTCTATGTATATTTTAAAAAACCTTTTCAAAAAATTAAAAACTTTAAAAATTTAATATTAAAAGGTATTCAGGCGCAAATCAAAACAAAACAGGGGGCACCCCACCCCCTGTTCATCTACTGCTGTAACTGGTGTTTTAAATTACGTTTGAGAATTTTACCGGTCGTATTTTTCGGTAACTCTTCAAGGAATTCAATTTCTTTTGGTTGCTTGTATTTGGCAAGTTTTTCTTTACAGAGAGCAACTAGTTCCTCTCTTGTTACTTGATCATCGTTCACGACGACATAAGCGATAATCGCTTCTCCGAGGTTTTCATCCGGAACGCCGATGACGGCAACTTCGCTCACCTTGCCATGACCATACAGAACCTCTTCTATTTCTCTTGGATAAACGTTATACCCACCGACCAAAATCAATTCTTTTTTCCGGTCGACAATATAGAAGTACTCTTCCTCATCCATACGCGCCATATCGCCTGTGTATAGCCACCCATCTTTAATCGTCGCTTGGGTTTCTTCAGGCATTTTATAATAGCCTTTCATCACGTTCGGACCTCTGACAATCAATTCGCCGACTTGACCAACTGGTACCTCTTCGCCATTTTCATCCACCACTTTATTTTCCACGTTCGTGATACTTCTCCCGATTGATCCCGCTTTTCGTGGCCGGTCCAATGGGTTAAAGCAAGTAACCGGAGAAGATTCCGATAATCCATAGCCTTCAGATAGACGAATGTTGAAACGTTGTTCGAATTTTTCTAATAAGGCGACTGGCATCGATGCACCACCGGATATGCAAAAACGAATGCTTGAGAAATCTTTAGCCTCTTCATCTGGATATTGTAAGAGATAGTTATACATCGTCGGAACACCTGCGAAGATTGTTGCTTGATGTTCTTTAATAACACGGAATACTTCTTCAGGTGAAAATTTCGGTACGACTAAAACCGTTCCGCCATTTACTAATGGAGCATTTAGTGCAACGGTTAAACAAAAGACATGGAACATTGGAAGCGCGGCAACGACACGATCATTCGCATCAATCGTTAAATAGTCCGCTACATCCCGTGCATTAGAATATAGATTTTTGTGTGTAAGCATTGCGCCTTTTGGTTTACCTGTCGTCCCAGATGTATAGAGAACGACAGCTGTATCATCTTCATCCAATGTAGGACGATCGAGTTCCAAGCTTCCTGCTTTCGTTAATTTTTCAAAAGAAGAAATCTTTTCTGCTAATGGTGACGTACTTAAATCATTATCAGGACTCGTTGCGCCGACAATATAGTGTTGGATCCCTGGAACTTTTTGATCGAGATATTCAAATTTCTCCATCAAAACATCTAACGTAATGACACCTTTGACATCACCGTTCGTCATAATATAGGCCATTTCCTCAACAGTATAAATAGGATTAACCGGTATAACTGTGACACCCAATCGCATCGCGCCATAAAGACCGATAATATAATGAGGTGTGTTACCCACAACTAAAGCGATATGGTCTCCTTTCTCATACCCAAGTTCTTTCAAGCTAGATGCAAATTTCGTTACAGCACCTTCCAATTCTCGATAAGAAGTTTCTTCATCATTAAAAATATAAGCCGTTTTCGTTAAATTTTCCTTTGCGGTCAAGGAAAGTTGATCACTTAAATTCATACCCTTCCTCCTTTATTATGTATCTCTTTAGAAATGAATGAATAGTCATTCAATTTTCATTATTCTATTATAGTTTATTTGACACGATTCATCAAGAAACCCCTTTCATTTTTCAGAAAAAAATAAATAAACTAAGAGGTTATACCTGAATTTAGCTACTAAGAAAGATGGTTTCCATCGAATGTTAAGTATCTAGAACATTTTTTCGGGCAGTTAGACTCAATTATTGAGCGGCTTGAGCGATTGGTCGAGCGGTTGTACTGAATTATTGAGCGGTTTGAGCGCTTGATCGAGCGGTTAGACCCAGTTATTGAGCGGCTTGGGCGCTTGGTCGAGCGGTTAGACTCAATTATTGAGCGGCTTGAGCGCTTGGTCGAGCGGTTAGACTCAATTATTGAGCGGCTTGAGCGATTGGTCGAGCGGTTAGACTCGATTATTGAGCGGTTTGAGCGCTTGGTCGAGCGGTTTGACTCAATTATTGAGCGGCTTGAGCGATTGGTCGAGCGGTTTGACTCAATTATTGAGCGGCTTGAGCGATTGGTCGAGCGGTTTGACTCAATTATTGAGCGGCTTAACCTAGACTTGTCATGCACTTCTAGAAAAAGTTCTATAAAAAAGTGGAGCCATCTTAATTGATGCGCTCCACGTCATTGTTCGTATGTGAACATTGTATTTGGTTTTAATCCGTAACAAGTTTTTTCCCGGCAGATAACTGATGACATTCATGAAATGCGAACTGTTTACAACCTATACACTTCGGATGATCGATAATCGAGATCGCATGATCAATTGCCTGACCGGTATGCTCAAATATATTTTCCTCTCCGATGTCATCGTATAGATTGGAAGATTTTAAGATTTCCCTTAGCTTTGGACTAATCCCCGACAAAATAATTGTTCCGCCTTGCTTATTAAAATGACTCACAACATTAGAAAGGTTAGCAATCCCTGTCGTGTCCATGAAAGGAACTTTGCTCATTCTTAACAATAAAGCTTTTGGTCGATAGCGGATAGAATCCATGACACGTTGTTCAAATACTTGGGCTGCCCCGAAAAAAAGCGGTCCTTCAACCGTATAAATTTCGATTTGTGGACAATTTCTAGTGGCATCTACCATATAGGACTCAACAGATTCAGCTGCAGTTGAATGATCTGGCAACACTTTCGACACGACGAGTAAATCACTCATTCGTCTTGCAAACATGATGAGCGCAAGGATGAGACCCGTCATAACAGCTGTTGTAATCGTTGTAAACACAGTCAATAAAAAAGTGGCAACCAAAATGAGTGAATCACCGGTTTTCATTTTTAATAAATGAGCGAAATGACGACGATCACTCATATTCCATGCGACGATCATCAAAACAGGTGCCATGCTCGCGAGTGGGATGAGCGATGCATACGGCGCAAATAGGAGTAAAGTCAACGCCACAAACACACCATGAAATACGCCTGACATCCTGGTGACTGCTCCCGTTTTAATATTCGTCGCTGTCCGTGCAATCGCACCAGTCGCAGCAATCCCTCCAAATAGCGGTGTCACGATATTCGCAATCCCTTGCCCGACTAATTCTCGGTTACTATCATGCTTACTGCCAGCCATTCCATCCGCAACAACAGCGGATAATAAAGATTCAATTCCACCTAAAGCAGCGATGGTCAATGCTGGAACGAGCATTGGTTGAATTCGTTCCCATGTCAATTCAGGAAATTGAAACTCCGGAAGGCTCGATGGAATGCTCCCGAAAACAGAACCGATTGTCGGTACTTGATCCGTAAAAAAGACTGATGCAATAACTGTGGACACAATCAATCCGACAATTGCTCCTGGTATCTTTGGGAACAGTTTAGGCGTGAGTAAAATAATAGCCATACATAAAGATGCAATGAAAATACTAGAAACTTGAGTTAAATGGAGATGATTCCAAATTTCACGGATATTTAATATGAACTTTGAATGTTGTTCGATCGAAGTAATTCCTAAAAAGTTTGCGATTTGCCCGGTAAAAATGATTACTGCTATGCCTGCCGTAAATCCAACCGTTACTGGTCGAGGCATAAACTTAATTAGCGATCCCAATTTAAAAAGCCCCATGAATAGTAACATGAACCCTGCTAATAACCCTGCAATCAATAAATTTTCATACCCGTAAATCGTTACAATCCCTAGTAATACTGGTACAAAGGCACCCGTGGGCCCTCCGATTTGAAATTTCGAACCACCGAATAGTGAGACTAAAATCCCCGCAATGATCGCTGTATAAAGACCGTATTCTGGTCTCACACCAGAAGCCGTAGCAAAAGCCATCGCGAGTGGAATCGCAATCATCCCCACTGTCAGACCTGAAATCAAATCTTTCTTTAAATTATTAAACGAGTAATTTTTAACTATATTGTCATAGAAACGATTCATGAATTATGTTTTCCTTCTTTCTCATTCGTGTTCTCATTATTGGTGTCCAATTCTTCTAAAATAGAGATCGTACTGATGAGATGATTATTAAAGATCTCCTTTGCCACGTCCAAAAGCTTCATGATCGATGGGTCTCTTAATGAATAAACGACTTGTTTCCCATGTTTCGTGCCAGTCACGATATTTTTGTTACGTAAAACGCTTAATTGCTGAGAAACAGCTGACCCCTCACTATTTAAAATGGCTTGTATTTCATTCACACTTTTTTGACCTTCCGCCAATAATTCCAAGATTCGTATTCGTAAAGGATGAGCCAATGCTTTAAAGAAATCTGCTTTGAACTCTTGTAAATCGTCCCACATCGTATCAAATCTCACTCCTTTTAACATATTCAAATATTTGAATATGTATAGCTATCTCTATCATATCATGTTTAACTTTTAATTCAAGATAGCTGATGGTCGGTTAGTAATAAAAAGGGTGAGGGATAATTTGAATTGAAAATACGTATCCTTTTGGGATTGAACGGAGAGAAATTAACACCTGAGGAGGAAGGCAAACAACTGTACGTGGGGCTTCTGAATTTGAGAAATGCAATACAGTGCTCTATTCAAGGATAAAGATCTAAAATTGTGAGCTACCTTCGATTTGTAGCGTTCTATTCAACCGTAGAGCGCAAACATTACGCGCTTCCGTCGATTAGAAGCACTCTATTCAACCGTAGAGCGTAATCATTACGTGCTTCCGTCGATTAGAAGCACTCTA
>NZ_VMHF01000031.1:0-11026 GCF_007559355.1 Allobacillus sp. SKP2-8 | reverse complement strand
GTTAACCCGCGCAGCTTCAGTGTTAAATCGCGCGTCTTCAGTGTTAATTCCCGCAGCTTCAGTGTTAATCCGCGCACCTTCAGCATTAACCCCACACCGCTTAGCGTCTAAGCATAAAAAAAGCACCGACCGAAGTCAGTGCCTCCTCACTATCTAATTTAAACATTCAACAACTCACGAATTTCGTTTTCACTCAAGCTTGTGAAGTTCGTTTCGCCTGGTTGAATCACGTTTTCAATCAGTTCTCTTTTGCGTTGTTGTAATGCATGGATTTTTTCTTCAATCGTGCCTTTCGTGATCAATCTGTACACTTGAACAACTTTTTTCTGACCCATCCGATGGGCGCGGCCTGTTGCTTGTTCTTCGACGGCCGGGTTCCACCATAAATCATATAAAATGACTGTGTCTGCGCCGGTAAGGTTCAGTCCTGTTCCGCCAGCTTTAAGTGATATAAGGAAAATGTTTTTCTCCCCGTCGTTGAATCGATTGACCATATCGACGCGTTGTTTTGAAGGCGTTTGTCCATCCAAATAAAAAACATCTTCACCCATCGCGTTCATTTCTTCACGAATGATTTTCAACATACTTGAAAACTGCGAGAAGATCAGAATTCGCTGGCCGTTTTGCCTTGCTGTTTCAACCATCTCAAGTAACTGATTCAACTTGCCAGATTCGCCTTCATAGCCTTCGATAAACAAAGAAGGGTGGCAGCATAGCTGGCGAAGTCGTGTGAGTCCAGCTAATATTTTCATTCGGCTTTTCTGGAATCCTTCACTGGAAATGGCGCTTGCAGCCTCTCCTTGAATTTTTTCAAGATACCCAAGATAAAGCTGTTTCTGATCCTTCGTCAATTCAGAATGATTTACTGATTCAATTTTATCTGGAAGCTCCGTCAATACGTCTTGTTTGATCCGACGTAAAATGAATGGACGACTCATCCGGGAAATCTGTTCATGAGGAAGTTCACGGAACGCTTTTTTACTTGGGAAAAAACCGGGCATGATCACATCGAACAACGACCACAACTCATCGAGTGAGTTTTCGATTGGTGTGCCACTTAAAGCAAAGCGTCTTCCAGCACGTATCGACCGGATCGCTTGTGCCTGCTTCGTCAAATGGTTTTTGATCGCTTGCGCTTCATCTAAAATCAGCGTCGAAAATCGTCTATCACGATATTGTTCTAAATCCTGCCGCACTAATGGATAGGAAGTGATCAACACATCGTATTCATCAGCGATTTTAAATAATTCCTCTCGTTCCCCGATACTTCCGTGGATGACACAGACTTTCATCGACGGAGCGAACTTTTCAAACTCTGACTCCCAGTTATACACGAGGGAAGCAGGTGAAACGACGAGGGCCGGCAGATCCTGGTCCGGATTATTTTCTTTTTCAGATAAGAGATAAGCAATCGTCTGAAGCGTCTTTCCAAGTCCCATATCATCCGCTAGAATTCCACCGAATCGGTAACGGCTTAACGACTTCAACCACTGGAAGCCAAAGATTTGATATTCACGCAAATCAGCTTGGATTCCCGCTGGCAATGGTATATCAAAGGATTCAGGATTTTTGATATCCTCAATCAGTTGCTGAAAAGCTTGATTATAATTTTTTCGGAAATGTTCAGACATCGCTTCATCCATTTGAAGGCCGCGATAGGCAGGTACTTGCACCTTACCATCTTTCAAATCTTCTGGATTTAGACGCATCTCATCAAAAACGTTCGATATTTGCGCGAAAGAGTCTTCTTCAAGTGGTACGAAGCGGCCATTCGGCAACCGGTAATATCGTTTTTTCTCAACGACGGATTGAATTATATGACTGATTTCGCTCTGGTCGATATCTCCCAAATCAAAATCGATTTCCAGAAAATCACCGTTTGAATCCAAATCCACATGAACGGCGGGAGACTCAATTTCATCTACGAGTAGATTTTTCACCGCATTCGTTAAATATATTGCCACATCTTCATCCAGCTGCGGTAGCAAGTAATACAGAAACGTGAACATATCTTCTTCATCATCCAAGTAAAGTTCATGGCCATTGAACTTAAATCCTGCCGACTCAATTATATTCATCACACGTTGTTCTTTTTCAGTATCTCGCACTAAAATTTGTGAAGAATCTCGTTTTTGAGTATCACCAGGCTGCATCGGATCGATTTCGATATCGTCATACCAATAGCGGATATTCGCCGTTAACCGCTCGCCATCTAAATCTAAATGCATGGTCGCTTGAAGAGACGGATTGATGATTGCCTCAGATACTTGTTCAGAAAGACGAACATCCCCGATTTGTTTCAAGTTCGGCACGACATTCGAAACGAAAGAGTCCATCTGGTGCTTTTGAATCGGAATACTCGATTTCGGATTTCGATACAAAAATCCATAAATATTCTTCATGATCTCCCGTTGGTTTGCGTTCAAATGATAAAAATACTGACCTTCCTGAATGATTCCGTAGTCTTTAAAATAATGGAAATGATCCATCGCATCAAAACCGAGCGCATAGCCATGACTATTTTCATGAAGAGAAAAATCAAATGGCAAAGCGTCTTCGAATAAGTGAATCTCCCGAAAAGTTCCCGTCACGTCTTCGAATGTACAGCCTCTTTCAGAAAGAGCCTGTAGCAGTTCCTTGGCGAAGTACGGTGGAATCGTCATTCCCTTTTGATTGGCAATCGTTTGCCATTGGTTTTCATAGAAAGCGTCACTTCGGTATATATCCAAAAGAATTTGCATCACACGTTGATCTTCTTCTTTGAACATATGTTGTTTTGGATCATAAGAAAATTTCGGTGTAAAAAAATGCTCAGATTGTTCATCGACACTCTTTAAAAACTTCTTCAGGTTTTTGACGACATATGTACGTTCGACACCGGTCTTCATCTCGACAGAAAGTAGCATACCTTTCAATAATTGATGATCGATTTTTAAAATATATTCAGTCTGAAGCGGCTCTTTATGCAAAGTTGAATCCGCTGAATTGGTGTCCATGAAAAGGTTAATTATCCTAGCCGAGAGATCGTCAGTAGGTTTAGGTTCCTTGTTGATTCTTCGGTTAGGCATATCATTTTGCTTACGCTTTTCTAAAAATTTATCGAACAGTTGACCTTTGTCAACTGCTTCTCGATTGGCTATTTTTAATAGAACAGCAACAATATGTTTACATTCTCCAAATGTTTCATAGGCAGGGCATGTACATGCATGATCGAACGTATCATCATCGTGCTTCTGTATGGACACATGATACATTTCACTGCCCGACACAGTGCCTGACCAGGACTTTTGAAGTTCATCAAATACGACACGCTCCACCGCTCCTTTGCGATAGTAACGTTTCCCACGCTGAAACATTCTTGTTGAAAACATAGCTTCTATGGACTTTTCTGTTAACAATTCAAATCACCCTTTGGTATTCCATTCCATTATTCCATCATAACACTGGAAGCATGAACTTATTAAGCATGAAACGTTTTTTTAAAAAAGTCCCTCGAAATTTGTAAAACATCTTTAAAATAAAAAAGCTTGTAGAAAACATGGCATTTTCTACAAGCTTTATGGAATGTCATTTTCCTTACTAGTCCTCCGTATCTTCAGCTGGAAAATCATTGGGCGGGTGGGAGTTTGACATATTCCGTTGAGCATCCGCATGTAGTGTTTTATTTTCATAATTGAAAGCGGAATAAGGGCGTCGATTCGGGTTATCGACTTGCGATTGGAGCGGTTGTTCAGCGTTTACCGGCTCCCCGTAAGTTCCTTCAGGGAATTCTTCAGGGATTTGGTAATTTCGATCGATCTCAACGTTTGCGAAATCATCATATTTCTTCTTTTTTGGCATAACTAATCGCCTCCTGTCAGTCAATAGGCTTTCCACTCAGAAGGCGATTATACGTATGAAGTTCGTTTGGTTTTGGCTAAAAACTTAGGCGCTTGGTTTTCATCAACCTTACTTCAAATTTTCTTTCAAGTATTCGAATATTTCCTCTGCCTCATATTCATTTACACGGAAATGGTGCGCATAATATTTTGGCGATTTGAGTTCATCTTTTTTCACTGTCGTATAGTGCGAGCTTTGCAAATCGAGAATGAAAACCTTATCGTCTATCGTTTCACTTTCGAAAAATGCAAAATCATATCTTCTGAATTCGGTGCTAAAGCTAACATATCGTACACTCGTACTTTCTGTTTCATCTTTGATCATGTTTACATTGCTCATTCATTGACACTCCTGACAAATCTTTTACCCCATTTTACCAAAAGTAGCTAATAGGTTCATCCGATAGCCAAAATTCAATGCATTCCTGTAAGGCTTGAGCTTATTAGTTATGTTAAACTATGGGGTGAAAGGATGATGATTATGTATTTTGTCGACCGAGAAAATATTGAAAATACATTACTTTATTACAATGGTTTACTTGAAGTATTGGAGCAACAAGAAGCTGTCAGTTTCTTGGAGAAATTAGGCATTGAACGTTTGGCACAAATGGTCGTCGAATCCATCATTGATGTCGGAAATTTGATGATTGATGGATTTATCATGAGGGACCCAGGTAGCTATGAAGATATTATTGATATTTTAGTTGATGAGCGAGTGATACCGAAAGAACACGAAGCTTCCTATAAAGAGATCGTCAGTCTGCGTCCGAAGCTGGTTCGGGAGTATACGAAGATCAATCATTCAGAGATTGAGAAAACGTTAAGAAATAATTTAGATACGATTGAACATTTTCGTCCACTCGTCTTGAATTATTTGGAAAACGAACTCGGTCCAATTAATGCTTTTCATAAACCAAAGGAGTAATCAACAATGAAACACTACGAGGGATATTTAATTGATTTGGATGGCACGATGTTTCGTGGAACAGATGAAATTCAAGGTGCCAAAGAATTCGTTGATGAATTAAATAAACGTCATATTCCACATCTGTTTTTAACGAATAATTCGTCACGAACATTGGAGCAAACAGCAGAGAAATTAGAGGGCTTTGGAATTGATGCGAAAGTCGAACAAGTGATTACAGCATCACTTGCAACAGCCGCTTTTATTAAAGAAAAATTAACGAGCCGTCGTGCTTTTGTCGTCGGTCAAACCGGTTTAATTTCTGCCCTAGAAGAAGCGGGAATCAAATTGACGGATCAAGAAGCGGAAATCGTCGTCATGGGAATCGATCGAAACGTTACCTATGAAAAAATCACCCGCGCAGCATTGAATGCACAGAAGGGCGCGTATTTACTTGCGACGAATCCGGACATCAAAGTTCCGACTGAACGAGGCTTTACACCTGGTAACGGGGCTTTCGTCGAATTAGTGAGTCACGTTTCCGGTAAAAAGCCAACTTATGTAGGGAAACCGCAACCATTTATGATGGAATTTGCGTTACAAAAGTTAGGGATTCCACGCGAAAAAACCATCATGGTCGGGGATAATTATGAAACGGACATTATGGCGGGGATTCAATCGGGCTTAGACACGCTTCACGTGCAAACGGGAGTGACATCAGAAGAGGAGTTGGCCAAATATCCGAAGCAACCAACGTATTCTGTCCGTACATTAAACGAATGGTTTAGCCATATGTAATGCTTAGGCTGTTTTTCGTTTCAGAATAAACAGCCTAAGCAAAACAGTTAGTCATCCTCAGGATCAAGCGCCAGTTCCGAGCTGTGAGCCAAACGACTGGAAGCAGCAGCGGCAATCGCGCCGACGATATCATCCAAAAAGGTGTGCGTGCCATATCGTTTATCATTTAATTTTTTCAAAATCCCAGGTTTGATTTTGTCGATATAGCCAAAGTTCGTGAATCCGATCGATCCATAGACATTGATGATCGAAAAAGCAACGATTTCATCGATCCCATATAACCCTTCATCATTCGCGATGATACTTTGAAGTGGTTCCTCAAATTTATTTTGTTCAGCAAATTTATCCAGTTGAATACCGGTTAACACGGCATTTTGCACTTCCCGCTTTTTGAGGACTTTTCGAATGTTAAACATACATTCTTCCATGTCCAAGTCATCATGATACGCTGACTGCAAGTGATAAACGAGTTCAGCGATGTCTTCAAGTTCGACGCCACGTTCTTTCAATTGTTCGATTGTCATTTGTTCAAGTTTATTCATGTTTCATCACATCCATTTTTCTTTAGTTTGAGTTTATGCAACGATTTTTTATACATACCTATAAGGAGGCGATTCTGGTGGCTAAACCAATAGTTTATGTGACGCGAAGACTCCCTAATGAGATTATATCAGAATTGACAGAAAAATATCAGGTCAAGATGTGGGAAGAGGAGGAAATGCCAGTGCCTCGCGATGTATTGAAAAAAGAAATTGCCGAGGCAGACGCTGTTCTTTCCATGTTAACTGATACCTTTGATGAAGAACTTTTAAACATGGCAAGCCGGTTGAAAGTGATTGCCAATTTAGCTGTCGGTTTTGACAATATCGATGTGAAAGCTTGTGAAGCGCGTGGGATCACGGTCACTAACACGCCAGATGTATTGACGGATACGACCGCAGATTTAACGTTCGGACTGTTGCTGGCTACGGCGCGAAGAATTCCTGAAAGTGTTGATGTCATTCGAAAGGACGAATGGAAAACATGGTCACCTTATATGATGGCCGGATCGGATGTTCATCATAAAACGATAGGCATCGTCGGTATGGGTTCGATCGGTGAAGCGGTCGCCAAACGGGCAACAGGGTTTGATATGAATATTTTATACCATAACCGCAACCGAAAACCTGAAGCGGAAGAAAAATTAGGTGCGCGCTATGTTTCAATCGATGAACTATTGGGACAATCAGATTTTGTCGTTTCGATGACTCCATTGACAGAGGAAACGAAGGGTATGTTCGATGCACGAGCTTTCGATCGGATGAGAAAGAGTGCATTTTTCATTAATGCTTCTCGTGGCGGTGTGATGAATGAAGCGGATTTATACCAAGCAATCAAGGAAGAAAAGATTCAAGGAGCTGGCTTAGATGTCTTTGAAAATGAGCCGATTAAAAGTGATCATCCACTCGTGCAACTGGATCGCGTAGTCGCTTTACCGCATATCGGTTCGGCAACGGTTGAAACGAGAAACCGTATGGCCATGTTATGTGTAGAAAATCTGAAGCGAGTGCTAGATGGGATGGAGCCTCTAACACCTGTGAAGGTTTAAGTAAAAAGTGATTGATTCAATAACATCCTTAACAATCTTTAGACACGAAAAAAGCCAGCTATTCATCTAGCTGGCTACAAGGTCAATCTGTATGTTTGTGATTTATTTGACGTTAAAAGATTTGTTCAACTTCTGATACACCAGGCACTTCCGCGACCAATGCACGCTCAATACCAGCTTTCAATGTAATTGCTGAACTTGGGCAGTTGCCACAAGCACCTTTTAAGCGAAGAAGCACGATACCTTCATCGTCGACATCCACTAATTCAACGTCCCCGCCATCACGAAGTAAAAACGGGCGTAGTTTTCCAATGACTTCTTGAACTTGATCGAACATCGTTTTTCTTCCCCCTTCTTTTAATTGTTAGTATAAATGGTCTCAATCAGAAAATCTATTGAGTTGCTCGAAAAGCGAATCAACGATTTCTTTTTTCAATTGATAATCGTTATCATTTTCTATTTTACATCATTTTCGGTAAAATGAAAATAAGAAACGTTATTTAGGGGGAAAAATATCGTGACGAATCAAACTGAGGTTATTGTGTATGGGGCTGAGGTCCTTTGTCCGAGTTGTGTAAATTTACCAAGTTCCAAAGAACAATATGATTGGCTGCAAGCAGCGATTTCGAGAAAATTTGGTGAAGAGGGTATTCAATACACGTATGTAGATATTTTTAATCCACCTGAAGAAGAGCCTTATCAAAGCTTTGCCAAACGGGTCGTCGATGAAGATTTAATCTATCCTGTCGTATTTATCGATGATGAACTCGTTGGTGAAGGAGACCCACGTTTGAAGAGAGTGTATAAGGCATTGGAAAGCAGGGGTTTTGAGCCAACTGCTTAAAGATTCTCGTCAAACATGTTATCCTAATCGGATAAAAGAGTTATGAACCGAGGAGTGTATGACAGAAAATGAATCCAATCATCGAGTTTTGTGTCAACAACATAGCGAGCGGTTCACAGGAAGCCTTTGAAAAACTGGAAAAAGATCCTTCATTGGACGTCATTGAATATGGATGTACCAGCCATTGCGGGATTTGTGCTTCGTTTTTATTTGCGATTGTGAATGGTGAAGCTGTCATGGCAGACGATCCTGATGAGTTAGTTGACAAAGTATATAAACATTTAGAAGAAAATCCTTTATTTTAAAAGGAAGTTGGGGAACAATTGATGAAAATTCCTTTTACAAAGATGCATGGACTAGGTAATAATTATATTTATATAGATGGCTTTCAAGTGCATTTGGAAGAAAATGAGATACCTCAATTGGCACGAAAAGTTTCGGATGTGAACTTTGGAATCGGCTCAGATGGATTAATTTACATGCTACCTTCTGAAAAAGCCGATGTTCGCATGCGTATTTTTAATAAAGACGGGTCTGAAGGAAAAAATTGTGGAAATGGACTTCGTTGCATTGCGAAATGGGCTTATGAATTAGGTTATGTGACCGACACGACATTTCAAATAGAAGCCAAATCAGGAATTGTCGATGCAGAGGTTTTCCCTGAAAATGGGTTGGTTGAACAAGTGTCCATTGACATGGGAGTACCCCTGTTGAAACGACGAGAGATTCCGATGGTTGTCGACAATTATGACCCAGAAAGCCGCGTTGTGAACGAACCGTTTCTCGTTGCAGATGCGGAACTAAATTTAACTGCTGTATCTATGGGGAACCCGCATGCTGTCTTTTTTGTTGAGTCGATTGATTCAAGTCCAGTTGAGGAGCTTGGTCCAATTATTGAAAAAGATGATCGATTCCCGGATGGTGTGAACGTTGAATTTGTCGAAGTCGTATCTGGAAAAGAACTTCATTTTCGTGTGTGGGAAAGAGGTTCAGGAATCACGCAAGCTTGTGGAACAGGAGCATGTGCCGCCGTCGTCGCCAGTGTATTAAACGGATATTCCACTGTTGGTGAGGAAATCACCGTACATTTAGAAGGCGGCG
Organism: Allobacillus sp. SKP2-8; assembly: GCF_007559355.1. Classification (NCBI taxonomy): domain Bacteria; kingdom Bacillati; phylum Bacillota; class Bacilli; order Caryophanales; family Bacillaceae; genus Allobacillus; species Allobacillus sp. SKP2-8. The sequence continues at coordinate 1,913 of NZ_VMHF01000031.1, read as the reverse complement.
ATTTATTCATCAGTATGACTGAAAATCAGCGAGTCATCATGCGTGGTCCTGCTGAAAAAGTTGCAGAAGGCATATTTAATTGGCCATCAATTTGAAACAAAAAGAAAGAATTTGTATAATAATGTTAAGGAGGTCGTTGACATGTCCATTGTAATTACAGAACAAGCAAAATTACAAATACAAGATATGATGAAAGAAGAAACGGCAGAAAACGTCTACCTACGTTTTGGCGTAAAGGGTGGCGGCTGCAGTGGTTTGTCCTATCAATTAGGATTCGATTATGAAGTGAAAGAAACCGATAATCAATACATCGAAAACGATATTCCTGTCGTCATCGCGAAAATGGATCAGCCGATTATAGAAAATACAACCATTGATTATAAACAAAACATGATGGGTGGCGGGTTCACAATCGATAATCCAAATGCGATTGTTTCCTGCGGTTGTGGCTCATCCTTTAAAGCAGACGGAAGAGTCGGCGTACCAGGCGATTGCTAAATACTTAAACATACAAACTGTCTTACCTTGATCGGTGAGACAGTTTTTTTGTGGAAAAGAGTTTTTGTAGAGTAGAAAAAGTGATTTTTGACAGATTTAATAAACATAACGATCAATTTTTTCTTAAAAATGAATTTATCGTCATTCGCAGTGCTGCACTACCTTTACTATAATCAAAGTAAAAAGAAAAGAGGATTGCGAATGATTTACAAGCAACGTGAAATGACTGGCGAATTACGATTGCTACATGCACTTGATCGGCGGTTGACCTTGTCACCAAAAGACCGAAAAAATTACTTACATTTATTGAAAGGACTTAAAGGGGAAAGACGATTCGATCAATTGCTGAATAACCTCAAATGCGACCACATTCAAATCCACGATTTATTACTCGAACATAATGGTACTGTATTCCAAATCGACACGCTTTTAATCACGAAAGAAAAAGTATTTGTTTACGAGGTGAAAAATTATCAAGGCGAGTTCTTCTTCGATCAAGAAAGATTCTTCAAAGTTCCCCGGCAAGAAATCATGAACCCACTCCATCAAATCGGCCGATCTGCGCCAGCCCTCACCCAACTGCTCCGAAAGCACGGCTTTAACTTACCAATCCAATTTTATGTCGTTTTTGTCAATCCGGAATTCACGTTATTTCATGCCGAGCAAGATACACCCATCATTCTTCCTACACAAATCAGTGATCATTTGCGCATGCTCAATGGATTCGGTTCACAACTGAATCAAACCCATAAACATCTAGCAGAAAAACTTGTTGAACTTCATCTGAATGAATCGCCTTATCAAAATCGACCGGAGTATGAATATGATGAGGTGAAGAAAGGGGTTGTTTGCGGTGGATGTGGGGCCATGAATGTGGAATCCTCTAAAAGAAATATTCGGTGTTCACAGTGCGAACATATCGAAACCGTCAATGATATGGTTGTGAGGCATGTTGAGGAATTTAAAATGCTTTACCCGAACAAGAAAGTAACGACCATGGGAATATATGACTGGACGGGAGGATTAGTCTCCACAGAAAGCATTCATTATATGTTGAATAAAAATTTTATGAAGAAGAACAACAAACGGTGGACATATTTTGAATAATTTTTTTGCAAAAAGATGAGTAGTGGATAAAAAACGACACCACTTATGATAATGAGAGCTCAAATCGGGGGTAGAGCAAGAAAAAAGTATGCTACCTCCGAATAGACGGGTTCAAATCAGGGGTAGCGCAAGAAAAAAGTATGCTATCCCCGAATAGACGGGCTCAAATCAGGGGTAGCGCAAGAAAAAAGTATGCTATCCCCGAATAGACGGGCTCAAATCGGAGGTAGAGCAAGAAAAAAGTATGCTATCCCCGAATAGACGGGCTCAAATCAGGGGTAGAGCAAGAAAAAAGTATGCTACCCCCG
>NZ_VMHF01000030.1:0-11344 GCF_007559355.1 Allobacillus sp. SKP2-8 | reverse complement strand
TTCCCAATCAATAAGAAAGAAACCGAATTGACTTCAGGCTATTTTGTTTAGTTTTCAAGGTTCGAAATGTTCTTTGTTGCGTACTATCTAATATAGCACAGTTTCATTTGAGTTGTCAACAAGAAATTTTGTTTTCCTTGTTTTTTCGACAACAGAATCTATTATACGGATTTAGTCAGTTCATGTCAACGGCTTTTTAGAAGTTTTTTATTTGGATACGTCTCCGTCCCAATCAAGCATTCCACCTTGCAGGTTTTTTACTTTGTAACCTTGCTCTTCTAAATGTACTCCTGCTTTATTACTTCTTGCGCCGGATCGGCAAACCATTACATATTCTTTGTCTTTAGTCAATTCACTAATACGGGTTGGGATATCTCCCAGTTTAATATGTTTCGCTCCAGGAATGATTCCTTCCGCCACTTCATCATCTTCACGAACATCAATGATTTCTAAATCTGGTCGGTTCATCTCTTGCTTCAATTGTTCTTTGTTAATTAAATCGATTTTCTTATCTTCCATCGAAAGTTCCTCCTTATGACGAAATGTATTCCCATTCTATATCCGAAACCGATCTGCTGTCAATCAAATACCACTTCCAATTTTTATGTCATGCATTGAATAAGCAATCCTCCATACTCATCGTCTCCAACTGTACGTGAGTCTATACATAATAAATCTATAGCCATTTGAACTACTTTTACCTAAAACGCTCTCGTGTTTTTTGAGAAAGAGTCTTCTGACTATCAAAAAACCAGCCAGATCTCAAGACGATCTGACTGGTAATATAGAAGGAAGTTAATTCGCTACAATATTGACGAGCTTCCTTGGAACAGCGATGACTTTACGTACTGTTTTTCCTTCAATCCATTCCTTGATTTTTTCATCAGCTAATGCAATTTCTTCGAGTTCTTCTTTCGTTGCATCTACTGGAACGGAAACTTTTGACCGCACTTTACCCATGACTTGAAGTACGATTTCTACCGTATCTTCTGTCAATTTGCTTTCGTCATACTCCGGCCAAGTCGCATACGTAATCGAATCCTCATGTCCGAGCAACGACCAAAGTTCTTCACCGAGATGCGGTGCTATTGGTGAAAGCATTTTTACAAAGCCTTCAACATACTGCTTCGGAATGACCTCCGCTTTATAGCCTTCGTTTACAAAGACCATCAATTGTGAGATTGCTGTATTAAAATGAAGGTTTTCATAATCCTCGGTTACCTTTTTCACCGTTTCATGGTAAATCTTATCGAAGTTTTCATTCTCTTGGTCTTTCACAATTTCTTTCAAATTACCGTCTTCATCGACAAAGAGTCGCCAAACGCGATCAAGGAATCTTCTTGAACCATCCAAGCCATTCGTGCTCCAAGCAACGGATGCATCCAATGGTCCCATAAACATTTCATAAAGTCGAAGCGTATCGGCTCCGTGTGTATCAATAATATCGTCTGGATTAACCACATTCCCTTTTGATTTACTCATTTTTTCGTTACCTTCACCTAAAATCATACCTTGGTTAAATAACTTCTGGAATGGTTCTTTTGTCGGTACGACGCCGATATCATATAAGAACTTATGCCAGAAACGAGCGTAAAGTAAATGCAATACCGCGTGTTCAGCCCCTCCGATATAAATATCAACTGGAAGCCACTTTTTCATCGTTTCAAAGTCTGCCAATGCATCGTCATTATCAGGGTCGATAAAACGAAGATAATACCAACAGCTTCCTGCCCATTGAGGCATTGTGTTTGTTTCTAGTCGTCCTTTTTTACCGGTTTCCTTATCGGTAACTTCTAACCATTCTGTAATATTGGCTAATGGCGATTCACCTGTACCTGATGGCTTGACTTCATCAGTTTCCGGTAAGATTAATGGAAGGTCTTCATCATCCAGCGCGGACATCGTCCCATCTTCCCAATGTACAATCGGAATTGGCTCGCCCCAATAACGTTGACGACTGAATAGCCAATCACGAAGTCGGTAAGTTGTTTTGCGTGTTCCGATTTTCTTATCTTCCAACCAGGCAATCATTTTCTCGATGGCTTCGTCTTTGTTCAAGCCGTTCAAGAAATCAGAGTTCACATGTGGACCATCGCCAACGTATGCTTCCTCCTCTGTGTTTCCACCTTCAACGACTTCGACAATCGGCAGTTCAAATTTCGTTGCAAATTCATAGTCCCGCTCATCATGTGCAGGAACAGCCATGATGGCACCCGTTCCGTAAGACATCAGCACATAATCAGCAATCCAGATCGGCATTTTATCTCCACTCGCCGGATTGATCGCATAAGCACCAGTGAATACACCTGTTTTATCTTTCGCTAAGTCTGTTCGTTCAAGTTCACTTTTTGCTTGCACTTGGTCTTGATATTGCTTAACGGCATCTCTTTGTTCATCCGTTGTGATTTTTTCAACAAGTGGATGTTCTGGAGAAAACACCGCATACGTTGCACCAAAAAGGGTATCTGGACGTGTTGTAAAGGCATCAAAGCTTTCATCGGTGCCTTCAATTTCAAATGTCAATTCAGCGCCATCTGATTTTCCAATCCAGTTTCGCTGCATATCTTTCAAGCTTTCAGGCCAATCCAAATCATCTAGGTCTTCCAATAGGCGGTCGGCATACTCCGTAATCCGCAGAATCCATTGGCGCATCGGCTTACGGATGACCGGGTGGCCACCGCGTTCACTTTTCCCGTCAATAACCTCTTCATTGGCAAGCACCGTACCTAGTTCGGGACACCAGTTAACCGGCACTTCATCCATATAAGCTAAGCCTTTTTCATACAATTTCTTAAAGATCCACTGTGTCCATTTGTAATAGCTTGGATCTGTTGTGTTGATCTCACGGTCCCAATCATATGAAAAACCGAGGGACTTAATTTGACGTTTGAACGTTTGGATATTTTTCTCCGTAAATTCTTTTGGATCGTTGCCTGTATCAATTGCGTATTGCTCAGCAGGCAAACCGAACGCATCCCATCCCATTGGATGCAACACTTCATACCCTTGCATCCGCTTCATGCGGGAAAGAATATCGGTTGCTGTGTAGCCTTCCGGGTGACCGACATGAAGTCCTGCCCCTGATGGATAAGGGAACATATCTAATGCATAAAACTTTGGCTTATCTGAGTTCGTATCTGTTTTAAATGTTTTATTCTCTTCCCAGAACTGTTGCCACTTTTTCTCAATATCTCGATGATTGAACGACACAATCCTTCCTCCTTCAAACTACTCTTATTGATGAAAATATAAAAAACTCTCGCCCTTAAACATTAGGACGAGAGTTAACACCCGTGGTACCACCCAAATTAGCACGTATTAATCGTACTCACTTGATCCTTTAACGCAGGGGACGGCACAAACTACTGTCGAATTAATTTCATCTGTGCAACTAAAAGGGGAGTTCAAAGCAATGCAAGAGCAACTTTCACCAACCGCTGCCTCTCTGTAAGCTTGCTATCTGCCTTTACTAGTCCTTTATCATCGTTTCGTTTCTTATTTACTGTTGATTTTATGTAAGCCCCACGCTTTTGTCAAGACTTATCAATACCTTAACGTAAATCCTTCATATACCAGGCATCCATCGTAAAGTGGGATGACTGACCATACGGCTGATCGAGTTGATCAAAACCAAACCAATCATATAACCGGTTTGCCGCTTCTAGTTTTGTTGATGTTTCCAAATAGCAATAGTCATAATGCTTTTTAGCAAACTCAAGGGCGACATTCATCAATTTCACAGCTAAACCTTGACCTTGAAATTCTGGTTTTACATAGAGCTTTTGAAGCTCGCAAACTTGTTGTTCACGGTCGAACGCTGCAATCCCTACGCCACCAACAACCTCACCCGCTTCATTCACCGCAACCCAATAGCTGGCACATTCTTCTTGTTCGTAAAATTGTGCAAGCTCACCCAATTGCGGATCAAAATAGGCCGTACCGGGAATATCTAACTTAAATGATTCCAAGGAACGCTTGATAATTTCCGCCATTGCTTGATTGTCTTTTACTTCGATTTCACGAATTTCCATGATCTGATCCACCTTTATTTTCTATAGTAACCCAATAATAATGGGGATTATCATAAAGATAACCGCACTAAAGACTAGCAAATAAGTAACGGACTTAGGAAGCTTCACATTTTTACTTCCTTGGTACCATCCAGTAAATTGCAACTTATTCCGATATAAAACAAATACCAACAATAAAATTGCTATTGCTCCAAGCCACTTTAGCTCAATCGTCTGATCAATGGATGCGTATATTTCATTCAATAAAAACCAACCAAGACCACCAAGCAAAAGCACGATCACTGCTATCCGGAATAATTCCAGTCCGAATCGCATATATCTTCCTCCTCGTCTCAAGTCTATTTAGAAGTTATAATAGAAGAAACTAAAAAACGAAGACGTTAGATTGGAGAAAATCATTATGTTATCCATCATCCCATTTATCCATCAACTATTCACAGATACCATCCATGAAGGTGATATCGTCGTTGACGCAACGCTTGGAAACGGACACGACAGTTTAGTGCTTAGTAACCTCGTCGGAGACAATGGAAAAGTTTTCGCTTTCGATATTCAACAAGAAGCGATTGACCAAGCTAACCAACGATTCTCAGAAAATAACCGTCATAACATTTATCCCTTTTTAAAAGGCCACGAAAAAGCAACCGATATTCTCGATGAACATGCCATTGACGAAATTGATGGAGCAATCTTCAATCTCGGCTACCTTCCTGGAAGCGACCAACAAATAACGACGACAGAAACAACGACGATTCAAGCCATTGAACGACTGCTCGATCGGTTAAAATCAGGTGGCCATATTGGCATCGTCATTTATCCTGGACATCCGGAAGGTAGGCAAGAAAAAGAGGCAGTAATGGATTATCTCCGTAATCTTCCATCGAAAATAGCAGACGTCGCCAAATACGAAATGGTTAACCGAAGTGAACGGGCACCTTTCGCAGTCGTCATTCAAAAAAAGTGACGACTAGCGCCGTTTCCACTTCCTGTACACTTTCCCGTTCCAATAGACTAAGCTCGCACGCCAGCCCGTTGCCTTGACCAATGACTGGACTTTGCCTCGTTCATACGGCAATTCGTTTGCTTTACGATCCGATAAATAGAGTCCAATCAGTCCATCGACAATTAACCGGTGGAATTTTTGGTCAGGCAATCCTTCAGTCTCTACTTTTGCCCGTTCAATAAATGCATTCATCCGAGAGAATAGCTGTTCATCCGCTTCATAGTAAAAACAAAAATTCAAATCCCCTTCTTCACGGTCCTCTTCTTGATCAATGAAATAATCAAGCATAATATGCAAACCCTGTACGTAAGGGAAATAACTTGAAAAGACTTCCTTTGCAACATTTCTTCCGTTCAATCCGTAAGAGATAATGCAAAATATCCCGAGTGTCGACCCACTCGCAGCAGAAAATTCATACCACGACAAGTCACCTGCTTCATACTCTTCTTTATACCAACTTTCTAAACGAGGCACTCGCTCTTCTGCTTTTACATGTTTATGTACTTGGAGATCAATATATAAAGAAGCAAGTCGTTTTAATGATGGATAAAGCTCTTCATAATTCGGAATCTGTTGGATGATCTCTTGGCATGCGTCAACCAATGCTTGTAAATAACCACCATCATCCTGTTCTTCACGCATTGCGTAAAAGTTTGTCTGTTCACCTGAAGTCCTCACCGGTTGCAACGCTTCTTGCATAGATACATGAAGTTGACGAAAATCTTGGGGATCGAGCGAGGTGCTTCGGTCACACAGATTATCCAAATAATCACTGATTGTTTGATAAGCAACAATAAAACGAATCGCGAGCTTCCAATCTTCATGAGCAAGTGTTGCGTAAATCGAACCACCTTCACAATGAAACGTTTTTGATTCAATACTGTTTAATGCTTGTGTTCGTAATTCTTCATTCGGAATAGCACGCGCTTTCTCTTTCCACTCTTCCAAACGGCGATTGACCTCTGGAAAAATATCAAAATAAGAAGATCGGATGACATCAAAAATTGATGTCGGCACTTTCGGCATGTTGATTCCTCCATTCAATGGCGCAATGTTTCTTAGGTTGTTAAATGTGTCACGGTCGTTTTCCTTCGATGAATTGAACGATTTCCTGCATGACCTCTTCCCGTTCGGGTTCATTCAATAATTCATGGTATAACTCATCATATACATGGATGGACTTCTCATTAACCTTAATTTTATTAAACCAATTGATGCTGACATCCTTATCGACTAGGTGATCGACCCCACTTTGGAGCATCAATGTCGGGATGTTTTTATAGTTATTGACATCTTTATTGGCTTTTTCAGCCGCCTTTTGAAATTCCAAAAACCAACGGATGGAAACCTTCCTCAAGAATAATGGATCATCTTCATCCTTGGCGACGAATTCCTCATTTCGAGTTGCGACAGAAGATTTGATTCCTGTTTTAACGCGTAAGCTTGGATAGATTGGATTCACTAAACTGGCGATCGCACGCAGTACCTTATTCGGTCCAGAAGTAATCCCGACTGCAGGAGAGGATAGAATGACTCCATCAAGGGGGATGTTCATCGTTTGTACAAAACGAATGGAAATTAAACCGCCCATACTGTGTCCGAATAAAAATATAGGTAATTCATATGACTTCGCATGGTTAACCCACGTTTTTACCGTGTCGAGGTATTGTTGAAATGAACGAATATGGCCTCGTTTTGTTGGAATATTTTCGCCTTGACCAGGTAAATCACCATAAACAACATGATAATCATGTGAAATCAATTGCTCGACTACCCAATCATACCGACCAGAATGCTCGAATGCTCCGTGGACGATGACGATGACAGCCTTCGCATTTTTGGCTTCCCGAATTTTCACTGTTACCTGACCTCCTTAAACTGCATACACTCGTTGTTTTGTTATAATAATCATAGCATAGAAAAGAAAGGAAGGAATAATATGATACTCCCATATAAAGATTTTTACCCGGAAATTGACGACACTGCTTTTGTCGCTGAAGATGCCGTTATTTCGGGTGACGTGAAAATCGGCAAAAACGCAAGCATCTGGTATAAAACTGTAATTCGCGGAGATGTCGCACCAACTGTGATTGGAAATGATGTGAATATACAGGATCAATCACTGCTACATCAAAGCCCGAATAATCCATTGATCATCGAAGACGGTGTAACGGTGGGACACCAAGTCATGCTCCATTCAGCAATCGTTCGAAAAAATGCACTAATTGGAATGGGTTCGACCGTTTTGGATGGTGCTGAAATCGGGGAAGGAGCATTTATTGGTGCTGGAAGTCTAGTCACACCCGGCAAAGTAATCCCTCCAAACACGATGGCATTTGGCCGACCTGCTAAAGTGATCCGTGATATTAATGAAGAGGATTTGAAAGAAATGGACCGTGTAAGAAAAAGCTATGTCGAAAAAGGACAAGTGTATAAGAAGATTCAGGAAGAAGGTTGATGAGGCGAGCTTCTATGTTTTTTCGTGGTTGCTGGGCGCATATTTTTCTGAGTTGGGCGCATAAATCCGTTCGAGCGGCACATATTTTCTTGATCCGGGACCATATATCCAAAGTAAGGGCACATATCACGTAATGGAGGGCGCATATTTCCTACACTTGGGTGCATATCCACCTACGTCATCCAGCGGCAGATATTTCTCGTAGCTGGGCGCATATTTCTCTCGGTCGGGTGCATATATCCGGCCGAGTGGCACATATCTCCTTGATCTGGGACCATATATCCAAAGCGAGGGCACATATCACGTAATGGAGGGCGCATTTTCCCCTCACTTGGGTGCATATCCACCTACGTCATCCAGCGGCAGATATCTCTCGTAGCTGGGCGCATATTTCTCTCGGTCGGGCTCATAAATCCGGCCGGGCGGCACATATTTCCTTGATCTGGGACCATATATCCGAAGTGAGGGCTCATATCACGTAATGGAGGGCGCATTTTCCCCTCACTTGGGTGCATATCCTATTAAAACTTCCAGATTGATTGAAAGTAATCTCCCAAAATAAGCAAACCTCGTCGGAAAGGGCGAGGTTTTTCTACAAACAAAAAAGCGCCGCATTGTGCGACGCTTTTTCCTCAAACTTCTATTATTTCTCGCTAACTTGATCCTGATGTTCATTTTTCTGATCCGTTTTTTTCGAATCATCTGACATCAGTTCAGTTGTAGATTGTTTAAATTCCTTCAATGCTTGACCGGTTGCTTTTCCAATTTCAGGTAGCTTTTTAGGTCCAAAGATAATAAGCGCTAATATAATGATGAGTATTAGGCCCGGAATTCCGATCGAACTTAACAACAGTATTCACCTCCAGAGGATTAGCCTTTTCGTTTTTATTACCGGTCCTGTTTATGCTTTATGACTCTTGGTTTTAGCTTTCGCTAATTGACCGCCTTCATCCATATACTTCTCGATCCCTTCAGCAGCACGATATGCCAAGGCTCCAATCGTTGGTGTCGGGTGGTGGCTACCAAACTGTGGGAAAGCGGATCCACCAACTACGAATAGGTTGTCTACATCCCACATTTGTAGATAGTTGTTTACCGCAGAAGTTTCTGGATCATCTCCCATGACCACACCACCAGTATAGTGTCCACCTGCATACACATGGTCGAACTCTTCTGGTAATGCGTCTTCTTCAACAATGTCGGCGCCCATCTCTTCCATGATCTCGCGACACTTTTCTACACCGAACTTACCGATATTTCTTTCGTTTTCACCGAATTTATATGTTGCTCGTAATAACGGGTCACCATATTCATCTGTATAATTCGGATCCAGGTCCAGATAATTATGCCAATAAGACATTGCAGTTGCAGTATACCAGATATGCAAACCTCTGTAAGCATAGAATAATGAATCTTCTTTGAATTTCTTACCCCAACGTGGTGTATCGCTTGGGACAATATAGTTACTTTTGATTGCGGCGTCTCCATACTGTCTTAATTCAATTGCGCCTCCACCGATGAAATCTAAGTCGGAATGGTCGAAGTTATCTGCCGCATAATCATTGACAGCAGCACCAAGTGCACCGGCACCCATATATAAATTAAACCGTTTGTTTTTGAAAAATCCTCTTGCACCATGGAAAGCTGAATTATATTGACCATTAAAATTACGACCGATGACTCCTTTTCTCGTTTCAGGGTCATACTGCTCACCGATACCGGACAACATCAATAGACGGTTATTGGTAAATGCGAAAGCAGACAATACGACTACATCTGCTGGCTGTTCGAATTCCTCACCTGTTTCTTCATCTACATACATGACACCTGTTGCTTGTTGGTTCCCACTATCATATAAAACTCGTCTAACGTAAGCGCGCGTACGGAGTTCAAAATTATCATGCTCCAAAGCAGTCGGGACAACGGTAGCGATTGGGTCTGATTTTGCTGAGAAATCACACCCATGTCTCGTACAGAAAGAACAATACATACACGCATTCAATGTTTGTCCGTCCGGATTCGTATAATTTTGTGACATATTTCCTGCAGCAATTTGAAAAGGGTGTAAACCTAAATTGCTCGTTGCATCTTTAAATAACTTTAATGGCGGTGTCTCTTTTAATGGAGGGTTTGGCCACTCATTTTTCCGCTTCGGTGCCAACGGATCTTGCTCACCGGAGATACCGGCCATTTTCTCCCACTTATCATAGTACGGTTCCATTTCTTCATAAGTAATGCCCCAATCCTGCAGATTCATATCTTCAGGAATTTTATCTTCACCATATCTTTCAATTGTTTTACTTCTCATTTCAAAATCATAAGGCCAGTAACGATACGTAGCTCCAGCCCAGTGAACACTAGCACCTCCGACATCAAATCCGAGCTGCATTTGTTCTCTTGTTCTGATCGGGAGTGCCGTCTCGCCGATTTCGTTTCTAGAGGTAACTGTATCGCTTGATAATGGTTGCATAATTTCATAGCGACTATCGTATTTCAGTTCGTCTTTTTGACCGATGTAATCGCTTCGTTCTCTATGGTCGCCTCGTTCCAATGCAACGACATTCTTTCCCGCTTTGGCCATTTCAGCACTGATGATTCCACCAGCCCAGCCAACTCCAACAACTACAACATCGACTTTATCAAGTTTTGTTGCCATCTATAAATTACCTCCTTGGTATTCCTTCAAGCTCATCGGTTCTTTAGATAAGAACTCTTCCGCATCGATTTCATTCGCCCAGCCCATCCGAGGACCAGGATATTCAATCATTTTCCAACCTTGCATATCCTTATTTCCACCATAAACCGGATCAGAATACACACCTTCAATCGTTGTCTGACGCAAGAGTTCAAAGAATATACTTGATTGTACACCCTTCAATTTGATTTCATTCGCTTCAAACTTACGAAGGATCTCATCTTGTTGTTCGCCTTCAAGTTCAGCAAATTTACTTCCGAAATCCTTTTGACTTACCTCTTGCATTTTTCTTAATCCATGTAGGAATACTTCTCCACGATTAAGTTTCGTCTGAAGACCATATTCACCTGATTTTTGAGGTTGGAAAGGTCCCTTCATATATGTTTTGGCATTGTAACCGTAATATCCAGCCAACTGTTTATCAATAAAATATGGTACACCTAGCTTAATCGCTCCTGGACCATTTTCATCTTCTGGATAAATTCGCTCACTAGCATAAGCTAATGTTTCAAAATCCTCACGACGCTTAAAGAAAGTACGAGCATTTTGCAGTTGTTCTACTTGATCGCTATTCGCTCCTTCCTCAGCCGTATCGAACTGACCGAATAGACCACCTAGTACTAAACCACCGGCTACACCACCAGCCGCATAACCTGATTTCTTAAGAAAATCCCTCCTAGAAGCATTCTCTGGCTCTTCTGTATGGCCTTTGTTTTGATCCTTGTCCACCATAATGAACCCCCTCCACAAAGATTAATTGACTAAAATTAATATTTATTTATTTTTAAACCTATATAAGGTTTAAATCACTAACTCAAAAAGAAAGCTCCTAGGTAACTATGAATCATCACCCAGGTTTCAATTCGTTTATAAACCGGTAACAATTTAATCCTCACGTGTCTTTCTACTATGTAATAACACCATAGTTATTTAGCTAGCTCGTCAACTAATTCAAACAGCCAAATGTCATCAATTGTAAAACAAAATTGACAAAAAAACAAGTCTTTTCGAGCCTTTATAGAGTAGCATACCCAGAAACCAAGCTCATTAAACGAGAAAAAATGGTAAAAAGTAAATAAGAGAATCAATTTCATAATTGCTCTTTTTAAAAATACAAAGACTTCTCCAATGTTTTGAATTGCATTTTTAAAAACAGA
>NZ_VMHF01000003.1:177366-184821 GCF_007559355.1 Allobacillus sp. SKP2-8 | reverse complement strand
CGCCCGACAAAGCGCTCCAACCGCTCGACAAACGCACCGAGCCGCCCGACAAAGCGCTCCAACCGCTCGATAATTCACAGACGAATGCTTGTGCAGAAGGCCTAACTTCAATAGTCTTCATAAAATCTTCAACAGTCAGCGGGCCAACTTGAGCAGTCAGCGGACCAACTTCAGCAGTCAAACTTCAGTGTCAGTCATCGGATCTCCGTTTACTTGATTCTGTTTCCTTCAAGTCTAACCCGTCATTTAAGAACTCAACTGAACCTCTGAGGTATATGTTTTTCCATTTTGGACGACTTGGACGACAAGGTATTGGCTTGACTCGCTTATTTCGTCAATACGGATGGTCTCTTGGAATTTCCCTTCATTAATATCGCTTTTTTCAAGTAGCGATTTTGTTTCGGAAAAATCTCCTGTAACGATTGCGACCTCCAGTTGTTCGACGTCTTCAGCCAAGTATACGGATAAGTTAAATTCATTTTCCGTAAATGGTATAGGCTCCAATTCGATTCCAGATATACGTGGATAATCTGCTTCATCCGTCACGAATGTATATGGTAGTGATACAAGTTCGTCACCAACGTTGACGTGGAAGTAGCCTTCAAAAATCTCTTCCGATAGTCGGTCAGTCGATACACGCAGTTCAACTGGAAAGCTTTTCGATGTGCCGGGTGCAATCTCTGTTGTGAATGGTAACTTCCACTGGATTCCTGGTTGCTTTCTCGGAATCTCCCACCGGACAAGCACCGGCTCTTCTTCATGATTTTCAATCGTTACTGAGCGTTGAATGGTTTGATCATCTTGATCGACTTTCCCAAAATGAATCGCTTTATTTTTTACAGTGAAGTCGCCCTCTAAACTACTCGCAATATCCGCTACTCCCGCCCCTTGGTCAATGGCAGATTGGTTGAGTTCATCGATCGGATTGGCATGAGAGATCAAGCGGTTTTTTAACTCTTCTGGTGATGCGTCCGGGTCTTTTTCAATTAATAGTGCGAGAAGGCCTGACACATAAGGTGCCGCCATGCTCGTCCCTTGCAATTCGGCATAGCCGCCGGGAACGGTACTCAAAATGTTCACGCCCGGTGCAATGATATCCGGTTTGCTCTCCCAGTTTGAAGTGACCGGACCACGCGAGCTAAATGTCGCAAGCTTGTCCGTCAACTCTTCATATTTTGTCGTAAACCATTTGCCGGCATTTTTTAATTGGCTCGCATCTTCTGTTGAAACATAGGCTACAGGAATCGGCAGTTCAACAAACTCCCAAGAATTCGGGTCTTCCTCACTGTACACAATGACCGCTGATGCGCCTTTTTCCATGATCGCCGCCATCATTTCCAGATACGTCTTTTCTTTTTCAATTAAAATCACACGGTCGTTGATGCTTTTTTCCAATTCCTCAACAGATGAGACTGTCTCTAATGGCATTCGTTTAGAAAAATTCCAAGCAGGACTCAAAGGAACTTGTGCTAAATCGATTCGATACGAATTGGCCAGTTCGATATATGGTTGATGCTGCACTGGCGCATAGGCTCCCACGGACATCGCTTTCTCTGCCGTCGCTGGTGAACCGACCGTCCATAAATCAGGGCCGCTATTTCCATTTGCTACAACGACGGGAACACCCAACTCGACCGCACGATTGACCGCTTCTGTCATGGGACTATCGGGACTGTTCACTTCGTTTCCAAGGGACAAATTGATGACGTCCATCCCATCGTCAACGGCTTCTTCAAGTGCTGCGATAATTTCAGCCGTCGTTCCTGTCCCACCTGGGCCAAGTGCACGATAAGCATAAATTTCAGCATCCGGAGCGACACCGGTGATCTCCCCTTTTGCTGCAATAATGCCTGCCACATGTGTTCCATGCATCGTCGGCACGCCTTGTTCAATCGTCGTTTCCATCGGGTCTTCGTCGAAATCAACCGTGTCGAAGCCCGCTTGGTAATTCGCCTCCAGATCAGCATGTGTATAATCAATGCCTGTATCGATGACACCGACTTTTACGTTTTTACCTGTTTGCTCAATGTCTTCTGGATGATAGTTTGCTTTTGGTAAGGCTGAATTTTTTGTATGGGCGTGAGGCACTTGATACGTTTGTGCCGAGTGAATGGTTGTGACGAACGTTTCTTCATATAATTGCTCGATGTGCCGCTCTTTCCCTTGAACGGCAACCGCTTCAAGCAGCGTGTCATACATATGAAGAACTTCAATGAATGGATAATCTTTTTGCAGGATCGCTTCTAAGTCTTCTGGCGCATTTTCCATTTCGATGATCCATGTTTGCTCTTCGTCTGCTTGGACGATGTTGGGTAAAAAAATTAGCGCAATGATTAGTGTCATGCAGAATTTCTTATGCAACAACTCACCTCCGTTTCGCTCGGAGTTTAGTTTGTGCAATTAATGGAAATTCATGAGAGCGATTCTTATGTATGAAAATAAAACGTAACTAAGATGAAGGTCAACATGAGGTGAACGTGATCTGCTTCTTCGACTGTTGGCTGATAAGTGAATTGATAACCTTTTCCTCTGTAACCCCTACCGATTAACCTGTCATCGGCATATAACTCAACACCATCACTCATTCCATACGTGTGAAATTGATAGTGTCTGCCCTCTATATTTGCTTCCAGTATTCCTTTTAACTTACTCGCATTTTTCATAGAAAGATCTGTTTGTACACGGCCAATTGCTTCCCTGTTTTTTTGAAGAATCCATTGATCATTTCCCAAAAGTTTATTTTCCTCTTGATTGACGAAAGCGAAATGGTCCCCATTCTCCATCTTTGCTTCTAGGTTTAAATACCAACGACCGGTGGAGCGCATGATATCGGCAATAAACATTTTCCAAGGAGATCTGTAAATTCTGCGGAAATTTCCTTTGCATTGTTGATGTGCATAAATTGGTTTCCAATTTGGCGTAATCGCATTTCCTAGCCGGAACATCCATTTCCCTTCACTGTTGAACGGTTGAAATGCTTGGTCTCTTCTCGTTTGATTTCGCAGAAAAAAGTAAAGGAGCACCGCAACCACCGGAAACACCAGCAAGATTGCGAGTTGGTAAAGTTCAAATTTGTCTAAGATGATAAATCTTAATGAAAGTCCAATCATTCCTGCTACAAAAAGACTTAATAAATATCCCACAACATACCCCTTTCAGCTCATAGTCCGTACATCAATTTTATTATGACACAAGTGTATATCATAAAAAAAGCCGATCTCCGAGAAAGAGATCAGCCGCACCATCTATTATTTTGTACCGAAAAGTCTGTCGCCTGCATCGCCTAAACCTGGAATGATATAGCCTTTTTCATTCAGTCTTTCATCAAGTCCTGCAATATAAATATCGATATCTGGATGTGCTTCTTGAACAGCTTCGACGCCTTCTGGTGCTGCAATTAAACATACTAAACGAATATGCGTTGCACCGCGTTTTTTCAACGATTCGATCGCTTCAATTGCCGAGCCGCCTGTCGCAATCATTGGATCGGTTACAATTAATTCTCTTTCATGAATATCGGATGGTAATTTCACGTAGTATTCAACTGGTTTTAATGTTTCTGGATCACGGTAGAGACCGATGTGGCCAATTTTTGCGGCTGGAATTAAGTCAACGATTCCATCAACCATACCTAAACCGGCACGAAGGATTGGAATGATACCTAACTTTTTCCCTGAGAGGACTTTTGATTTTGATTTTTCAACGGGGGTTTCAATTTCAATTTCTTCTAATGGCAATTCACGAGTGATTTCAAACATCATTAATGCGGATACTTCATCAACCAATTCACGGAAAGCTTTTGTTCCAGTATTTTTGTCTCTGATGAAAGTGAGTTTATGCTGGATTAACGGGTGATCAAAAACATAGAGTTTTCCCAATCTGAACAGCTCCTTTTTTTCACATATCCATTGAATTGTAGCGAACTATTGAGCTTATTTCAACAGACATCGACAAATTTAACAAAGTGGAAACTTTCGCACAAATTGCTGTTTTTTCGAAGTGATTTAGGTTCGCGTTGTTTTTATGTGTGATGTTTTAAGCGTTTTTGAATGAATAGCTTGTCCAAGCGGAATACAGAGAAAGAGCCCGAACTATCAATGTAGTCCAAGCTCTCTCATAGATGTTTTATGATTCCGGGTCTTCTCCGATGATTTTCACTTCACGCTCTAGTTCGACGCCGAACTTATCTTTAACCGTACGTTGCACCATATGAATGACATCAATATATTCGGTCGCAGTTGCATGATCTTTATTAATGATGAAGCCGGCGTGTTTTTTCGACACTTCTGCCCCACCGATTCCTTTTCCTTGCAGGTCACTGTCTTGGATCAATTTTCCGGCAAAATAGCCTGGTGGTCTTTTGAAGACACTGCCGCATGATGGGTATTCAAGTGGTTGCTTGGATTCTCGTTTAAATGTCAGGTCATCCATAACCGCTTTGATGTCATCGTAATTCGCTTCTTTTAAATCAAAGCGAGCTTCCATGACGATATAGCCATTATCCGGAATATTACTCGTGCGGTAGGAAAGGTCCAAGTCTTCCGCTGCGAGTGTTTTTAAATTTCCTTCCCGGTCGACGACGACTGCTTCTGTCAGGACATCTTTAATTTCTCCGCCATAAGCACCTGCGTTCATAAAGAGCGCTCCGCCTACCGTCCCGGGAATACCACAAGCAAACTCAAGACCACTTAGTGAGTGGCTGAGCGCTTCTCTGGAAGCATCGATAATACGAGCACCACTTTGGGCGACTAAACGCGTGCCTTCTACTTGGATGTCATCTAGTCTTTTCAAACTCAACACAATACCGCGGATCCCGCCATCTTTGATAATCATGTTCGATCCATTTCCGATTAGCGTGAAAGGCACATTGTGTTCATTCGCAAATTTGACGACTTGTTCTACTTCTTCATAGCGGCTTGCCGTAACGAAAACATCGGCATTTCCGCCCATTTGTGTATACGTGTGAGCGTTGAGCGGCTCATTCACTTTTATATTCTCTGTTTTTACGATTTCAGACAGATCTCGGATAAACGCATCATTGATTGTAAACACTGTCATTTCTCTCCTGACTCTACGCTTATATCTATTGTAGTTTATTCACTCATTCAGTAATTGTTAAACCCTATTTATTCTATCACGAAACAGCATGAATGAGCGACTTGTAACAGAATTGAAAGAAATACGTTGTCCTGTTAGTTTAGCATTATGTAGTAAAAATATGAATGTGGTGTTGGGTTAGGTGGGTGTGGATTCGGTGGGTGTTTGTGGTTTTAGCGGGTTTGCTCACTTTATCGGCGGGTTTTCGCATTTTATCAGCGGGTTCTCGACCTTTATCGGCGGGTTCGAACGCTTTATTGGCGGGTTTGCTCACTTTATCGGCGGGTTCGCATGTTTTATTGACGGCTCGGGTGAAGAATTCGACGGCTTCACGCGATTTTTCGACGGCTTCAACCGTTATTCGATGGGTGCGCACATTTATTCGACGGCTCGAGCAACGATTTCGACGGCTCGGGCGACGATTTCGACGGCTTCATGCATTTTTTCGATGGCTGCAACCGTTTTTTCAACGGCTCCTCAAAATGCATTAAAAAAGCAGCGGGGGTCACCGCTGCTTACCTTTTTTATTCGTACATTGGGAAACGGTCGGTCAATGCTTTGACGCGTCGTTTCGCTTCTTCTAATTTCTCTTCGTCTCCGAGATTGTCCAATGTCAATTTCATGATGGCTGCGATTTCGTCCATTTCTTCGATGCCGAAGCCTCTTGTCGTAACGGCTGCTGTTCCGATACGGATCCCACTTGTCACGAATGGGCTCTCCGGATCGAAAGGAATCGTATTTTTGTTCGTTGTAATCCCTACATCGTCCAACGCTTTTTCGGCTACTTTTCCGGTCAAGCCGAGTGGACGTAAATCCAATAATAATAAGTGGTTGTCCGTTCCGCCGGATACGAGGCGTACGCCTTCTTTGACGAGTGCTTCGCCAAGTCGTTTGGCGTTGTCGATAATTTCTGCTGCATATTCTTTAAACTCAGGTTGCAATGCTTCTTTAAATGAAACGCCTTTCGCAGCAATCACATGCATTAACGGGCCGCCTTGCATCCCCGGAAATACATTGCTATCGATTTTTTTCGCGAATTCTTCTTTACATAGAATCATGCCACCACGCGGGCCACGAAGCGTTTTGTGGGTAGTTGTCGTCACAAAATGCGCATGTGGAACTGGGTTTGGATGCAAGCCAGCGGCAACGAGACCTGCGATATGCGCCATGTCGACGAGCAAGTATGCGCCGACTTCATCAGCGATTTCGCGAAATTTCTCAAAATCTAGCACGCGTGGATAAGCGGATGCACCTGCGACAATCATCGTCGGTTTCACTTCATGCGCTCGCTCACGTAATGCTTCATAGTCGATGAGTTCATCATCTGCATTGACACCGTAATCAACGACATTATAAAGTTTTCCACTGAAATTCACCGGGCTTCCATGAGTCAAGTGGCCTCCATGATTCAAGTTCATGCCGAGAATCGTGTCGCCTGGTTTCAATACGGAAAAATAAACGGCCATATTCGCTTGGGCACCAGAGTGCGGTTGAACGTTTGCGTGGTCTGCACCGAACAGTTCTTTCGCCCGGTCTCGTGCTAGATTTTCTGCAATATCGACATATTCACAGCCACCGTAATAACGGCGTCCAGGATAGCCTTCTGCATATTTATTTGTCAATACAGAGCCTGCTGCTTCCATGACCGATTCAGAGACAAAGTTTTCTGATGCAATCAGCTCAATTTTATCGTGCTGGCGGCCCTTCTCTTTATTAATTGCTTCAAGCATTTCTGGATCGATTTCGTTTAATTTGTTCTTTAAATGACTCATGTAAACCCCTCCTTATTTAATAAACGCCAATCAATTGGCTGAGATCTTATTTTCGATACACCGCACGTTCTCCACCAATCAGTTTTGGTCGAGTGAATGCATGGGTGACGTGTGCATTGCCGAGTTGTTTTGTTTGTAAACGAAGTGGCACAACGACAGGCTTCAACTGCATTCCGATGAAGGTGTCTCCGATATCCATACCATAATCAGCTTGGACACTTTCCACTAATACTGGGTCTTCCATCTGTTGATAGGCATGGGTCGCCATCGAACCTCCCGCTTGTGGTTGAGGAATGGCATTCACTTCTGGAATTTGCAAACGCTGTTGTACTTTTCGTTCCAGCACAATCGCTCGGTTGAGATGTTCACAGCACTGAAAGGCTAGGTCGACACCGGTTTCTTGTTGAAACTTCTTCATCGCTTCATAGATCGCTGCGGCAACTTCCTCACTGCCTGCTGTTCCGATATGTTCGCCGACAACTTCACTCGTTGAACAGCCTATTAAGAACAGGCCTTCCTTTCGAATGAAATCTTGATTCTTCCATTCTCCCATCATCTTTTGAAGTTCTTGTTTCACGGATTCGAT
>NZ_VMHF01000003.1:143096-177341 GCF_007559355.1 Allobacillus sp. SKP2-8 | reverse complement strand
GGTCGTCATTTTGATTCCTCCTAGAATCGAAGTCATCCATATTCCATTGTAACAAATTTTCAGTCATTTTTGGTTGGAAAATTGACTGTATTTTTATGATAAACTAATTACAGAATCCTTTTTGATTAGGACGTGTATAAAAAAATGGAGTTAATTGTGTTTTTAATTTTTATTTTCATTATTTCCATCAGTTTGATTTTTCCAATGGTGTTTAAAGGCGAGCGAAAAGAAAAACCGGATGACAAAGCCAGTATTTGGCTCGTTAGTTTCGTCTCTTTCCTCCTCGCATTACTCATCACTGCAATTTTCGGTGGCTTAGCGCTCGTGTTGCTAGGTACATTAAATGTTGCAAACGTCATGTTCTCAATCGACGTATCGGCATCAAAATTAATCGTCTTAACGGTTTGCTATTTTATTTATTTGTTTACAATTGAAAGCGTTCCTGAAACAATCATTAACTTCCTTATTAGCATTAAATTATTTCAACAAATTCTACTAGCACTTGTCCGAATTCTCGTCTTCGGAATGATCGCCGCGTTGGTTGGCTTGAATTATGAACAATCTCTACTGATTGCTACGGGGAGTGCGATCGTCCTTCTGATCATTGAATTGCTTTATGATTTCAAGCAAAAATCCGACCAACCTTCTCAATAAATGAAAACTGGCCGTCCTATTCAGACGACCAGCGGCTTTTTACTGTTCTTCAAATTGTTTAATTTTATTGACTCGGTTTTCGTGCCGACCGCCGTCAAATTCTGTTTCCAAAAATGCCTTAACTATTTCAATAGCTAGTCCTGGTCCAATAACACGCTCTCCCATAGCTAGCATGTTTGCATTGTTGTGCTGGCGGGTTGCTTTCGCGCTGAATACATCATGTACTAACGCGCAACGGACTCCCTTCACTTTGTTGGCGGAAATGCTCATGCCGATTCCCGTGCCGCAAATGACGATTCCATAGTCGAACTCTCCTTTGGCAACACGTTCGGCTGCTGGGATGCCGTAGTCCGGATAATCAACTGACCCTTCGCAGTCACATCCGATATCTTCAAATTCAATCCCTAGTTCTTCCAGTAAATTCGAAACTTCTTGGCGTAAATTTTTCCCGCCGTGGTCTGATGCTAAGATGATCTTCATTGTGGAGTCCTCCCTCAAAGTCTAATCCATTTGATCGATGTGTTTTTCAATCTCATTCAATGTTTCGATATACGTATCAATCGACAACCCAATCGGGTCGGAGATACTGATATTTGTATTTTCCTCATGAACTGGCTGAACATATTCAATCAAGGTAAAAATTTTATCTCGATCGGTTGGATAATCGCTCATTAACATGACTTTATGATCTTCTGTCATGGTCAAAACCAAATCCGCCCAATTGATTAGATCCTTCGTAAGCGGTTGAGAGGCATGGTTAAAGGTAATTCCTTTTTCTTGTAGCGCTTCAATCGCTTTTGGATTGGCTGCTTGTCCATGTCCCGCAAAAACTCCGGCGGATTGCACTTCCAAATCTGGGCGTTTATGCTTTAACATTGCCTCGGCCATCGGGCTCCGGCACGTATTCCCTGTACAAACGAATAACACTCGATTCAATCCAGTTCCCTCCTGTTGACGTCTACTCAAAATATACCATACATTGTCCCGAAAACGGTAGCTATTTGCTGGAATTATGAACATAAAAAAATGCCCGGATTCGCAGAACAAATCCAAGCGTAAATGATTACAACACCATTTGAATGCCGAGCCCCAATAAAATCAATCCACCGATCGCTTCAGAGTATTGACCGAATATGTTAATCCCTTTACGCGATAAAATCATCCCAAGTGTCGCCAAAAGAACACTCATCAATCCGATCAATAGTACGACGACAAACTGAGAAATACCGCCCATTCCCATACTTAATCCAACCGAAAAACTATCCAAACTCACAGTCAGCGCAAGAGCCGCCAACCCGGAATACTTCACGTATTTCTTCATATCTTTTTCGAGTACTGTCGCTATAATCATTTGGACACCGATCATAATCAGTAGCCAGCCGGAAATAATGTTTGCGATTACACCGAGTCGATCGGAAATCATTTCACCGAGTAGAATTCCACTGAGAGGCATCAAGATGTGTAAAAAACCAACCATGAGGATAAAAAATAAAATTTTTCTTAGACGAATTTTCATCAGACCTATTGAAAGACTAACCGAAAAAGCATCCATACCTAGCGCAAAAGCGATTAGAATAAAAGGTGTGAATGTATCAAAAACAGCCATCATCATTTCCATCTCCCATCAACCGGACATGCTATTTCAATGTATGCACTCTTGGTGATGTTTAGAAGAAATTTAAGATGGCTGATTCAGTTTTTCTAGGTAAAATTGTAGTCTTTTCCTTGAAAAGACTTCCTTTGTTTTTTGCTGGTGTAGCGGTGGATAGGCGGATATGCGCCCTTTCGTGGGATTTATGCTCCCATCATTGGGTGATATGCTACCTAATTTTTCGGATATGGGACCAAAAGCAAAATTTATGGGCCCATATGCGAATGATATGGGCCCTTCTTAATATTATATGTGCCTTGGGCGGGCTAATCACAGTTGACTTGTGACCCTCTCACGATATGGGCCCGCCAAACAAATATATGTGCCTCGTAACTATTTGATCTCGCTTGCCGCTCGTTCCAAACGATTCATTAATGCTTCGCCGATTCCTTTTTTTGAAAAAGATTCAGCTAACACGACGTCGTAATCATGCTCATCGATCTCTCTTAATTTTTGATAGAGCTTTTGGGTGATTTCGGCTATGTCCTCTCTTGAACCTAAAATGAATGGCTGTTCCAAGTTCATTTCGTGTGCTCGTTCTAAACTGACAAGGTAGCCTACTTTTTTGCCTTGGTCTTTCAACTGGTTAGCAATTACCGTCATGTTCTCCGCTTCACGCACGAGCCAAACTGCTGTGTCTGGCGCATAATGTTTGTATTTCATTCCGGGCGATCGCGGTTGCTCGCTAGCTGCTAACTTTCCGGTTACGTCAACCGGTCCGATCACCTGCTCGATTTGTTCGCGGGTCACGCCGCCTGGCCGTAAAATCATTGGAGTTTCCAACGAACAGTCAATTACGGTCGATTCAACACCGACTCCGGTAGTCCCTCCGTCGACAACGCCATCGATTCTACCGTCCAAATCCGTCATGACGTGCGCAGCCGAAGTCGGGCTTGGTCGTCCGGAACGATTGGCGCTCGGTGCCGCGACCGGGATGTTCGCTGCTTGCAATAACGCCCGACCGATTTCATGATCCGGTATACGAATGCCTACCGTGTCTAAGCCTGCCGTTACATGGCCAGCTAACTGGTTGCCTACAGGTAAAATGATGGTGAGCGGCCCCGGCCAAAAGGTTTCCATTAATTGTTTTGCGTGATCAGGCACCTCTGTAACAAGTTCAGAAACTGCTTCAACATCACCAACATGAACAATAAGCGGATTATCCGCGGGACGTCCTTTTGCTTTGAAAATGTTCTTCACCGCTTGGTCATTTCGCGCGTCTGCGCCAAGCCCATAAACCGTTTCTGTCGGGAATGCGACGAGCTTTCCGTCTTTCAGCCAATCGGCCGCTTCGTTTAAGCTATTATCTTCAGGCGTATCTATTTTCCATTGTTTCGTGGTGTGATTCACTTCCATCTCGTTCATCCTTTAGTTTTTCTTCTCTTTATTATGCGTGGAAAATAGACATCTTGCAATTATGTGCTTTTCGAAACGGGCTGCAATTTTTTCTCATACCATTCTCCTGGAAGCTCTTCATTCAACGGGGTTTCATAGATTTTTTTAAATTGAATCAGTTCTAGTAATTCTGCGCGCACTTGGTCATTTACGCTGACGATCAAAGATTCATACCCTTGTCGTTCCGCTTCTTCCGCGATCCAGTCAAACACCAACAAGAAGACAGCCATTTTGGTATTTGAACGAAACATTAATAATCGTCTTAGCCAAGCATGTGACCCTTCGACCGGTTCAATAACAAAAAAACATAACTTTTCTTGTCCGAACTCCATAAAAAAACCATGCTCTCTCGCCCATTCTTCTTTCAATAATTCCTTCTTTTGCTGATCATCTTGAAAAAATTCATCAATTTCCTGCTCTGAACAATGCTCGAGTTTTGTTACTTTGACCATTTCTTCACCTCATTTGTTCTGTTTCTTAAAAAATATGAGGCAAAGTTGGTAATTATGATTCTTTATAGAATTTTAATAGAGTGAACACTACTTTATGCGAAGAACGAGACAATCCCTTTAATCCATTCCCACAAGAAAAATTTCACTTCGGGCTCTTCCTCTTCTTCATCGTCGTGCTCAAGTACTGTCGTGCCATTGGCGAAGTCAACAAAGCATAACGGCGGAAATAACACGCACCACCAATTGTCTCCTTTACCTTCTCCAATCGTAATCAATACAGCTTCATAGGTGCCACCTGGATAAATATAATTGTCATAGATTTTATCCGGAAATTCGACGTTTCCGAAGTCTAGTTGATAGGATTGATCGGTCACAATTTCTCCGACGAGCTCTTCCAATTGCGGCATATTGTTTTTGATTGTCTGACGAGCTTTTTCAACAGACGTTAACTCTTCAACCCATTCCGTAATTTGTTCACTGACGGCATCGCGGACTTCTCGCTTGATTTCTTGATCTCTTTCATCATTCGAGTTTGCCAAAATTCTTAGACGAATCGCTTCATCTGGAATCACCTGGCGTTCTTCGTTTCCTTCGTGAGCTACTATTTTTGGGTAAAACAGTTGTACTGAAATCAATAAAATCAATGTAATAACGATAAATCGCTTCATTTCCCCTCAACCTTTCTCGTAATCTATTAATCTCATTCTCGCCGGCTTCATAAAGGTCTATACATCGAATGTGATAATTGTTATGATAAGTTCAATATTTTTAAGAATTACGGTCGGGAGGCGGAATGGATGTTTACATATGAAGTGGATGAGGAAATATCATTAAAATTAATTGATGAAGGCGATGCTGAAACGGTCTTCAAGTTGACAGATCAAAGTCGAGATTACTTACGAGAATGGCTTCCATGGATTGATATGACGACTGAAATTGGCGACACGCGGAATTTTATTAAAGCTTCAAAGAAAATGTATGCGGAAAGCAAGGGGCTGAACACCGTTATACTCTATAACGGAGAAGCGGCAGGTATAGCAGGTTTTAACGAAGTAGATTGGCAAAACAAAATCGCCTATATCGGCTATTGGCTCGGGGAAGGCTTTCAAGGAAAAGGCATTATGACACGCGCAACCCAAGCGCTGGTTGATTATGCATTTGAGCAGCTGAACCTACATAAAGTTGATATTCGCGCGGCGGAGGAAAATCAAAAAAGCCGTTCGATTCCAGAACGTCTCGGATTTCAGGAAGAAGGAAAAATTCGTGCGGGTGAGTTGTTGTACGGGAAGTATGTCGACCATGTCGTATACGGGTTGCTGAAGGATGAATGGGAGAAAATGAATGCTAGTGAAGCATAGGAATATAACGATTCGAAAAATGAAGGATGAGGACCTCCGTTTGATGGTGAAATGGTTAAACGATGATCAAGTATTGGCTTTTTATGAGGAGTCACCTTCTGATTGGAATCGTATAGTGAAAAAATACCGACCACGGATTGAAGGCAATCATTATGTGACACCTTGTATAATTGAACACGACGACCAGCCAATTGGTTATATCCAATATTATGAGATCCAACCAAATAAGCTAGATGAATACGGCATCCTAAAGAGGAATGATACGCTTTATGCAATCGATCAGTTTATTGGTGAACCAGCGTTGTGGGGTAAAGGAATCGGGACACAAATGATTCAAATGGTATTGAGTGAATTAAATCGGAAAGGTGCCACAAAGGTATTGTTAGAAGTGAATCCATCAAATCGACGAGCCATTCGAGCTTATGAGAAATGTGGATTTCGTAAAATAAAAGATCTTGAAGATCACTCGTTGTTAATGGAGTGGACTCCTGACAGTAATTAACCGCATTGTTTTTGCTTGAACACTCAGCAAAAACGATGCGGTCTTTTTATTAGGCTCTGGTCTTTATATGCGATATTAGTGCAAAACACGCCCATTTCTGGAGCAAAGCACCTCATAAACCATCAACATATTGTTTTGCCTCTAACAATGAAAGCCCAAAGGCTTGCCTTACCTCTTTAACAGCTTGAACTTCTTTTCCCTCTTTAAGCAGAACTCGCAGTTTTTCATTTATTGGATGTTCAGGTACATCCACGTGGCTAGTGACCTGGTCCAGTGTAAACTTCAGGCTTTTAATCCTAGTTTCAAGGAAATTAAGTTTGCTGGAAACAGTAGTGATAAGTAAAAAAATTATTACTACTAATCCCCCTATAATTATTAGCTCTGTCAATACATTCCCTCCTAATATCACTGTGAAAATATAAACCTTTGTCCAATTAAATGGACCTATTGAAGAATATTTTGCTAAGCAATCGCGCCCATTTGCTTAAATAAAAAATTAAGGTTTAAATAAATCGTCAACTTTCACATTCAATACTTGAGCGATCTTAAATGCAAGCTGCAAGGTAGGATCATATCGGTCGTTTTCTATTGCGTTAATTGTTTGTCTTGTTACCTTACATTTCTTTGCTAATACATCCTGCGTAAATCCTTTACGTTTTCGAAATTCCAAAATTTTATTTTTCATTGCTGCTCAACCGTCGACGATTAATTATATAAAATACAATATAACTACCGATAAGAACAAGCAAATAGAATAATTCCGGTTGTCCGAATGGAGCATCTTTTAATGGACCGGTCCTAAGATTAAAGATGTCAAATATAATATTGATGATAAATACAACAAATATAAATGTCCAACTGCCTACGATAGCCTTATGTTTAATTAACTCAGACCTTTCATCATCTCTTGCTCCATATGTTTTATCTCCTGTCAACCAACCGATAATCCAAAATAATATTAATCCTACAAGAAATATTACAACCCATTCAATAAACAAACATATCACCTCATCGAAATGTAAAAACATCTTTCCATTTTATTTTATAAAAATCATTTTATAATGTCAAAATGTTTTTACGTTTTATGTAATCCAAACCAAATAAGATGGATGAACACGACATCCTACTGAAAAGCCATATGCTTTATGGAATCGATCAATTTATTGGCGAGCCAACGTTATGGGATAAAGGGAATGGGACTGATATTGAGCGAATTAAATCGCATAGGTGCCACAAAGGTGCTGTTGGAGGTGAACTCAGCAAACAGACGGGCCGTCCGAGCTTATGAGAAAAGCGGATTTCATAAAATAAAAGACCTCGAGGATCACTTGCAGTTAATGGAATGGACCCCAGACAGCAATTAACCGCATTGTTTTTGCTTTAACACTCAGCAAAAACGATGCGGTCTTTTTTAATAGGCTCTGGTCTTTATATGCGATATTGGCGCAATTTCTTATTATAGAATCGCTCCCGCTTCCAGAATACTACTTATCAAATACTTCTTGATTCTCGAATACCTGTCTTCTTGTATAATGGCGAATCGAAAAACCATAGATCGTAAATAACAGCAATACTAATACCCATATAGCGTTTCTATACGTTTCATATGGTATGTTCGTTATAATACGATGATAAAGTTCCAAGGCAAGCCAGCCAACAGGAAATACAGGTAGTGCGTATTTAGCTGATATGGCTAATATTATTTTCCCTTTTTCGTTTTTGGAATTCTCGCTTCTTGAAAATTTGATATGTATAATAAGAGCATATATAAAAAATGGAATTATCAATGCGCCTATAATAAGCATTAATCATCGAATCCCCCTTAAAATAGTTCTAACATTAGTTCCCTTTTATTCTGCTATGTGGCCCAATTGAAACGTAGTCCTTACTAAGTAATTGCGCACATCTATAAAAGATCATTAAATTTAAAACATTTAATCATTAGTAATTTTTAATATTTATAAGCTGTACATGTATAGCTACAAGAACTTCATCTGGTATATTTGTATGGAATTTCTTTACTTCAGGCCCAGTGCCTCTTCCATAACTACGCCCAATTGATGTATAACTTTCTTCTAGGAAAATATTGAAATTAGTAAACTGATAGCAAAAAGAATAAATGCAAACAGTATCGTTAAGTACATTATTAACTCAAGTGAGGTAAGTTTTCTTTGTTTTTTAGTCTTTTCTAAATCCCTTAGATAAAAACCAGCACTTATAATAAGCAAGGCGCTAGCTACAACTCTTAAAATTTCCACTAGAAGATCCAATTATATAACCCCTCTTCCCCAAAGCATTTTTCCGTTAAATGGCCCTATTCTGGAATATCTTATTCGTTTATTGCGTACGATTGCTGATAGATACTATTTTACTGAGTCAACAATTTTTTTCGCATCTATCAATGACAAACCGTATTTCTCTCTCAATGATTTCACAGTCTTTACTTCCGTTGAACTTTTTAATATTTCTTTTGCTTCATTTTTCATATCGTCATATTCTCCAGTTTTCTTCAAAAGCCTAAGGTTTTCTTTTTTTAGAGCACTGTTTTGACTCATTAAACTGATACCCCAACCTAAGAGCAAAAGCATAATTAATATTGAGCTTATTTCTGACCACTGCATCTAAATGACCTCCCTATAATTTAATTTTATTTTATAATCTGGACCGATTCTAACTCAAACCTTGCGCGACAACCGCGCGCGAAGCAATAGAGGTGTCGAGCCTGCTAGCATTCAAGCTTACATCCCCTCCTAATTAACTTTCTGCTACATTTTCATTATTATTTAGGTAATACGCTCAAACACTTTTATAAAGATGAATGGTAATGCTGTGGCTATTGAAACACCAATCATAGTGGAAGAAGCTACTAATAGTCTATATTTTTGTTTTGATATTTCCTTCCTCTTTAATGCAATATTTAGTGCCTTAATCATTGTACTAATCGTCATACAAATAATTATTATTGAATTAAGACTAACTAAAAATACCTCCATATTTTTCTCTCCAATCGTCAACACCTTTTATAAATAAACTATGTAGTTAAATAGCCGTTTTGTTGAAGAAAAATAATTCTATATTTTAAAATTACTTAGCCCTAATGTATCATAAGTTTCTGTGTTTTGAAGAAGATTTCCTAAAATAATCAAGTCTTTTTTTGTTACGTTATTGCTTCGATCTTGAATACTGGTTCTAAAACTTCCTTGTAGAAATGCGATGCCAACTAAGTGTGTGGTCGATTTCGTCAGACGACTTGAAGGGCTGGATAGATATGTCATGTATTTACTTCCGAGTTTGTCAGGAATTACTGTTCGGAAAGAAAAAAGCCAATTTCCATACTGATTTTTCAGCAAGGAAATTGGCTTTGATTTCACTTGAAGACGTCTCAAACGATGATCACTTAAGCATTCATAAAGACGTCTTCTAAAGAACGTTCCTCCACTTTCATCTCATACAGATGAACATCCGATTGAATGATCTCTTTGGATACTTCTGGCAAATCTTCTTCTGAAGGTACCTGCAAGAGCGTATAATCTTTTTTAGTTTCCATAAAAATTATGTCTGTGTTCATTTTCTCGGACAGTTTTTGAATATCATTTTTCTGCAAAATCGGTTTTGTTCTAACGGAAATCGTAACACCTGCAGCTATTCCCTCTTTTAATTGACGTGGGGTGCCTAGTTTTTTAATAACACCATCGCTTAGAATGCCGACCCGATCACTTACTTTATCGATTTCATCTAAATTATGTGAGGTAAGAAAGATCGTTTTCCCTTCTTCCTTCAACTTTATCACTAAGTCTCGTATGTTAATTGCTGATTCTGGGTCAATTCCCGATGTTGGCTCATCTAAAATAATTAAGTCCGGGTTTCCTAATAACGCTTGTGCTATGGAAATTTTCTTTTTCATACCAAAGGAGTATGACTTGATTTTTTTCTGTTCGCCGCCCTCTAAGCCAACTTCTTTCATTAACGTTTTCAACTCTGGCTTGCTACGCTTATCGCCAGCTAACTTACCCATGTAGCGTAAAAAGTTTAACCCTTTCATATTTTCATATAAATTAGAGACGTCTGGCATAACACCTATTCTTTTTTTTACATTATTTAGTTGGCTATCTGAAATGCCCATTATCGTAAAAGAGCCTGCGCTTTTATTCGTTATACCTGTAATCGTATGAATGAAGGTAGATTTCCCAGCGCCATTATGGCCCACAAAACCAAAAACTTCGCCTCGGTAGATCTTTAAGTTGATATCCTTTAAAACTTCTGTCGTTCCATATTTTTTTGTTAAATGATTCACTTCAATTATATTCATGTCTATAAATCCTTCCTTTGCATGATGAACACAGCTATTAAAAGGTAGATCAATCCAATAGCGATGGGAATGAGCATCAAACCGTTCGAACCTTCTAAATATCTATAAGGTAAAAAGTATTTGAAAGGGACTAAATACCATTTATTCGAGACAGCTGAAGCTAGCCCTAAAATCGGTAAGGCAATACCGAATAGAATACCTAAGAACATCGTTAACTTTGACTTTGTGAATATGGTGGAAACTAAAACGACAAAGCTGACAATATAAAATAAAAATACGAAGGAATGAAAATAATCTTTCAAAAACCACGAACCAGAGATGATGAATATAACTGCAAATGATATCGTTATCGTAGCAAGCCAAAATAACAATGTGCCTAAGAATTTACCTACCACGATCTGCATTCTCGACGTTTTCGTCACGAGTAAACGCATCGTTTTTAATTCGATTTCCTTGTTGATCAAATCATGAGACGTCGCAAAAACAAATAGAAACCCGAGTATTAATACGATGAGAGCGATTGCAGCTGTATATACTGTTCCTTCCTCACCACCGATTTTTACAATTTCTTGAATCAAACCTGGGTTGCTATCAATGAACGTAGCTGATTGATAAGATACAAATGTAATAAATAATATAATTAGGATGGACCGCACACTTTTAAAAGAGTCAAGAAACTCTCTTGTTAATATATGAATCATTTTGTTTTCTCCTTATTTCAACTATTTACCTCAAATCATGAGATGTCATTTTATCCAATTCTTGTTTTCTCTTTTTTTCGAGAGATTCTCTACCTGATATCCAACCTCCCAGTAAAATTGTTGTGCCTAAAATGGCAATAAACCAAAAGTCTCTTGAACCGACATCTATTAACCCTGAAAGACTTAGATATATTAGGAATGCGACATAACTTACTGGTAGTATTGCTCCCCAAAATGCTTTATTT
The DNA here is from genome assembly GCF_007559355.1 of Allobacillus sp. SKP2-8. Classification (NCBI taxonomy): domain Bacteria; kingdom Bacillati; phylum Bacillota; class Bacilli; order Caryophanales; family Bacillaceae; genus Allobacillus; species Allobacillus sp. SKP2-8. The sequence continues at coordinate 166,074 of NZ_VMHF01000003.1, read as the reverse complement.
CTTGTTGAAAGAAAGTGTTGGAGAACCAGTATAAAAATTGCCAATAACATATTAAGTGACCAATGCATTTTTACCTCTCCTTTTCTTTCTTATATTTTTCAATAATTAATTTTGCTTCTTCCAAGTTGATCCGATCATCAATCGATAGCTTTTTGATAAACTGAATAAATTCTTCATTTTCCGCAGCATCATTTAATTTTATTTTTTCTATTAACCGATCTAACTTAATCCTTACTGTCGGATAAGAAACCTCATAAACTTTTGCGATTTCTTTTAAAGAACCTGAGTTCATGACGAATTTTTTGATGAATTCCACATCCTCTTGATCCAAAGACAAGATCCAACTTGGAACATCTCTTATATCCATTTAATCACCTCATCTCATCTAATGTGTAAGTTTACTTTAACATTAAATTAAATAATATTAAAGTATTTTTCAATTTTATTTAAATATTATTTATATAGTGCTGAATTTTATTCCATAAAAAAGAAGCCTCTCAACAGTTTAGTAAACTAATGAGAGGCTTCGCTTTAACACTCAGCAAAAACGATACGGTCTTTTTTATTGATGTCTTGAATAATTTCCGGGCTAGCTTTGGAGCAGGTTTGTTGAATTAACATGCTTACTGCCTCGCCTTGTTGATAGCCGATTTCGAAGGCGAGCTGCTTTGGTTTTAGACGTTTCGATTGTGCAATGATTTGTTCATAAGCAAACAGTCCGTCATTTTCAGCAAATAATGCCATTTGTGGGTCGAAAATGACCGTATCGCTCAAGCTGTCTCGGTCTGATTGTGCGATGTATGGCGGGTTGGAGACAATGACGTCAATGTTGTGACCAGCCTCGATGACGGGTTCCAAAAAACTTCCTTGCAAAAACTCGATGTCCGCAGTGTGTGCCGTTGCATTTCGACGAGCAACTTGAAGGGCTTCATGCGATAAATCGGTTGCCAATACACGTAAGGTAGGCATTTCTTTTTTTAACGAGACCGCTATGATGCCGCTTCCTGTACCGATATCCACAACTGTTTCTGTTCCTGAAAGTTTTCCAAGCAAGTATTGGACTAATTCTTCGGTTTCCGGACGTGGAATGAGGACATTTTCATCGACGTAAAAGTCGCGTTCATAAAACGTCGCTGTATTGGTGAAATGTTCGAGTGGTTTTCCTGTTGCTGCATGGGTTTCAACCCAACCGACGAATGTTTCGTGCGTTTTCGTTTCCAGTTTTTCAAGGGCGTTCATAAATAACCCGCTCATTGTCGTATCCAGCAAATGACACAACATGAGGTCTGCCACGCGCTCTTCTCTATCATGTGACTGTAAAAAAGAAGAAGCCCATTTACGAGCTTCTTGAATCGTTGGTTGTTCCATGTATTTCACCGTTTCTATCAATTATTCCGTAACTTGATCAAGTTTCGATGTCTGTTCTTCAATCGTCAACGCTTCGATAATTTCGGAAAGTTTTCCTTCCATAATTTGATCGAGTTTATTGATCGTCAAGTTAATGCGGTGGTCCGTCACACGGTTTTGTGGATAGTTGTACGTACGGATTCGCTCAGAACGGTCACCTGTACCGACTGCTGATTTACGGTTTTCATCGTATTCTGCTTGTGCTTCTTGTTGGAATTTTTCATACACACGAGCACGCAAAACTTTCATCGCTTTTTCTTTGTTTTTGATCTGGGATTTTTCATCCTGACAAGATACGACTGTTCCAGTTGGTTCGTGGGTCAAACGGACAGCTGACATCGTCGTATTAACACTTTGCCCACCTGGTCCACTGGATGCGAACGTGTCGACACGAATATCTTTTTCATGGATATCTACTTCAACTTCTTCCGCTTCCGGAAGCACGGCGACGGTTGATGTAGACGTGTGAATCCGTCCACCCGATTCGGTCTCTGGGACACGTTGTACACGGTGTGCACCGTTTTCGTATTTCATTTGAGAGTATGCGCCTTTACCGGTAATCATAAAGATGATTTCTTTATAACCACCCATATCAGATTCATGGGCATCGATGATTTCGGTTTTCCAGTTACGAGCTTCCGCATAGCGTGCGTACATACGGTAAAGATTTCCAGCAAATAATGCCGCTTCTTCTCCGCCTGCTGCACCGCGAATTTCCATAATAACGTTTTTATCATCGTTCGGGTCTTTCGGAACGAGCAGTAATTTCATTTCTTGTTCGAGTGGTTCGATCTGTGGCTCGAGTTCGTTTAGTTCCTCTTGAGCCATCTCCATCACGTCTTCATCAGACTCTTCTTCGAGCATTGTTTTCGCTTCGTCTATTTGTTGCCGAATTTCTTTGTATTGACGAAATTTCTCAACGATTGGCTGTATGTCTGATTGCTCTTTTGAATAATCGCGTAATTTATTGGAATCATTGATGACTTCTGGGTCCATCAATTTTTCAGTCAATTGATTGTAACGGTCTTCGATATTTTGCAATTTATCGAACATATTCTGTTCACCTCTACTTTTTCCTTCATTATTATATTACAGTGGCGGGCTACCGTCAAAAATAGCAAGCACTAATTCACGGATAGTGCTTGCTATGTTATCTTATTGATTCATTTCTGATTTCGATACTTGATGTAAATGTGGGTGATTCGGCACTTCATGATGATGACGGCAGCGTGGCTCGTACGATTCAGAAGCGCCAACCATGATGACGGGATCGTCGTATGAAGCCGGCTCACCGTCGATCAATCGCTGTGTACGCGTTGCTGGTGACCCACACATCGGGCAAATCGCATGCAGTTTTGATACCATTTCACTGTTCGCCATCAATTGTGGCATCGGACCGAACGGCTCGCCTCTGAAATCTTGGTCAAGACCAGCAACAATGACACGAATGCCTCGATTCGCTAATCGCTGTGTCACTTGAACAATTTCTTCGTCGAAAAATTGGACCTCATCAATACCAATGATATCCAAATCATCCGTTACATTTTCTTCAATTTCTGAAGCTTGTCGGATCGGGTGGGCGATGATCGCGTTTCCGTTATGAGAGACGACCGAATCATCTTTATACCGATTGTCGATAGCTGGTTTAAATACGCGAATTTTTTGATTGCCATATGTCGCTCGTTTCACGCGTCGGATGAGTTCTTCTGATTTCCCAGAGAACATACTTCCGCAAATGACTTCCATCCAGCCTTTATGGTTCATTATATACATCATGGGAGGCACCTCTTTTTTCGTGGTTTATGTTAAAACATATTCATATATGTGTGTTAATCGTCAGTAATGCTTGCGGTATTTGTCAAAATGACATGAAAAATCATACCCGCAAATGGTCACTTATCATTCTACCGAATCCGAAGAGGAATAAAAAGGGTTAGTTTTTCCTAATTTTGATTTTGGGCAGTGGATTGTTTAGATAAAGGTAGATTCGCTTGGCTTTGATTAGATGAAGATTTTTTAAGTCGAGTTTGGTAGATCAGGTCTAACCGCTCGATGAGTGAGGGGCAACCGCTCGATAACGCGTTCTAACCGCTCGACAAACGGGGGGAAACCGCTCGATAATGCGTTCTAACCGCTCGATAAAACGTTCCAACCACTCGACAAACGTGACGAACCGCTCGACGAAGCGCTCCAGCCGCTCGACATAAAAAGAAAAAAGCTGACCGCGATCAGCCGCATCCCTTTGACAGGTGATTGGCTGAATTACGGTCAGCGTTTGTTTTCTCATCTTATTAGTTAAGATTGTATTTTTTCTTGAATCGGTCTACACGGCCACCGACTTTGTCAGCTTTTTGCTTACCAGTGTAGAAAGGATGTGACTCTGAGCTGATTTCAACTCGGATTAATGGGTACGTATTGCCGTCTTCCCATTCGATTGTTTCGTCAGAATTAAGAGTAGATCCAGACAAAAATTTGAAATCAGAACTTGTATCTAAGAATACAACTTTGCGGTATTCCGGATGAATATCCTTTTTCATGGTTAACCCTCCTTGCCCTGAATCCTGTGGAAACAGAGTTTTTTCAAAACAACGGTGTGCTTTGTCTTTTCATACAGAGTGATTATATCAACTGCATGTTCATAATGCAAGAAGTTTTTACTGTGCTAAGACTAGTTTTTCCCTTGCATTTCATCTTCCATTCGTTTGAAGAATTCATCGTTCGTTTTCGATTGTCTTAATCGCTTCATGAAGCGTTCGAGGAATCCATTTTGATCCTGCATCGTTTTCCGGATGGCCCACATTTTATCGAGTTGATCTTTCGGTAACAACAGCTCTTCTTTCCGTGTGCCGGAGCGCAATACATCGATTGCTGGGAAGATTCGACGCTCGGCCAAGCTTCGGTCGAGGTGAAGCTCCATGTTCCCCGTTCCTTTAAATTCTTCGTAAATGACATCGTCCATGCGTGATCCTGTATCGACTAAGGTCGTTGCCAAGATGGTCAAACTGCCGCCTTCTTCGATATTTCTCGCCGCACCGAAGAAACGTTTTGGACGGTGGAAGGACGCTGGGTCGATCCCTCCGGACAATGTTCTTCCACTTGGCGGGATGACGAGGTTGTAAGCACGCGCTAAACGCGTAATACTATCCATGAGAATTACGACATCTTGTTTATGCTCAACAAGTCGCATCGCTCGTTCTAACACAAGTTCGGAAACCTTAATATGGTTTTCCGGAACTTCATCGAACGTGGAACTGACAACGTCTACCTCATCAGCGACAGAGCGTTCGATATCCGTCACTTCTTCTGGACGCTCATCGATTAAAAGTATGATCAATTTGGAATGTGGATGATTTTTCGTAATCGCATTCGCCATTTCTTTTAATATCGTTGTTTTCCCCGCTTTTGGCGGGGCAACGATGAGGCCACGTTGACCAAAGCCGACGGGTGACATCATATCAACAATCCGAGTTGATAATACATTGCTCGTCGTTTCCAAGTTCATTTTCCGATCAGGATAAAGAGCGGTCAGGCCTGGAAAGTGGATTCGTTCTTTCGCGCTTTCCGGGTCGTCACCATTGACGGCGTCGACGTGTAGTAGGCCGAAATAACGCTCATTTTCTTTTGGTGGACGTGCTTTTCCGGAAACCAAGTCGCCATTTCTTAGGTCAAAACGACGGATTTGGGATGCGGAAATATAAATGTCTTCCGGACTCGGCGCATAGTTAATCGGACGCAAAAATCCGAAGCCTTCTGTCGGGATAATTTCTAAAATCCCATCAACGAATAGCTTGCCGTCTTTTTCAGCTTGCGCTTTTAAAATCGCAAAAATCAATTCTTTTTTGTTTAGTTTTGCATAGTAAGAAACACCGAAATCACGTGCAAGGGCATAGAGGTCCTTGAGTGTTTTCGTTTCTAACTCTGCGATTGTCAATGTTTTTGACAAATCATTACACCACGCTTTTATTTTATATTATTTTTCATTCAAATTTATTTTGGAAATAAAGGGATGATCTCTTGGGTTGGGAAGAGAAAATCTTGGGGTAAAATTATGACTCTTCCATTGTATCGATTTTACTGTCAGATAGCAAGAAAGAGTCTGATTTTTTATTGGGATTTACTGTTAAAAAGACTGGCTAGGAAGTTCTAGCCAGCTTACGTTCTTTTATAATTCTAATGCTATGTTGCGGGTAAGGCTCCGGATTGTGATGAAAAGGCCGACTAATATGATCAGCGTTCCGGTTAGTGAGATGAAAAAGTGAGATTCCCAAAAATTATTGAAGTCTATTCCGTTTATTGTGATTACAAGAAACTCATTTTCCCAAAAGTAATCTAGTATTCCAAATAAAAACAATGAAATGATGATGGCAATCGTCCCTCCAAACCAACCAAGTCTGTAAAAGGATAACCCGATGGTCCATCCTATGAAAAAGATGGCCAGCGAAGAGAGGTAATAACCGACTGAAGCAAGGAGAAGGTTTTCACCGAAACCACCTAATTCAAGCGTGCCATTAATAGGCAGTTGAAATACGTTCTTTGCAACATATGCCAAACCGAGAAACACAAGTGCAATCAATAAAGAAAGAAATGTTGTTTTGATGGCAGCTGCGATGGTCCCTTTCAAGTAATTTTTACGAGTAACACCATGGAAAGCGAGCAACGTAAGATAAGGATAAACCGCCATGACTCCAAAGACTATCATGACGACAGAATAAGCATCAAATGCCGTGGTGAACACATCACCTGTCTCTACGCTAAAAATAACTTTTACGATTGTGACACCAATTTGTAATACGAGTAATACGGTTGCTACGATGAGTATCCATGTGGCGAAAAATCGTTGTAAATCATTCGTTACTAGTTTGCTCATCACTACGCTTCCCCTCCTGTCAAATGGATAAATAAATCTTGCAAAGACACATTGCCGATTTCAAGCTCTTGCTTCTTCGCTTTCTGACGCTCTTCTTCGCTTAATTCACCGTAGATTGTCACGGATTTCGTCGGGCCCAGTCGTTGTTCGTTCAGTACTTTTTTCCCAGAAACGAATTGATCGACAGCATTTGCTTCACCGATCACTGTCTGCCCTTTCAGCGTCATTGCTTCGTACTCATCGTGAAGCAGTAATTTCCCTTGGTGAATCATAACAATCTCATCGAACAAATAGTCCATTTCCGAGACGAGATGTGTTGATAGAATAAACATGCGTGGGTGTTCCGCTTGCTCATCAAGGACTTCATTGTAAAATTTCTTTCGCGTCGGTGCGTCCATTCCTGTGTAAACTTCATCAAATATTGTGATTGGCGCTCTGCTTGCTAATCCTAAGACAACTTGCAAGGCCGACCTCATTCCTTTCGACAATTCACTCATACTTTTTTTTGTTGATAAGTTAAATGTTTTGATTAACTCATCCGCATATATTCGGTCGAAATTCGGACGGAATGTTTCAGTCATATCAAGCATTTCTCTGACTTTCAATGATTGATCACGTTGGGAGTCTGATAGGAACATGACCTGTTGCATCCGTGATTGATTTTCAAAGATAGGCTCCCCATCCAAAGTGATTTCTCCTTGATCTGACTGCTTAAGCCCAGCAATTAAAGAGAGCAACGTTGTTTTCCCTGCGCCGTTTCGACCGATCAGTCCAACGATTTTATTTCCTTCGACATTAAAGTCAATTTCATTAATTACTTCATGCTTTTTAAATGACTTTGACACTCGCTTGATTTCCAATTTATGACTCATTCTCTTCACCTCTCTTAATCTTTCGAATCAACTTGAGCATTTCTTTTTCCTCAATCGCCAATTTTTCCGCTTCCTGAACCATCGGAACAACGTAATCATCCATAAAGGCATCGCGACGCTTCTGCACTAGCTTTGTTTTTGCACCCTCTGCCACAAACATTCCAACACCTCTTTTTTTAAATAAAATTCCTTCGTCGACGAGTTGATTCACTCCCTTTGCGACCGTCACATGGTTAATCTCATAAAACTGGACCAACTGATTGGTTGAAGGTGCTTGATCTCCTTCTTTTAACTGATCATTCACAATCTGATCTTCAATCCGTTCTCGTACTTGTTGGAAAATCGGCTTCCCTTCATCAAAATCTCTTCTCATCGTCTTCACCGCCTTATTGTGTGGCTTTGTTGATTTATCGTGTTCGCTTTGTTGTTTATTGGTTATATAGTTGAGTATATAACCATAATACGTGTGAGAGTTGAGTTTGTCAACGAATTCTTAAAAAGTTGTGGGGTTTTCCATTTTAATAGTGAGGAATTACGGGGCATTGGAAGATTGTTTTGACGTGGTTACGCAGCTTTTTCGATGGCTGGGCGCCTCTTTTCGATGGCTGCTATTCATTTTCCGACGGCTTCGTTGCTTTTTTCGACGGCTAGCGCTCATTATTCGACGGCTTCGTTGATTTTTTCGACGGCTTCTGCTCATTATTCGATGGCTTCTGTTCGTTTTTCGACGGCTCCGTTGCTTTCTAGTTATTCGGCAGCATTCAAAGCCGACTACTGAAGCTCATTTTTCAACTTGCTTTTTATTGTGTTCAATTTAGATAAATAATTGAAATCCTCTGAATCAAAATTATAAGAAAGTTGGTATTGTCTGGATTTTGTATTGCCAGTAACTTTTGATGAAGCTTTGTTCAACATGTCTTTCGCTGTACTGCCGGATTTTAACGATGTGAAGTTTCGAAAATTTTGATTCGTAATGGTGGGACCAATCAGCAAGAAATAATCTTTCAACGTATTTTCATGAGCATCACGAGAACGGTAATCACATGTAACACATTGCCATCTAAGTCTGTACATTTTCATGCCTACCGTTCCGCATTTCATACAAATAACACCTTTCAAAATGTCCCCTTCACTGACTTTCATTGTTTTTAAAATATCTGGATTATAGGTCTGATGATGATAAGAAATGGTTTTAGTGAGGTTACTCATTTCATTTAACGTGAGTGTATCTTGTTGATAATTTTTGATTAGTTCGCGGAAAAGAGAAGGTAACCGTTGGAGAGAGATAACTTTTTCAGCATGATGATTATTTGTAGGATCAATTCGTAATCGTGTTTGAGAATTCGTCATGACAACATAATACTCAATTGGCAAATTACTGTATCCTAGTTTCTCTAACCATATCGTGAGCTGATACGCTTGCTCTTCAGCTTGAAGAACGGGATCATCGAATACTTTTATTTGCTGATCTTTTTTCTGAATTACTTGATGAACTGTGTCATCGAACATTAGATCATCACTATAATATTTTGATTCAAGGATGAGTAGAAATTTAGGAGTGATAATTAAAAAATCTATTTGAAAGTAGGACGAGTGAAGATAAAGACGCGTGTTTTGTAAAACTTTGTGTGGAGTTGGGAATTTACTGAGTGGATAATATAATCTTGATTCGCCGTATAAACCAGCAAGTTCATTTTTGATCCTTTTTTCAACATGAGGGTAACGGCTGTGATTCAGAGGTAGACGGTGGTACAGAGCTTGTAACTTGAGGATGTGCGGGGGAATTGAGGACTTTTTATCAATAGACAAGTTTTATCTCTCCTTCTATGTAATTTTAATATTATTATAGCCTATAGCTTTTTGGTGACAAGCTTTTGATACTTCTGTTTTTGCGTAAGATTCAGCGGCTGAACATGGTTATTCGACGGCTGCAAGGCGGCTTTCGACGGCTCGATTTCATTTTTCGATGGCTAGGCGCGCTTTTTCGATGGCTCGACCCCACTTTTCGACGGCTTCACTCTGTTTTTCGACGGCTCGAGCTGACTTTTCGACGGCTCGATTTCATTTTTCGACGTCTACACTTCTTTTCAGCAGCTTGTCACGCGGGATGGGGTGAAAGACATCAAAAGGTCCATTTTTGCCTAAGCAAAAATGTTCCACTCAAGGCTTTAAATCAAAAAACCAACCGCCACAGCGGTTGGTTTCCTAATAAAAGTTTTACTCATCTGTCATGACGAGGTTTGGTTTTGTTGTTAGGCGGTGGGCACCGTCGACGAAACGGATGGTGCCTGATAGTGCACGCATGACTAGGGTTTGTGTGGTTGCGCGATCGCCTTTGAATTGTACACCTTTTAGCAGTTCACCGTCTGTAATGCCGGATGCTGCGAAGATGGCGTCGTCTCCTGAAACGAGGTCTTCCATTGTCAGTACGCGATTCGGGTCGTCGATGCCCATTTTTTTGCATCGTTCGACTTGCTCGTCGTTTTCTGGTTTCAAACGGCCTTGGATTTCTCCGCCGAGGCATTTTAAACCGACGGCAGCGAGTACTCCTTCGGGTGCGCCGCCTGTTCCGAATAGGATATCAACACCTGTATGGTCAAATGCTGTGTTGATTGCTCCGGCTACGTCGCCTTCTGGAATTAGTTTGATTCGTCCGCCGTTTTCGCGGATTTCATCAATGATGTGTTGGTGTCGAGGTCTGTTCAATACACAAGCGACGACATCTTGTATAGCTTTTCCTTTTGCTTCGGCAACAGCTTTCATGTTCTCTGTAACGGAGGCATTCAAGTCGATTTTCCCGACCGCTTCCGGACCGACAGCGATTTTTTCCATATACATGTCCGGCGCGTGAAGCATATGTCCGCGGTCGGCAATCCCGACGACTGCGAATGCTCCCCAGCTACCTGAGGCAACGATGTTCGTTCCTTCCACCGGGTCAACCGCGATATCTACATCCGGTCCACCTGTCATTCCAAGCTCCTCACCAATATAAAGCATCGGTGCTTCGTCTCTTTCGCCTTCACCAATCACAACTCGTCCATTCATTGGAATTGTATCAAATACCTTTCGCATGGCCTCCGTTGCTGCGTTGTCTGCTTCTTCTTTCTCGCCACGGCCCATCCAACGTGCAGAGGCCATTGCTGCAGCCTCGGTGACCCGAACGATTTCCATTGATAAACTTCTTTCCATATAGGTTCCTCCCCTTTTGGTGTTGCAATTCCCTCGTCTGTTTGTTTACAAGGTATTTATATATTTTGATAAAATTTCTGATCTTCTTCTGTCATCGCTTCTTTCCAAACGACAGCGCCTAAATCAGATAATTTTTTCGTTATGTCATGGTAGCCTCGTTCGATATGCTCTAATCCGACGATTTCTGTGATGCCATCAGCCAGTAAACCGGCGGCCACTAATGCAGCACCTGCGCGTAAGTCGCTCGCTTTCACTTTTGCACCTTCTAATCGAGATGGCCCTGTAATAATGGCTGAACTTCCTTCAATTTTGATGGAAGCATTCATCCGGCGTAGTTCGTCGATATGTTTAAAACGCGCGCTGTAAATGGTATCTGTCACAACACTCGTTCCTTCTGCTTGCGTTAATAATGTCGTAAGCGGCTGTTGTAGATCCGTCGGAAATCCTGGATAGACAAGCGTCTTGATATCACAAGAATGGAACGGTCGGTTTCCGCGGACAATCAGCCGTTCATCTTCCGCTTCAATTTCGACACCCATTTCACGGAGTTTCGCTGTTAACGACTCCAAGTGTGTCGGAATGACATTATCGATAATGACTTCCCCGCCCTTGGCTGCAGCCATAATCGTATAAGTACCCGCTTCGATTCGGTCTGGAATGATGGTGTGCTTACATCCCTTCAAATCATCTGTTCCTTCAATGCGGATGACATCCGTTCCAACACCCTTGATGTTTGCGCCCATACTGTTCAGTAAGGTAGCGACATCAATGATTTCCGGTTCTTTCGCGGCGTTTTCGATAATTGTTTTCCCTTTGGCCCGGACAGCGGCAAGCATAATATTAATCGTTGCACCGACGCTGACGACGTCCAAGTAAATCTTCGCGCCGACCAATTCATCCGCCCGGAGATAAACCGCACCTTGCTCATTCGTCACCTTGGCACCGAGAGCTTCAAAACCTTTGATGTGCTGGTCAATCGGACGTGGACCTAAATTACATCCACCCGGTAAGCCGATGACTGCTTTTTTGAACCGACCGAGCATAGCACCCATAAAGTAATAAGACGCACGGAGTTTTTTCACCTTTCCATTCGGTAGTGGCATGTCGATCATATCTGTTGAGTCAATCGTCACATCTTCACCTGTTTGCGAAACGGTTCCACCAATGTCTTCAAGTAGCTCTTTCAATATTTGAATGTCTGAAATATCTGGAAGACCTTCAATCGTCACTTCGGATTCAGCTAAAATAGTAGCTGGCAAAAGAGCTACAGCGCTATTTTTCGCACCACTGACCCGTACAGTGCCGTTTAATTCGTGGCCTCCCTCGATGAGTAGTTTTTCCATTTGTGATACCCCTCTAAAATTATTCTAGTCCTTATTATGCGGACTCTTCACAAATTCATTCTTTATTTGCTTTTTCCCAGTCGGCCAAAAATTTCTCAATGCCTTGGTCGGTCAATGGATGTTTCACGAGTTGCTGAATGACGTTGAATGGAATCGTTGCAATATGTGCTCCATTAATTGCCGCTTCTGTTACGTGCATCGGATGTCTGACGCTTGCTGCAATAATTTGTGTGTCAATCGCATGGCGGTCAAAAATCTCAGCAATTTCAGCAATTAAGTTCATGCCGTTTTGTCCGATATCGTCCAATCTGCCAAGGAAAGGAGATACGTATGTCGCGCCAGCACGAGCCGCAAGCAATGCTTGGTTGGCGGAAAAAACAAGTGTGACGTTTGTTGTGACACCCTTGTCCGTAAGTTGCTTACAAGCTTTCAATCCTTCAAGTGTCATTGGTACTTTAATCGTAATATTCGGTGCGATTTTAATGAGTTCTTCTGCTTCTTTCATCATTCCGTCAACATCTTCGGAAACAACTTCCGCACTTACCGAACCTTTTGTCACTTCTTGAGTGATTTCTTTTAAACGATCGTGAAAAGAAACGTTTTCTTTTGCGACAAGTGATGGGTTTGTTGTTACGCCCGCTAAAACACCTAACGCATTTGCTTCTTTGATTTCATCAATATTTGCTGTATCAATAAAAAATTTCATTTGTAATTAGCTCCTTCTTTTCAGTTATTTTCTGAGAGGTTTTTGATTCCATGACGAAAAGGCCAACCCAATTATGGATCAGCCTTCTTCTGTAGAGACACTCTTACTGTGTTTTTTTAATGATTTATTTATATCCATTTGCAACAGTTCAAGCATGGAAACTAACGGCACAGCAGATTTCCTCCTACTTGCATGGACTTTGACGAGATTTTCGTCATTTGACGAACACTCGAGTGAGTTTAAACGTAATCGGCAACAACCGAGTGTTACACTTTGCATCAACTGAAAAATGTTCATGCACAATCTATTTATAGAATACCAAACTATGCATTAGCTTCGCAACTTCATCTGTCCATTATTCAGAGATATTTACGAAATCATATAAATTTTGTTCAACGATTTGTATGATATCTAGAATGTTAAACGGTTTTTCAACAATTTCTACAATTGCGTCTGAATGGATTTTATCATGCATTTCTTCTTTATCGGCTCCTGACATCAGAATCACAGGAATTCTAAAGCCTTCTTCCTGAATGACATGAGCGAATTGATCGCCTTTCATTTCAGGAATTCGATAATCCACTAAAATTAAAGCTGGATTTTTTTCGTTGATCGCCATTTTGGCATCAAACGGATTAGCATAAGTGAAAACATTGTAACCTGTTCGTTCGAAAACTTCTTTGAGCATCATTCTTATGCCCTTTTCATCGTCAATGATGAATAAGGTCGTGTTTTTCATCCCATCACCCTTCTCCGTTCCAACCATCCATATTCAGCTTAGATGAAATGGAATAAAAACACAATACATTCATAAGAAATTTTAACCTATTTTGGGATTGCTAGGTTTATTTCTGCAATTTCATACAAGCATCGACAAAATTCTTGAATAAAGGCTGTGGTCGTGTTGGGCGTGATTTGAATTCTGGATGGAATTGGGATGCCACAAACCAAGGATGATCTTTCAATTCCACGATTTCCACTAAATGATGATCTGGGCTTTGACCGGAAAAAATCAAGCCTTGCTCTTCCATCTGCTCTCTGTATTCGTTGTTGAACTCAAAACGGTGACGGTGACGTTCGTAAATGATTTCTTGTTGGTCATATGCCTCATATGCTTTTGTATCTTCCAACAGTCTACATGCATAGACACCTAGACGAAGCGTTCCACCTAAGTCTTCAATATTCTTTTGTTCCGGCAACAAATCAATGACTGGGTAAGGCGTTTCTGGATCGATCTCTGCTGAGTGTGCATCTTTCAGTCCTAGAACATTCCGCGCAAACTCGACCGTTGCCAACTGCATACCTAAACAAATACCTAAGAAAGGAATTTCGTTTTCTCTCGCATAACGGATCGCTTCTATTTTACCTTCGATACCACGGTCACCAAATCCACCAGGAACAATGATTCCAGATACGTCACTGAATTGTTCAGCTGCATTTTCTGCCGTCAACTTAGCGGAATCAATCCATTTGACTTTGACATCCGCATCAGCAGGATAACCGGCGTGCTTCAACGCTTCAACGACAGAAATATAAGCATCTGGCAAAGCGACATATTTTCCGACTAAGCCGATGGTTACGGTTTTAGAAAGATTGGTCACCCGATGAATGAGTTCCTCCCATTCGGTCATATCCGCTTCAGGACAATCCAAGCTGAAATGTTCACAAGTAAGCTGGTCGAGCCCTTGTTTTTTCATTTCCAACGCGACTTCATAAAGCACTTCCTGGTTATGAGCTTCAATAACCGCTTCTTCCTTAATATCACAGAAAAGTGCTATTTTTTGTTTCATGCCTTCACTAATATCTTTTTCGGTACGAAGCACGATAATATCCGGTTGGATACCGAGTGAACGCAATTCTTTGACGGAGTGCTGTGTCGGCTTAGTTTTCAACTCGCCTGCAGCTTCCAAATAAGGAACGAGCGTACAATGAATGTACATGACGTTATCGCGTCCGAGGTCGCTTTTCAGCTGACGGATCGCTTCAAGAAACGGCAAGCTTTCGATATCTCCTACCGTACCACCGATTTCGGTAATAACGACATCTGCATTCGTTTCTTTGCCCGCTTTGTAGACACGGTCTTTAATTTCATTTGTAATGTGTGGAATAACTTGTACCGTACCCCCTAAATATTCACCACGGCGTTCTTTCCGAATAACGGAAGAATAAACTTTCCCTGTCGTAATGTTGCTGTACTTATTCAAATTAATATCGATGAATCGTTCATAGTGCCCGAGATCCAAGTCTGTTTCTGCACCGTCTTCCGTGACAAATACTTCACCGTGCTGGTATGGACTCATTGTCCCTGGATCTACGTTCAAATACGGATCGAATTTTTGAATCGTTACATTTAAACCTCGGTTTTTCAGCAAGCGCCCCAAAGATGCTGCTGTAATTCCTTTTCCAAGCGAAGAAACAACCCCGCCTGTCACAAAGATATATTTCGTCATTTTCGTTCCTCTCTTTCTGTCATTACCATTTATTTTAATTTTATGAGATGAAAAGCTGCTAATAAAAACAAAAAAAGCTCCCGAACGAATCGGGAGCTGACATTTTTTAAGAGCCCACATAGAATATTACTGTTTTATTTTGCGAAAGTCAAGATGGTTATGTCCTGGAAGAATTATTTTTCTTCCTCGTCATCTTCATCGAAGTCTTCCACTTCTTCTTCGTCTTCATCGAAGAATTCATCTTCGCTTTCTTCTTCCTCTTGACCGAAAAGGTTCCCATCGTCTTCTTCAGAGAATCCAGCATCTACATCTTGTAGATCTTCCTTCAAGTAATCCTCTTCTGGCTCATCGGCAATTGTATCTGTATCAGACTTTTTACGTTTTTTCTTTTTACGCTTTGGACGCTCTACTTCTTCAAGCTTAATGATATCCTCTTCTGTTTTATCAAATGGATACCACTGCTTTAATCCCCAAACATTTGAACCGACTGGAATAAAACGGCCATCAACATTTAAGTCCGTATAAAACTGTGAAATGAACGTCTTTTTGTCTTGCTCAGACATTTCTTTTTCTTCGGCAATTTTATTATATAAATCACTGAATGAAACAGATTGATTTTCATCTTGTAAATATTCATAAGCGATCTCAATCATTGAAATTTCTTTCATATCTTCATTTGCATACTTTTCCAAACCCATTGTCAGCACTCCTTTAAGACCTTAATCATCAAATGGTTTCCTATTTTATCATGCCGTATGGAAAAATCAACTGAACATGATTCTCCGTTTGAAATACTATCATTTTAATATAGATATGTGCATTTTACCACATTATCCTAAAAATTAATCTACTGAAATAAAAAGAAAGCAAACATTGGAAAAAAGGTGCCTATCTTCAACTACACTAAACCTATGAAGCAGTTGGTTTTTCGACAAACAAAGCTCGTGTTTTCTCGTCATAATTCTTATGAGTTACATATTTCGACTGAATGTTCTAAAATAAGAGTAAGAGTTATTTGGAAAAGGATGATGCGAATGAATGGCTGGCCATTATCAGAAGTAATCCGATTCGTGATTCAATCATTTTGGAAAAATCCAATCATCATCATTTTTATGTTGATCACACCATTATTATTGCTATTTTTAAGTTCAACTATCTTACAAGAGGAAGCATACGAGCCGACAATCGGTGTCGAAGAAATTTCTGAGCGGATGCAAGCTTCTTTGTTGCAACAGGACGTAAACGTTGAACAGATTACGACAGCAAAAGCATTGAATAAATTATCAGCAGGTCAGTTGGATGCCTTTTTCACTGTCGAAAATCAAGGTGGATTTTTGATGTTGGAAGGGAGCAAGCCACACGCCAACTACAGCACGAATCTCGCGCTCAATAAAATGTACGCTAATTTATCAGCTGATGATCGTGCCTTTGATACATTGTATTTACACGGTACATCGCAAAACAACTGGTACGATTATATCGGCCCTGGCTTAATCGCATTTTTGGCCTTTGCCTTTACGTTGATTTGTAGTGCCATGCTGTTCTCCAGACAGGTTCAAACGTATGAATTTCATTTGAACGGCACACGATTCATTACCATTTACTTTTTATTGTTCAGCATTCTTTCATTGATTCAATCGTTATTGATCTTAAGCTATAGCATATATCAATTGGATCTATATTTTGCAGGATCTTTCTGGGGGGCCTTATTGACCGTGTGGTTGATCAGCCTTGTCGCCGTAAGTCTCGGCATGGTAGTCGCAGCCTTCACACGAACATTCTTCCAGTTTGGTTTTACAATTTTCGCGATTCATTTGACGCAATTTTATTTTTCCGGAATTTTACCGAGTGAAAATGTCGTATGGATGAATCGGATTGGTTTATTTATGCCTGTTTCTTACTCCGTCGAAGCCTTACGAGATATCATCATCCGCAACGAACACTTCATGGATATCTCAACCTATGGATTGATCCTAATTATCTTCATTGCGATTAGTTTACGTCTAGTTGGATATAAGATGAGAAAACAAGCGAATGTAGCACCGTAGATGAGTTGTCGCGTGGTGAGTGATTGAGCGGTTGGGGTGTTTGTTTGAACAGTTAGCGCATTCGTTTGAACGGTCGGCGTGCTTATTTGAACGGTTAGCGCATTCGTTTGAACGGTCGGCGCACTTATTTGAACGGTCAGCGCGGTCGTTTGAACGGTTGGCGCGATCGTTTGAATGGTTAACGCACTTATTTGAACGGTCAGCGCGGTCGTTTGAACGGTTGGGGTGTTCGTTTGAACGGTCGGCGTGCTTATTTGAACAGTTGGCGTCTTCGTTTGAACGGTCGGGGCGATCGTTTAAACGGTTAGCGCATTTATTTGAACGGACAGCACATGTGAATGGTCAATAGTAACATCAAAAAAGCCTTCCTTTAACGGTCGGCTTTTTCTTTTTGTTTCTGTGTAAGTTGTAGGATGGTTTGTACACTTTCGTTTAAATCCTTATTTTCAATGACTACATTCACTTGCTCTGGCATGCCGAATTCGTTCTTTTTCTTTGCTTCCTCCAATCGGCTTTGGATCTCTTCCTCAGAACTTCCTCTGCGGTTTAGTCGTTCCACTAGCAGCTCTTTCGTTAATCGGATGAAAACGACTTTTGTATATTCAGGGTATTTCCTTTGCATCGCTCTCGCACCGTTCATGTCCATACAGATCACTAACTGATGATGTTGCGTTAGCTTTGTATCGACTTCATTCGCGGATAATCCGTAGTGATTTCCCGCATACTCACTTTCTTCTATCTTATCGAGATTTTTAAACTCCTCTTTTGAAACAAAATGATAGTCGTGATGATTTACTTCTCCTTCACGCATTGAGCGAGTGGTCGTCGTGATCAGTCTTTCGAAGCCGTGCGTTTCCAGTTGATGTGCAATTGTTGTTTTTCCCGAGCCACTGCCTCCGACTATTACGATGATGGTTTTCATAGAATCGCTCCTTTTGAAGTAAATTCTACACGAAAACGCTGAGCTTATGTAGATTAAATGTGCGTTTTAGAATTTTTTGCTGCTGCTAGCACAAAGGGTCATGTCAATATTCGTCTTTATTTTGATTTCCTTCAGTGTTGTTCTGCATTGCTTCAGGGTTAATTTCCGTTCCTTCAGGGTTAAAGTGGGATGCTTCAGGGTTAATCTGTGCTCCTTCAGGGTTAATCTGTGCTCCTTCAGGGTTAATCTGTGCTCCTTCAGGGTTAATCTGTGCTCCTTCAGGGTTAACGCGGAGGGCTTCAGGGTTAATTTGCATTCCTTCAGGGTTATTGCGTACTTCTTCAGGGTTTATTTACTATCCTTCAGTGTTAATTCGCACCCCCTTTAGAGTTAACCCGTACTACTTCAGCGTTAATTCGCGCGTTTCTTCAGGGGTAATCTGTGCCCCTTCAGGGTTAATGCGGAGGGCTTCAGGGTTAATTTGCACTCCTTCAGGGTTATTCCGCGCTACTTCAGGGTTAATTCGTACTTCTTCAGCGTTAAATTGCATTCCTTCAGTGTTAATTCATACTCCTTCAGCGTTAATCCACACTTCTTCAGGGTTAACCCGCACTCCCCAGCATCATCCCGCCCTGACCACCAGACTGACTTTCAAAATCTACGTAAAAAACCCGAACGTGGACTTATTCGTCTTCGTTCGGGTTTGTATTCTTACATATTTCTTCTGTATTGGCCGCCGACTTCGTAAAGGGCATGGGTGATTTGTCCGAGGCTTGCGACTTTCACGGTTTCCATGAGCTCTTCGAAGATGTTTCCGTTTGAAGCGGCTACTTTCTTCAAGCGTTCCAACGCTTCTTTTGCTTCTGCTTCGTTCGCTTTTTGGAAGTCACGTAGATTTTTAATTTGTTGTTCTTTTTCTTCTTGCGTTGCCCGGGCAACTTCCATTGAGTTAATGTCATCTTCTGATTGTGGGTTCGGATTCAGATATGTGTTCACTCCAATGATCGGAAGTTCTCCGGAGTGTTTCTTGCTTTCGTAATAGAGTGATTCTTCTTGGATTTTTCCGCGTTGGTATTGACGTTCCATTGCGCCTAAGACACCGCCGCGGTCGTTGATTCGCTCAAACTCTTGTAAGACGGCGTCCTCCACTAATTTAGTTAGCTCTTCGACGATGAACGAGCCTTGGATGGAGTTTTCGTTTTTCGTCAGTCCGAATTCTTTGTTGATGATCATTTGAATAGCCATCGCACGGCGCACGGATTCCTCCGTTGGTGTCGTGATTGCTTCATCATAGGCGTTCGTATGCAAGGAATTCGTGTTGTCTTGAATTGCCAAGAGTGCCTGAAGTGTCGTCCGGATATCATTAAAGGCAATTTCCTGTGCGTGTAATGAACGGCCGGATGTTTGGATATGGTATTTCAATTTTTGGCTTCGGTCATTTGCACCATATTTTTCTCGCATGGCAATCGCCCAGATTCGGCGTGCAACACGTCCGATGACGGTATACTCTGGGTCAAGTCCGTTCGAGAAGAAGAATGATAGGTTCGGTGCAAATTTATTAATATCCATGCCGCGGCTTAGATAGTATTCAACATACGTAAATCCGTTCGCAAGGGTGAATGCGAGCTGACTGATCGGGTTCGAGCCCGCTTCGGCGATATGATAACCAGAAATCGAAACAGAATAATAGTTACGGACTTCATTGTCGATGAAGTATTCCTGGATGTCACCCATTAAACGCAAGGCAAACTCTGTTGAGAAGATACAAGTGTTTTGGCCTTGGTCTTCTTTCAAAATATCTGCTTGCACGGTACCACGTACGACCGAGATTGTTTCCTTCTTAATTTGCTCGCGCTCTTCGTCATTCGGTTCACGGCCATGTTCTTCTTTGAATTTATCGATTTGTTGGTCGATTGCCGCATTGAAGTAAAACGCTAGAATAATTGGAGCCGGTCCATTGATCGTCATCGATACTGAAGTCATCGGATGGGTTAGATCAAACCCTTCATATAATTTCTTAATATCTTCAACGGTACAAATGTTGACACCGGATTCACCGACTTTCCCGTAAATGTCCGGGCGCTCGTCTGGATCTTCTCCATATAAAGTTACGGAGTCAAATGCTGTACTGAGTCGCTTGGCTTCCTCGTTTTTCGATAGATAATGGAAGCGATGGTTGGTCCGCTCTGGTGTACCTTCTCCCGCAAATTGACGTGTTGGGTCCTCGCCTTTCCGTTTAAACGGGAAAACACCTGCCGTATAAGGGAAAGAACCTGGTACGTTTTCCGTCATCAACCAATACAGACGATCTCCCCAATCACTATACTTCGGAAGAGAAACTTTCGGGATCTTTAACCCAGAAATCGATTCTGTATTCAAATCGACAGTGAATTCTTTGTCACGTACTTTATACGTCAACTGATCCTGTTGATATTGCTCTTTAAGTTCATCAAAGTTTTCAAGTTGTTCAAGATTGTTGCGATCAATCTGTTTCTCATATGTGTCAATCAACTCATCAATCTCTTTGACTTCTGCATCGTTCATTGCTTCTTTGGCGCCTTTTAGTTGATACAGTTTGCGCGCCGCTTCACTTTGCTTTTCGGCATCTTTTTTATAATTTTGTACCGTGTCTACAATATCTCGCAAATATTGACGACGTTCAGGCGGAATAATCAAGTTATCTTTTTCGACAATCTTGATCGTTGTATCAAATGGCACTTCAACATCCCAGTCATACCGTTCATTCAATGTTTCTAAGATGGAAGCGAATAGCGTGTTTGTACCTGGATCACTGAACTGGCTCGCAATCGTACCGAATACCGGGAATGTTTCTGGGTCTTGATGAAACAACATCCGGCTTCGTTCGTACTGCTTTCGAACTTGGCGGAACGCATCCTCTGAACCTTTTTGTTCAAATTTATTAATGACGATAAAGTCAGCAAAGTCGATCATGTCGATTTTTTCAAGCTGCGTTGGTGCACCGAATTCCGCTGTCATCACGTACATGGAAAGGTCGGTGATTTCGGTAATTTCGGCATCCCCTTGCCCGATCCCACTCGTTTCGATAATAATGAAATCGAAATCTGCTGCTTTTACGACTTGAATAGCCTCTTGGATTGACTTGGATAGCTCGCTCTTTGAATCTCTCGTCGCCAATGAGCGCATATAAACGCGTGGATTAAAAATCGCGTTCATGCGGATTCGGTCACCGAGTAACGCGCCGCCGGTTTTCTTCTTCGTTGGGTCGACAGATAAAATCGCTATCTTTTTATCCGGTACTTCGTTAATGAATCGGCGGATCAATTCATCCGTCAATGAACTTTTACCAGCTCCACCGGTTCCGGTAATCCCCAAAACGGGAGCGCCATCATTTTTCGTTGTCAGTTTACCGATGATATCTTCACTAGCGACATCCTCATTTTCCACGTGGCTAATCAAGCGGGCAACTGCCTGGTAATCTCCCTTGTTGACAGCTTCTACATCATTCTCAATATCCATTGGTGTCGGATGATCGCATTCCTCAAGCATATTGTTGATCATCCCTTGAAGACCAACTTCACGTCCATCATCCGGTGAAAAGATTCGTGCCACGCCATATTCGTGAAGTTCTTTAATCTCGCGAGGTAAAATAACCCCACCACCGCCACCGTACACGCGGATGTGACCGGCACCTTTTTCATTCAATAAGTCGACCATGTATTTGAAGTACTCAACGTGACCGCCTTGATAGGATGAGATCGCAATCCCTTGGACATCTTCTTGAATCGCTGCATTCACTACATCTTCGACCGAACGGTTATGCCCTAAGTGGATGACCTCGGCACCGCTCGCTTGCAAAATTCGTCTCATAATGTTGATGGAAGCGTCATGACCATCAAATAAACTGGATGCTGTAACAAAACGGACAGCATGCTTCACATGATACGGTTTCGTTTGTTGCATGATTCGTTCCTCCCTCATATTAATTCGCTTGAAAAGCCAATTGGCTCTTCAGTAATTGAAACTGCATTTCCATATATTCTTGAAGCGTAAACTCCTTTTGAATTAACCATCTGCGAAAGCCCCACATTTGCCCTTGAACATACACATTATTGGCAACCAATTTCACATTTTTTTCATCCAATACATTGGCATAGCTATTGCTGATCACTCGTTCGAGAATCCCAACCATTTCACGTTCTTTTTGCATGACATATTCTTGATCTTCTTTTGGAAGGGCTTTCAATTCTTGGTATAAAATCAAGACTTCATCCTGCATTTGGTCCATGATTTGAAAATAAGCGAACACTGCTTGCCTGAGGGCTTCTTCTGAAGTGGAGTTACGATCAATGACATTTTCCATACGTGTCTTTACTTCATCGTGGACGGCATCGCAGACTAAAAATAAGACATCTTCTTTTTTTCGAATGTACTCATATAATGTTCCGATGCTGAAACCTGCCGCTTTGGCGATTTCCCGGGTCGTCGCCCGGTGAAATCCTTTTTGTTTAAATAATTGGACAGCACCTTTTTGTAGCTGGTTTAATCGTTTCTTAACCAGTGCCTCATCTTTTATCGATGAAGTGATCCGGTGATCCATCCAGTTCACCCTCTCTTTTTCTCTTTCCACTCTTTATACCAGGCTTCGGCTAGCGCATAGGAGTTATCTTCTTTCTGAAGCGTCTGCTGCTTTGTTTCATCTGTTTCAATAAAACTTTCGACATCTTTCCAGATCGCTTCCTGGATTAACTCGTATACTTCATGACGCAGCTTGTTTGCCCGTCTTTCCTTTCCAAGGTCGGTATCGTTCAAGAATTGTTGATGGTTTTCTATCGCTCTAAACCACTGATCAAAGCCAAAGTTTTCGACGACACTTGTTTCAACAATCTCCGGTTCAAAGGCCCGGTTCTCGCTGGAAAGATGAATGAGGTCTTTTAGCTGACGTTTTAGTTTTTTCACACCCGGAATGTCGGCTTTATTTAAAATAAACAAATCAGCAATCTCCATAATGCCGGCTTTGAATACTTGTAATACATCCCCACTATTCGGGGTTAAGACAACAGACGTCGTGTCGGCAACCTTCATAATATCGAGTTCCGACTGTCCGACACCTACTGTTTCAATTAAAATATAATCGAACCCATAGGCATCACAGGCACGGATGGCGTCTTTTGTCGCACGGGCCAATCCACCAA
>NZ_VMHF01000003.1:127829-143075 GCF_007559355.1 Allobacillus sp. SKP2-8 | reverse complement strand
GACTTCCACGTGTCGCCATGCTTCGAATGAAAATATTTTCATCGGAAAAGTGCTGTGTCATCCGCACTCGGTCCCCAAGTAAGGCTCCCCCACTAAATGGACTCGTCGGATCGACAGCGATGACCGCGACAGTGAAATCCTTCTGGCGTAGCAAGGTGAGGAAACGATCGACCAAAGAGCTTTTTCCAGCACCCGGTGAACCGGTAATCCCGATATAATGTGACTTTTTTTCACTGCGATTGATCAAATCCATCAGCTTCAATTTTTCTGGATGGTCATTTTCAATCATCGTAATGGCACGTGCCAACGCTCGTTGGTTCCCTTGTTGAATTTTTTTAACGAGTTCTTCCATGTAGATCTCCTTCCAGAGATACTTGCTAAATGCAAAAGATTCCGAAAATATTTGGTAAAGCGGCACTTAGATTCTGTGCCGCCCCTTATATCACTTATTTTGTCACCATACGTCCAACAACAAGACGCTGGATTTCTTGCGTTCCTTCGTAGATCTGTGTAATTTTCGCATCACGCATATAACGTTCTACTGGATAATCTTTCGTATAACCATACCCACCGAATACTTGAACCGCTTCAACGGTTGTGCGCATCGCCGTGTCTCCAGCAAATAGTTTCGCCATCGCTGATTCTTTTTGATATGGTAATCCTTCTGACTCATTGTAAGCCGCTTGATACGTCAATAGACGAGAAGCTTCTACTTCTGTTGCCATATCTGCGAGTTTGAAAGAAATGCCTTGGTTCTTGGCAATTGGCTTCCCGAACTGCTCACGCTCTTTCGCGTAATTTGTCGCAGCGTCAAGTGCACCTTGGGCAATCCCGACAGCTTGAGCAGCAATTCCGTTACGTCCACCATCGAGTGTTGTCATCGCAATCTTGAACCCGTCGCCTTCTTCACCAAGCATATTTTCTTTCGGAATACGACAGTTTTCGAAAATCAATTCGGTTGTAGGGGATGAACGAATTCCTAGCTTTTTCTCTTTCTTACCGAATGAAAAGCCTTCTGTTCCTTTTTCTACGACAAACGCTGAGATGCCTTTGTGCTTCGCATCTTGGTCCGTTTTAGCAAATACGACATACAAGTCAGCGACTTCACCGTTTGTGATCCAAACTTTGTTTCCGTTTAAGATGTAGTCATCGCCATCTTTTTTCGCTGTCGTACGCATGGAAGCAACGTCACTTCCTGCACCAGGCTCAGACAACGCATAAGCGCCTAACGCTTCACCGGTTGCTAAACGTTGCAAGAAATTTTGCTTCTGTTCTTCATTTCCGTATTTATAAATCGGCCAACTCGCTAATGAAATATGAGCGGATAATGTGACACCGATTGATGCATCGACACGAGATAACTCTTCGACAGCAATCGCATAGCTGACAAAGTCCGCGCCAATTCCACCATATTCTTCAGGCCAAGGAATACCAGTCAGGCCAAGCTCAGCCATTTGATCAAAAATTTCTCTGTCGAAACGCTCTTCCTCATCACGTTCCGCCGCTGTTGGTTCGACATCTTTCGTCGCAAAGTCACGAACCATTTTTCGTAGCATTTGTTGTTCTTCTGTTAGTTGAAAATTCATATATAGTCCTCCTATAAACTGTGAATTAACTTATCGTTACCGCTACAGAAATACACTACGCTTTCCGCGGGCTCGCGATCAGCCTCCTCGTTCGCAAAGAACGCTCACTGTAGGGTCTGTTCGTCTTCGCTTTCCCGCAGGAGTCTACGTGTATTTCTTTCGCTGGTTTAGCGTTCATCTATTCCTGAATATTATTTCTTGTTTTTCTGTTCAAGTGAAAAGAATTCTTCTAAAAGTAATTGGCTTATTACCAAAGTGATCGCATTTTTTCTTGAAATTATTCCGACAACCTACTTCAGCAATTGCCTACTAATGACAACATTTTGTATCTCGTTTGTTCCTTCATAAATTTGAGTGATTTTTGCATCTCGGAAATATCGCTCAACTGGGTAGTCTTCTGTGTAGCCGTAACCACCGAATACTTGAACCGCTTCAATAGCTGCATTGACTGCTGTTGTGGAAGCGTATTTTTTCGCCATCGATGCTTCCTTGCTCGTATCTAGGCCTGCTTGGTATTTGGACGCGGCGTTATAGACTAATAGTTTCGCTCCTTCGACAGCTGTCGCCATGTCTGCGAGTTTAAACGAAACTCCTTGGTTTTTGGCAATTGGCTTTCCGAATTGTTCGCGTTCTTTTGCATAACCTGTCGCTGCATCGAGTGCCGCTTCAGCGATACCGAGCGCTTGGGCTGCAATGCCAATTCGACCGATATTCAAGTTGGCTAAGGCAATTTTAAAGCCTTCTCCTTCTTCTCCGAGTCGTTGGCTTTCTGATACTTTCATACTGTCGAAATTCAATGAAACGGTACTGGAACCGTGAAGACCCATTTTCTTTTCGGATTTTCCAATCTCAAGGCCTGGCGTACCTTTTTCAACGATAAAAGCGGTAATGCCTTTATTTCCTTGCTCTGGGTTTGTATTCGCAAAAACAATGAATGTATCGGCATACTCACCATTTGTAATGAATACTTTTGATCCATTAATGATGTAATGATCGCCTTCTTTTTTTGCTTTCGTTTTCAATGATCCCGCGTCACTACCTGCACCTGGCTCTGTTAAACAAAAGGCGCCGAGGTACTCACCACTCGCTAGCTTCGGTACATAGTGGTCGACTTGTTCTTTTGTACCGAATTTCAAGATCGGAAAGGTTCCAACGGATGTGTGAACGGATAAAATGACGCCGAGTGTAGCGCTCACTTTGGATAACTCATTAATGGCGATGATATAAGATGTGTAATCCATACCTGCCCCGCCTTGTTCCTCGCTGACAGGGACTCCCATCAAGCCGAGTTCTCCCATCCGTTTGATAATTTCTGTTGGGAATTCTTCATTTTCCATCGATTCAATTCTTGGTGCAACTTCTTTTTGGGCGAAGTCACGGACCATTTTGCGCATCATTTCCTGTTCGTCTGTAAATCGCAAATCCATCCTACGCCATCCTTTCTAGTAAATTCTTGTTAGTAAAAGTTTCATAGATTACTCGTAAACGTAAAATCCACGGCCGGATTTCTTGCCTAACCATCCTGCATTTACATACTTACGCAGCAATGGACATGGTCGGTATTTGCTGTCTCCGAAACCTTCGTGCAAAATTTCCATGATTGATAAACAAGTATCCAACCCGATAAAGTCTGCCAACCGGAGTGGTCCCATCGGGTGATTCATACCGAGCTTCATCACTTCATCGATCGCTTCTGGTTCTGCAACGCCTTCAAATACGGTATAAACCGCTTCGTTGATCATCGGCATCAACACTCGATTGGAAACGAATCCTGGATAATCGTTTACTTCCACCGCTGTTTTATTGAGTTTTTCTGCTGTTTCAGCAATGGTTTGATACGTTTCATCTGTAGTTTGTATGGCACGGATCACTTCGACGAGTTTCATAACCGGCACAGGGTTCATGAAGTGCATACCAATGACTTGTTCTGGACGCTCCGTTACTGCAGCGATATCCGTAATCGGGAGTGATGATGTATTGGATGCTAAAATCGCATGTTTTGGTGTGATTTGATCGAGCTGTTGAAAGACTTTTGTTTTGACGTCCATATTTTCAACGACTGCCTCAATGACTAAATCACAATCATTCGCATCATTTAATGAAGTTGTCGTTTCAAGATTATTCAATGTGTTGGTCTTGTCCGCTTCGTCCATACGACCTTTTTCAACATTTCTTGAAAGATGTTTTTCAATCGTTGCAAGGCCTTTTTGTAAATTTTCTTCTGCAATATCGTTTAATTTCACCTGGAAGCCAGACTGAGCGAATACTTGGGCAATCCCAGCCCCCATTTGTCCGGCTCCAATAACCATTACTTTTTCGACTGCCATGGGTAAAACCTCCTGTCGCTAAAAAAATTAATTTATTGTTTCGGTACTTCGATTAACACAGCATCGCCTTGACCGCCACCAGAACAAATCGCCGCAATGCCAAGTCCGCCGCCACGGCGTTTCAATTCATAAGCCAATGTCAAAATAATGCGTGCACCACTTGCACCGATCGGGTGACCAAGCGCAACTGCTCCACCGTTCACGTTCACTTTTTCTGGGTCAAGACCTGCGATTTCACCACTAGCCAAGCTGACCGCTGCAAACGCTTCGTTGACTTCAAATAAATCAATATCATCAATTTTATAGCCTGTTTTTTCTAAAAGCTTATTGATGACAAGACCTGGTGTTTCTGGAAAACGGTCTGCTTCTACCGCTAATTCTGCATTACCAAGAACTGTCGCAAGAGGCGTTTTGCCGAGTTCTTCAGCTTTTTTGTCAGACATCAATACCATTGCTGCAGCACCGTCATTCACGCCTGGTGCGTTTCCAGCTGTAATTGTTCCGTCTTTGTCAAACGCTGGACGTAATTTAGCTAAAGCTTCTTTAGAAGTTTCACGAGGTGCTTCGTCCGTATCGACTGTAATCGGATCTTTTTTCCGCTGAGGTACTTCAACTGGCACGATTTCTTCACCCAGTTTGCCTTCTTCGGTGGCTTTTAGCGCACGCTCATGACTTTTCGCAGACCATTCGTCTTGCGCTTCACGAGTTAATTTGAATTTTTCCGCTGTACGGTTACCGTAAGTTCCCATATGCACGTTTTCAAATGAGCAAGTAAGTCCATCATGAACCATGCTGTCGACAATTTTCTTGTCGCCCATACGCAAGCCCCAACGAGCGTCTGGCAAAACATACGGTGCATTACTCATCGATTCCATTCCACCAGCAACGATGACATCTTCTTCACCTAAACGGATTAACATGTCACCTAGGGTCACACTGCGAAGGCCGGATGCACATACTTTATTGATCGTTTCCGTTTTCGTTTCCCAAGGAAGTCCTGCTTCTCGCATTGCCTGTCTGGATGGAAGCTGCCCTTGCCCACCTTGCAAGACGTTTCCGATAATGACTTCTTGCACATCTTTCCCTTCAATTTCTGCACGCTTGACCGCTTCTTTAATGGCGATTCCACCAAGCTGTGCCGCTGTTAACGGTGCAAGAGCTCCACCAAACTTACCGAATGGCGTACGAGCGCCGGCTACAATAACTGTTTTTGTCATGAAAATTCCTCCCCTTTTTGAATTCTAATTTCAAATATGTTGACTGAATATTTTATTTTGTAAACGTTATCATCCATTATAACATACTTTCGACTGAACGCTCGCTCAATATGGAATTTTTGTGAAGAAAATCG
Organism: Allobacillus sp. SKP2-8; assembly: GCF_007559355.1. Taxonomy (NCBI): domain Bacteria; kingdom Bacillati; phylum Bacillota; class Bacilli; order Caryophanales; family Bacillaceae; genus Allobacillus; species Allobacillus sp. SKP2-8. The sequence goes on along the minus strand of NZ_VMHF01000003.1, from coordinate 137,811 downwards.
TTATTGATTCATAGATTACTTGATTTGGCGCCGTTCAACTAGCAGGAAATAATAAGCAAACAATCGAATAGACTATTATAAACTTTTACGCAGTTACATTGAATCGGAGGGAGAGATAACCGAAAGTGAGCAGAAAAATAGCTTTTCTAGATATCATTTTTTACATCGGCTTACCATTGCTTATATGGAACCAAGGCAGAGAACTCATAGGTGATTATCCAGCGATGCTTCTATCAACGGTTCCTGGATTCATCTATACGCTTTATCGATTTTGGCATGAACGTAGGGTGAATATTACTGGAATTTTCATTATCAGCACTTTATTGATCGGCACATCACTTGATTTAATTGCGGGATCGGCAGAAAAAATGCTTTGGTATCAAGTTTATTTTGGGTTTGCAATCGCCGGGTTGCATGCATTCTTTTTAGTAATACGAAAACCACTGGCACTATACTTCGCTGTCGATTTTGTTTCCTTACAAGGGTTTGACCCGGCTGAAAGCAAAAGACTTTTTAACCAACCGGCTATATTCAAATGGTTTCAATGGATTCAATTTCTTTTCGTTATCCGGGGAGTTACTTTGGGTTATTTAAAAATGTGGCTACTTCAAACGTATGGCATCGATGGCTATGATGCTATGTTGATTTACTTACGAGTGGTTGGGTGGATTTTCGGTGGTATGATTATGGGTCTATTTTTTTATACAAGCATACCGATCCAGAAGTATTTACAATCGAACGGCATGTTGCAACAAAAAAATTCCCTAGAAAGATAGTCTCTCACTATCTCTCTAGGGAATTATATTTTTCGAAACTATTACGCTGGCTGGTCTTCTTTCTCTGGAGCTCCGAAGATTGATTCTTCTAATACTTCAGCAACATCGCGTGTTTGAACGGTTTCGTCAACATCTTTTGCTTTTGTACCATCACTGATCATCGTCAGACAGAATGGACAAGCACTGGAGATCGTCGTTGCTTCTGTACGTAAAGCTTGTTCTGTACGTGCGACGTTGATGCGGTTTCCAGTTGTTTCTTCCATCCACATCAAACCGCCACCAGCTCCACAGCACATGCCGTTTTCCTTACTACGTTCCATTTCAACGACTTCAACACCTGGTACGTGTTCCAAAATGTAACGCGGTGGGTTGTAAATGTCGTTATAACGTCCAAGGTAACAAGAATCGTGGTACGTTATTTTTTCATGAATTGCTTTTTGTGGCTTCAAGCGACCTTCTTGAATCCACTCGGCAAGAAGCTCTGTATGGTGAAACACTTCAGCCTCAAGACCAAAATCAGGATATTCGTTTTTAAAGATGTTATATGCGTGTGGGTCAATCGTAACGATTTTCTTAATATCGTTTTTCTCGAATTCTTTAATATTCTTCTCTGCAAGCTCTTGGAATAAGAATTCGTTTCCTAAACGACGAGCCGTATCACCGGAGTTACGCTCTTTGTTTCCAAGAATAGCGAACTTAATGCCTGCTTTGTTCATCAAGCGAGCGAACGCTATAGCGATTTTCTGACTGCGGCTGTCATAAGAGCCCATGGAAGATACCCAGAATAAGTATTCAAATTCTTCGTCTTCTTTTTTCAATTCTTTCACTGTAGGTACTTTTAGATCTTCGTCTTGGTCTCTCCAATTTTCACGATCTTTCTTGGAAAGTCCCCAAGGGTTACCTTGACGCTCAATGTTCATCATCGCACGCTGCGCTTCAGGATCCATTTTTCCTTCTGTCATCACGAGGTAACGACGAAGGTCGATAATTGTATCTACGTGCTGGTTCATAACCGGACATGCATCTTCACAGTTACGGCATGTCGTACAAGCCCAAAGCTCTTCTTCTGTGACAACATCACCGATTAGATTTTGTTCCATAACTTGTTGTGCGAGCGTTCCGTTCGGCTCATCAGCTACTTGATTTCCAGTACGTCCTGCGAATGCATATGTCGGTACCCAAGCAGAGCGTCCGGTAATTGCCGCTCCTTTTTCCGATAAGTGGTCACGGATTTTCAGTAATAAATCCATCGGGGAAAGCATTTTACCTGATCCAGATGCCGGACAAACATTTGTACAGCGTCCACATTCAACACAGGCATATAAATCCAGTAACTGAAGGTCACTTAAATCTTCTACCTTACCTGCACCGAATGTTGGTTCTTCATCTGATTCTTCCATCTCATCAATATTGAAGTCGATTTTTTTCAATTTACCATGTTTCTTATCTTTGTTGAACAATACGTTTGCAGGTCCTGCAATCAAGTGAGCGTGCTTGAACTGTGGCACGTACACTAAGAAAGCCAACAACACGAGCAAGTGAATCCACCACATGACGAAAAATACAGCTGCTGCTGCGGTTGGATTCATCCAACTGAACGCCCATGCAATCGAGGATGCGACGGGCTCTGTCCAAGTGAGATCTTTTCCATGCCAAATAATTGACATTCCGTTACCCGCTAAAACGGTTATCATTAGTGATCCGATAAAGTAATATACGAGACCCGCTGCAAAAGTCTTCTTCAAGCGGACAAGTTTTTCGATATAACGACGATAGAATCCCCAAATGACCGCAAATAGAATAACTAATGCTACGATCTCTTGGAAAAACTTAAAGCCTGGATATAAAAATCCTAGTGGCAAATGGGAGCCTGGTACGAGTCCAGCCCAAATGAAATCGATTGCACCAAACTGCACTAAAATAAACCCATAGAAAAACATAACGTGAATCGCACCGGATTTTTTATCCTTCAATAGCTTCTTCTGTCCAAACACATACACCCATGCATCTTTCAGGCGCTGTTTGACCCCTTCATCGAACTCAGTTTTTCGACCGAGCTTTATATAAGCAATTCTTGTTCGGACGATTTGTACGAATAAGAAAATCGCATAGGCCGTTACAGCAAGAAAGGCAAGCGCATTAATGATCAACAACGTCTCCATTCTTTTCCCCCCATAATCTTATGATGAACTGACTATTGATTATTCCTTATAAACTATCTTAACAAAAAATTTTGTTTTAAAAAGGAATAATCTGAATTATTTCGTCTAAACAATGAGCATTTCGCTTAAAAATGCTCGCAAACTAAGTATTATTTAGCTCTATTATACAATGAATGAGCATTCAGTCAATCGATTTATTTATTTTCAGACAATTGTTTGGGGGGAGATCTTGTTATGTAGTTCTATGGGGCTGGCATATTTAAGGGTGCTTTTTTGATGATCGATGGGTGTTAGGAATTTCATGGAGGATGTGAGGTTCGGATACGGAAGAAGGTGCCTTAAGGCATCTCGAATACGGAAGGAGCCACTTTTTCTTTGCTTCCCGGTTTGAGAGTGCTTCTCGAATACGGAAGGATGCACTTTTTCTTTGCTTCCCGGCTTGAGAGCGTTTCTCGAATACGGAAGGGCACCCGATTTCATTTCTTCCGTTCTTGAGAGCGCTCCTCGAACACGGAAGGACGCGCTTTTTCCTTCCTTCCCGGCTTGAGAGGGCTTCTCGAATACGGAAGGACGCATAAATTCATTTGTTCCGTTCTTGAGAGCGCTCCTCGAACGCGGAAGGACGCGCTTTTTCCTTCCTTCCCGGTTTGAGAGCGTCTCTAGAACACGGAAGGGCGCATAAATTCATTTGTTCCGTTCTTGAGAGTGCTTCTCGAATACGGAAGAACGTGCTCTTTCCTTCTTTCCCGGCTTGAGAACATAAAGTCTGAGTCACCTCAAAACAAAAGAAGAAAGCTTTTTTCGCTTTTCCTCGTTTATTGTCTTAAGAAATCTTTCCGCTGTTGCCCTTACAAGTGAGGGGTGTTTTTAATGTCGATTATTCATTTTCGGTTCCATTCTGGCAGAGAGAGTTTCTGCCTTCAGCATCCTTGGGGGAATTCTTCAGGGTTAATTTGATTGGCTTCAGCGTTATTTTCGCATCCTTCAGCGTTAATTTGCTCTACTTCAGGGTTATTTCGGCTTCCTTCAGGGTTAATTCACTCGGCTTCAGGGTTATTTCGGCTTCCTTCAGGGTTAATTCACTCGGCTTCAGGGTTATTTCGGCTTCCCTCAGGGTTAATCCGCCGAGCTTCAGGGTTATTTCGGCTTCCTTCAGGGTTAATCCGCCGAGCTTCAGGGTTATTTCGGCTTCCTTCAGGGTTAATCCGCCGAGCTTCAGGGTTCGCGGTTTCCTTCAACGTTAATTCGCTTGGCTTCAGGGTTCGCGGTTTCCTTCAGGGTTAATTCACTCGGCTTCAGGGTTATTTCCGCTTTCTTCAGGGTTAATCCGACCAGCTTCAGCGTTAATCCACTCAATTTCAGGGTTTATCGCCCCAACGCTTTACCGAACACATAAAAAAGGCACCGACCGAAGTCAGTGCCAGTTTACGCTACTACTTTTTACATTTGTTCTGGTGCGTGAACACCGATTAAGTTCAGTGCATCTTGAATGACGATCCGAACGGCTTTAATGAGCGCGATTCGAGCGTGTGTCTGCTCTGTGTTCTCTAAGTCGATGACTTTTTCAGCGTTATAAAAGCTGTGTAAGTCGCCGGCTAATTCGAATACATATTGTGGAATGCGGTGGGGCATTTTTTTGTTGGCCGCTTCCGCAATCACTTGCGGATAATCGCCTAGCCGCTTCAAAAGATCAATTTCTTTTTCAGATGTCAGCAGGGAAACGTCCGCTTCAGCGTCAACATCAACGCCTTTTTCTTCAGCTTGTTTTAACATGCTGCAGATTCGGGCGTGTGCGTATTGGACATAATAAACCGGGTTTTCGTTGGATTCACTTGTCGCTAAATCCATATCGAAATCAAGGTGTGAGTCATTGGAACGCATGATGAAGAAATAACGCGTCGCATCCAAGCCCACTTCGTCGATCAGCTCTTGCATTGTCACGGCTTTTCCTGTCCGTTTACTCATTTTCACTTTTTCACCATCTTGGTATAAGTGGACGATTTGAACAATTTTGATGTCTAAAATATCTTTTGGGTTCCCTAATGCTTGGATTGCCGCTTTCATTCGGTTGACGTAGCCGTGATGATCGGCTCCCCAAACATTAATAAGTTCATCGAATCCGCGGTCAATTTTATTTTGATGATACGCAATATCCGGTGTTAAATACGTATAGGTGCCGTCTTGTTTAATGAGTACCCGGTCTTTATCGTCACCGAAGTCGGTACTCTTAAACCAAGTCGCGCCTTCCTGTTCATAAACATAGCCATTTTCCCGTAGCTGGTCGACGACGAGGCCGATTACACCTGTTTCATATAAAGACGTTTCGGAGAACCATGTATCGAATGGCACACGATACTCTTCCAAATCCTCTTTAATACGTTCAAGCAAGTGATCCAGTCCATGTTGACGGAAGGCTTCTAACCGCTCTTCTTCAGTCACGTCGACATAATGATCTCCATGCTCCTTATATAAATCATTCGCAAGTTCAATAATATCTTTTCCACGGTAACTATCTTCGGGCATTTCAACGTCATGTCCGACCGCTTGGAAATAGCGAGCTTCGATTGATTTGGCTAACAAATTGATTTGATTTCCCGCATCGTTGATATAATACTCGCGATCAACTTCGTAGCCTGCTTTCTCCATGACGTTTGCGAGCGCATCTCCGTAAGCCGCACCACGGGCATGACCCAAGTGGAGTGTTCCGGTCGGATTGGCAGATACAAATTCGATTTGAACTTTTTTCCCAGCGCCGTGATCGCTTTTTCCATATTGGCTTTTCGCTTCATTAATTTCTGTAACAACTTTCGTCAAAAACGACTGATCCATAAAAAAGTTAATGAATCCCGGTCCGGCGATATCGATTTTTTTCACGGATGCTTGGCCGGTGTCAATCTGTTCTACGATTTCTTCGGCAATTTGTTTCGGCGCTTTTTTGGCAATTCGAGCAAGCTGCATCGCCATATTCGTAGCATAATCACCGTGTTCCTTTTCTTTCGGTGTTTCCAAGATAATTTCCGGCATCTCTTCTTTACTTGCTAGTTCCGCTTTTAAAATAGCTGCTTCGATTTCATTTTTCAGTTGCTGTTCTACTTCAGCGACAATATTCACGTGTTAATCCTCCTCTTGAAACTTCACCTGCAAGGTATGTCTGCGTGGTTCTTGATCGTTAATCACAACATCATAATCGATGAAAACTCGACCAGAGCGTTTGTTCATTCCTTTATAAAATTCCATCCGATGCGTGGACGTCTCTAATCGAAAACTTCCATATGGATGGGTATATAATGCTTCGGTTTTATTGCCGATTCGAAAGATTTGATGGAGTTTCAATGTGCCTTCTCTTTTCAAGACGATTTTTTCCTGTTGAATAATCAAGGTCGTTTTCACCTTGCCGAAATCATCCATCTGTTCGTCATATTTTATCACATGCAAGTCGTTTTTGTGGCTATAAACACCCTTTTCTTGCTTTTGGATCGTTTCTTCTCCATTTTCATCTATTATTTCCGTATTGACCTCTATATCTACACGAATTGGATCTGCCATATCCATTCCCCTCTCATTTTCTCGTGGTGTAACGGTTCTATGTAACTTTCCCCTTAGCTTTTATGTTATGGAGAACTAATGTTTTAAAACCAGAGATACCCTTCTGGAACATGCAAAACCTTTTTCAGTCTAACGCAAGTCGACCTCCCTATCAAAAAATTTATCTCCATGTTTATATTCTTACCAATTTTTCCATACTAATAAAGATAATATCGGCCAAAATTTGCGTAACTTCAGGGGTTTTCGACATGTTTAAAAAACTATTCTTTCTAACTATGATCGTCAGTAGTTTTATGCTATCGGCGTTTGCCGTCATTTTATTGTTCACCTATTTACTAGGTCCGCCGGATACGAATCTTCATCAACAAACCCAATTTTTCGACCGTGATGAGAATTTGCTCGAAACGCAGGCGCTCGTCAATCAACGGGAGTATATTGCCATTGAAGAGATCTCTCCGCACGTAAAAAATGCCTTCACCGCTGCGGAAGATCAGCATTTTTACGACCATTACGGATTCGATCTCAAACGGATTGGCGGCGCTGTTTATCAAAATGTCATTCACCAAGATAAACGACAAGGTGCCAGTACAATTACCCAGCAATATGCCAAAAACCTTTATTTCACCAATGAAAAAACATGGACGCGAAAATTCAAAGAAGCCTTGGCTGCTATGCGTTTGGAAATGTTTTTAACCAAAGATGAGATCCTTGAAGGCTATTTGAATACCATTTATTTTGGCCACGGACAATACGGTGTTGAGGCTGCGAGCCAGTATTTCTTCGATAAAAGTGCACGCGATCTAGCGGTAGATGAAGCTGCTCTTTTAGCTGGCATTCCAAAAGGGCCTGCGATTTATTCACCGCTTAACGACTATGAACGCTCACACGAACGACAACAATGGATTTTGCGAAGAATGGCATCGCTCGACTTCATCGATCAACAAACATATGACGCGCTAAAGAACCGAGATGTACCGATTGTGACAGCTGTCGCGAACGAATCAAACAGGGATTCGTTGTATTTTATGGACACTGCCATGAAGCAAGCTGCTGAATTGCTCGATATTAGCCGTGAAGAGCTAAAACACGGTGGTTACAATGTTTATACCACGATGGACGTTGAAGCACAAGAGCATTTGAGTGAAACGGTTAAAGAGAACCTTCCAGAAGGAGAGCTACAAGTAGGAACAGTAACCATCAATCATCAGTCCGGTGAGATTGTTGCCCTTCAAGGTGGAAGAGATTACAAAAAATCACCATTTAACCGTGTGACTCAAGCAAGCCGAATGACTGGTTCAACATTTAAACCAATTCTTTATTATGCTGCACTATTGTACGGTTTCACACCGGCAATGACATTGGAAAGTGCGGAAACGACTTTTCAGCTGGAAAATGGCAAGACGTATAAACCTACCAACTACGGTGACCTATACGCCAACGGACCGATTACGTTGGCACAAGCCTTAGCAATCTCCGATAATATTTATGCCGTGAAAACCAATCAATTTATAACGTCGGATAATTTAATCGAAGCGGCTCGTACGTTTGGTATTGAAGACGATTTGCCAAGTGTTCCTTCTTTGGCGTTAGGTTCAGGTTCTACATCGGTGATGAATATGGCAGAAGCTTATGGCTTATTGGCAAACGGAGGGGCGTCGATCGATCCATACATCGTGAAAAAGATAACGAACGAAGATGGAGAAGTATTGTATGAGCATCCGTCACAACCATCTGAACGAGTGCTCGACCGGGATTATGCTTTTGTACTCACCCACTTGTTGACTGGGATATTCGACGAACGGCTAAACAGCTATAGCCGGGTGACTGGTGCAACAATCGCACCGATGCTGACCCATCATTATGCTGGAAAATCCGGAACGACACCAAATGACAGCTGGATGATCGGCTACAGCCCACATTATACGACAGCCGTTTGGACAGGGTACGATGACCATCAACAAATCGAAAAACGAGAGGACCTCGTTGCAGCGAAGCAAATTTGGGCTGAATATATGGAAAAGATTCACGAAAATAAACCGGTTCAACCTTTTGAAGTTCCGGATGGCGTCACGGGCGCTTACATTGATCCGGATACAGGTTATCTGCAAGGCCCTGCTTGTGAAGACCGAACACGCCTGATGTATTTCATCAAAGGAACCGTTCCTAAAAATGTGTGTACGGAGTAATTGAGGCGGTTATGGTCGTTTTAAGGCTCTTCATCACAAAAGTGCACCCGAGAAACACAATCACGTTTTTTCCAACCAAAACGGATGTCACAAAAACATATTCAATCTAAAAAAACCTAAAAAAACGGGACTGATCACTCTCTCAGTGACCAATCCCGCTTTTTTGTCCTAATAAACATGTAAAAGACCCATGTTTAATCCTATTGTAACGAGGATTTTACAAAAGTACAATCAGAAAAAACATTGTTCACAATTCATTCAAAATTAATCAAATGCAGCTTTCAATTCATCTTCCGCATTTTCCCAGTACTGTGGGTTGAATTCGATTAAAAAGTCTTTCAATAATTTCTTTGAATGGTCATCCATTTGGTCGATGACAACTCTTCCTTTTAGCGACTTATCCATGCGATTGACGTGCTCAGCAAGAATTTTATATCCGCGGCGCGCCTCCCGGTCGACTTCCAAGAAACTGGCTGCGATTCCATAATAAAAAGGTCCCGCTTCACTTCGCTCAACCGTCGTCCAGACAATCCAATACGGTTTACCGTTTGGAACTTCTTCTTTATCTGTCACAAATCGGATGCGTTTTTCCACTTCACTTCGAGCGTGCATGGCACCCATGTCTACCCATACACGATCTTCATTCGGGTCGACAATCAACGGTGACATATTCTCTAAACTGATGGCGCCTCCACCAGAGAATCCCGGATGGCCGTCAATCGGGTCATCTTTCATGATTGTAAATTGATTGCTCTTCTTCCCCGTTGATTTTTTATTTTGATCAAATGATTTCATCACCATGGACCTCCTTGACTTCCTGTTCTATTGTAAGTAGTCAATTTCTATTGTGCCATATTTTCCAACTGTTACAAAACAGAACCGCTTTAGAATAAACCTGCGAAGAAGTTAAAGATGCTTTTGAAGAAGTTTCCGATCGCAGCGAAAAAACCGCCGTCGTCCGGCTCTTCAATCTCAAAGTTTTGTTCTAAATAGTCTAGAACTTGTTGATTGTAGTCTGAACCGGTCAGCTCATCGTTACTAAAGAAATCATGTAGTTCACTGGCAATCTGGTCGTCGATTTGATTCGTCCACTCGTTTCGGATATTTTCTTTTTCCGTAAAGGCTGCGTCCATTGTATATAAAACAAAATGCAAATCGATGAGTTCATATTCGTTTCCGACTTCACGAAAATGATTTTCGACATCTATGCGATAATCGTTTTCTTCCATTGCATAAGAAGCAAACGGGATCATCCATAGAATCAGTGTTATTATGAGTATCTTCTTCTTCATTTCTTATCCCCCTAAAATAC
>NZ_VMHF01000003.1:43848-127717 GCF_007559355.1 Allobacillus sp. SKP2-8 | reverse complement strand
AGGGCATAAGGGCGACATCTGCGATAAATCGCAGTGTCTTCTTTACCGCGGGCACGGCTCGAGCCTCCTCGGCCCAAGGTCACGGCCTGCGGGGTCTCGAGACTCGTGCTGTTCCGACGCCTAGGACGGGCTAGTGTCAACGTTGGCCACAGGACGTGGCCGGTTTTAGTTGACCTGCTGGAGTCGCCACCTTCGCTTCTCACAATTCAACAACTCAGTGTTCTACATTAAAAAGTCAACACTAAGCTTTAACAGAGCCAAATACTAAACCATTTTCATGATGGCGTAGCCCAACACGATCCAGCCAATCAAAAACGCAACGCCGCCGACGGGTGTAATCATTGCGAAAGTTTTCGTCTCGGTCAGACTATATAGATATAAACTTCCGGAAAAGATAATGATTCCGGCAAAAAAGAACCAACCTGCAGTCACATAGTTTCCGAGCCCTGTTTTCAGTGCTAAGATGCCTGTAGCAAAAATCGCTATCGTATGAAACATTTGATATTGGACCGCTTTTTCCCATGTACCCATTAATTTTTCTGAGAGTTTACCTTCCAGTCCGTGCGCTCCGAATGCACCAAGTGCAACCGCGATAAAGCCGTTTATTGCACCAATCAGCAGTAATGCTTTCATGTTCATTTCTCCTTTTTTCTGTTGCTAGAAATCAAAGATGGAGTCTCCGTTCGCATCATCTTCATCCAGTCGTTTCCCTTGTTCAATCTGTTGCTGTTTTTTAGATTTTGGCCACATTCCCATCACTTTGGCCTCAGCTTCTTCAATTGAAAAATTTTCTGGTTGATCAGAAATGGACACGTTTGACGTACTTTGTTTACCGTCATAACTGGCATGGTAATCTGACCCTGTAATTAATGTTGCCATTGATTGAACGGAATACATTTTTGCTTTCATTTGATCTGTTGACGTTTTCGCGTCAATGGATTGTAACTCTTTGATCATCTTTTCAATGATTGCTTGATAAGAAACTGACATTGTGTTCCTCCTGTATTCATTTCTCAGTTAAATAGTATATCATTGATGGGCATTGAATTTCTTCTATGAAGACTGTGTTCATCATAAAACGTATGTTGACCAACAAAAAGTCCCAGCACTTAGCCGGGACGGTAGAAAAACTCCTATTTATCAACAATACTTGTGATGGCAATGACCAAGATGGCAACTGGTACGATGTATCGGATGATGAAATACCAACTGGATTGCAGTATAGGCGTATTGATTTCGCTCCTTTTAATCGCTTGATCTTTCGTCCAGTACCATCCAACAAAGATGGCCATTAACATAGTGCCCAACGGTAAAATATAATTCCCCGTAATGTAGTCGATTGAGTCCAAAATATTTTTATTTTCCACGATCGTCACATGGCTCCATATGCCATAACCTAACGAAACCGTAACCCCGATAGCGAAAATGACTGCGCCACAAACAATCGCAGCGGCTTTCCGACTTAGCCCTAACGTTCGATGGACATATGCTACAGGGACCTCCAACATAGACAATGCGGAAGAATAGGCCGCCATGACCAATAAAGCAAAGAATCCGATTCCGACGAGACCGCCGGCTGGCATACTTGCAAATATGCTCGGCAATGTGATGAACACGAGCGGTGGACCATCAGTAACATCACCACCAAAACTGAATACAGCCGGAAAAATCACAATCCCTGCAATGACGGCAAACACTGTATCCATGATACCAATGCCAACCGTTGCAGTTGGCAAGCGGTCGTTACTCTTCAAGTAACTGGCATATGTCAACATCCCACCAATGCCGATACTAAGTGAGAAAAACGCCTGTCCCATTGCCGCCAAATACACTTGTGGATTCCCGAACTGGCTCCAGTCTGGAGTGAATAAGAAGGCTAATCCTTCACTCGCTCCGTCCAACGTCAACGAATACACCGCGAGAACAACCATCAAAATAGCTAGCGCTGGCATTGCGATCAAATTTGCCCGTTCAATGCCTCGCTTAATTCCCCGAATAACAACCAATACCACAGCGATCATGAATAGAAACTGCCAAAATAACGGTTCCCATGTAGTTGATGTCCAGTTTTCGAAACTTTGTCCAAACCCGCCTGTAGGCTCTGTCCAAAAGTCTCCAATTAAATAATGAAATAAATAATACAAAGACCAACCACATACCACACTGTAAAAACTTAAAATAAGTGTACCGCCGATCACACCCATGACACCGGTCCAATGCCACTTTGTTCCTGGAGCCAAACGCATAAAGGAACCGACAGCATCTTTCTTACCAGCTTTCCCGATACTGAATTCCGTCAGTAGTAACGGAATGCCGAACGCTAAAATAAAAAAGATATAGATGAGCAAAAATGTAGCTCCTCCATTTTCACCAGCAACATATGAAAAGCGCCAGATATTCCCTAAACCGACAGCTGACCCCATGGCAGCTAACATAAATCCGAGTCTTGATTTCCATTCGTCTCTTTTCATTCCATTGCTTTGATCCAACTCATCCACCTCTTTTTTTATGAAGAATTTCTAACTCTTCTTTTATAGCTTTCGTTATTCCCTGACTTGTACGTTAAGTTCATTATATGTATGTTAAGAAATAACTTTTTATCACTATAACACATTTATTGATTAAAGGAATAGAGGAATTTTTTTATTCTGTTAATTAAACCTTAGTGACATGAAAAAAACACCACTCAATAGAGCAGTGTTTTTCGTTTGAGATGTTGCTTCTCGGTTGAGAATTGTTTTTTGCGGGTTTGTTGATTTACCATCCATGATACTAAATCTCGTTCTTTATTGCATAAATTTCTTCCAAGTTCTCCTTCAAATCGGCCGACTAACTCTTCGAAATGCACCACTATTAAGAACGCCCCCCCCTATTTACAACCATCTCTGTGTATTTTTTCTGTTTGTGTAAGTGTTATTTTAGTTCCAACTATTAGTATACACGAACTTCCACTAAATGTTAAGAGCATTTTCAAAATTGTTAAATAATTTATTTACTTACTTTAAAGCGTCCATTCCATCATTTTAGACCAAGGCGTCCATGGTTTTCGAAAAATAAAAAAGGGGTACCTCCTCAAAACGTCGAATTTTAGTTAATAGAAAGTGTTTTTTAAAAAAGGAGCAATTCATTATTGGTAGATCTGCTCGATTTATCAGTGGCTTCGCTCGGCTTTTCGGCGGCTTCACTCGATTTTTCGACGGCTTCACTCGGTTTTTCGGCGGCTTCGATCGGCCTTTCGGCGGAGCTCTTTTACCCACAGGATGGCTGTGGTTTTAGTGGAAGTTCTTTTATTTCCTGTCCCACCAGATTCGCCAACAGTGCGAGCCACAATTCAACAACTCAGCGCCAGAAAGCACGAATCTTTAATAAAATATTTATACTAGATATTGCATAAATAGTCATAAGGGTTTAAAATAAGTTCAATATTAAGGGGGAGTTTTCGTTGAAAGAAAAGTATGCTGGTATTCATCATGTAAAGTTTATCATTTTATCTTTAATCGGGATTGGATTATTCATGGTCCCTATTCCGATCGAAGGGGAAACGACAATTGCGGTTGCTTTTTTAGCCGATCAGTTTTTAGCTTTGCTCGGTGATTTCGCATTGATTTTGGTCGTTCTATTAATCTCTGTCGCTGCTATATTGTCTGTCATTGTTTATATCATAACATTGATGGATCCAAAAAAAGTGAACCCGGATTCCTTTTTCGGTTCATTGTTCCGGGTTAATTTATTTTGGACGATCGTTCGTGTTCTTGCGATGGTTTTTGTTTTGTTCACTTATTTCAATGTTGGTTGGGAAGCCGTATACTCTGGTGCAACAGGCAGTATGATTTTGAATGACTTGCTCGTATTTCTAATAGCCGTCTTTTTAGTCGCTGGTTTATTGTTGCCGCTTCTTCTAAACTTTGGCTTACTCGAGTTTGTCGGTGCCTTGCTAACGAAAGTCATGCGTCCTGTCTTTACACTACCTGGAAGATCGACAGTCGACAACTTGGCTTCTTGGTTAGGTGACGGGACAATCGGTGTATTATTAACGAGCAAGCAATATGAAGATGGCTATTACACGAAACGTGAAGCTGCAGTCATTGGAACGACTTTTTCGGTTGTTTCCATTACCTTTACGATTGCCATCGTCCGTCAAGTTGATTTAATGCACATGTTTTTGCCGTTATACGGTACGGTTGTATTAGCTGGTTTCGTTGCCGCAGTCATTATGCCGCGAATTCCACCGTTATCCAAATTCTCGGATACGTATTTGAAAGAAGATCAAGAACCACTGGATGAATCGATTCCTAAAAATTATACAGCGATTACTTGGGGTTACAAGCAAGCGGTAGATCGTGCAAGTAAAGCACCTAACCTCATTAATTATTTAAAGATTGGTATTAAGAATGTCTTGGATATGTGGATTGGTGTCTTGCCGATTGTCATGGCAATCGGAACGCTAGGTGTCATCGTCGCCGAATTCACACCTTTCTTCACTTGGATTGGTACTCCATTCGTTCCGATTTTGGAAGTGTTGCAAGTTCCTGAAGCAAAAGCGGCAGCAGAGACATTGCTCGTCGGTTTCACGGATATGTTTCTACCTGCGATTATTATCGAAGGTGTTGCCAATGACATGACACGCTTTGTCGTTGCGGCCTTGAGTGTGACACAGTTAATCTATCTTTCAGAAGTCGGTGGTGTACTGCTTGCTTCTAAAGTACCTGTGAACTTCTGGCATTTACTCGTAATCTTTTTAATGCGTACGGCAATTACACTACCAATCATCGTTGGTATTGCACACTTAATCTTTTAATCTCAAATAGACAATATAAAAAAGCGATCCCGCAGTCATGCACATGACATTGGGATCGCTTTTTTGCTTGGTCGTCAACCGTGTCAATATGTGAGTAACGGTAATCCAGGCTTTGCTTTTGCTGATTTTAGGTTAGGTAAAAACGTATCTTCACTACGATTGATTCTGTAGGCAGCCATCAAGTATTTCGTCGCATCCTTGTACCGTTTCATTTCATTCATAACACTGCCAGCCAGCAAATAATAACTGCATAGCTCATGTTCTTCATTTAACTTCTGATAGAACGGAATCGCCTCTTTGAACAGTAATTGATTCAATTCCTCGTGTTGTTCACGAAGATAGTACAAAATCGATTTTAATTTAAATTGATATCGAATATTTTGGTACGTTTTAGCTACATTGATTCCTTTATTTAATTCTTCAAATGCACGTTCATTTTCACCAAGATAAAAATACGTCATAGCTAAATAATGATAGGAACTTAATTCTACTTCATGATTTGTTTGACGTGCAGTTGCTTTCATAAAGTATTCTCGGGCCATTTCATATTCCTGCTTCTGCATGGCCATCATACCTTCACACATATAAATAACTGATTTAATCAAACTACCTACTTGAGAATCGTCTAGGTCCCTAAGCTTTCTGAAATAGCTCTCTGCCGTTTCGAAGTCTTCAATCAAACAATAATTCATCCCCAGGATAATTTGACAGCTGATCACACGTGTATAGTCTAATTCTGCTTGAAAAATTTGAAATGCTTTTAGTGCATATTTATTGGACCGAAGAATCATCTCCATCCGCGTATATGCATTCGCGATCATCAAGTAAAGTTCAGGATCAGACGTGTCTTTGATCATCTTTTCTGCTTGCTTGAAGTGTTTGATGGCATTCGAACAATAAAACTTCGTCAAATAATAGTAACCGATAAATTTGTGATAGCTATACGGATAATGTTCTTCCAAAATCCAAGAAAAGCTTTGCAAATACGTGAATTTCTCATTAAATTTTTCATATTGTTGCGTCAATAAATAGTGACCGAATAACGTCAATTCATATAAGTAACTGAGTTCAACAGCTATCTTTTTTTCATCTTGTGACTGAATTTCTTGATAATAAGTATCTGCTTTTTTCAAATCATAATGATGTAACGCATCGATCCAGTTTTCCAACGTCTTCTTTACATGTTCATCAGAAGGAGCAATGAATTTTTCAACAGGAAGCTCCAATCGTTCACATAATTGGCTGACAATCTCTTTATTAAATGAGATTTGGTTATTTTCTAATTTACTTAAATAGGCGCTTGAACAAATACCTTCTGCTAACTGCTCTTGTGTAATTCCTTGGCGTATGCGATGCCATTTGATTGTTTGACCAATAAGTGACAATCCAATCTCCACCTTCTGTTCCAACTTATTGTTCTATTATAGTTCTTTGTGACTATACTTTCCACAAATATATCAAATTTTACCAAGGAATTTTAACAGAAGTTATTTCTATGAATGAATTGCCCATTCGCCGTCTTTTAAAATCTCTTCTTTATCGCCATTTTCAGTAATTCCATAAACGGTTAAGTCGGCGGATCCCATCATGAAATCTTCATGTATTAAACTCTTATTGATCCCTGCCTCTTTTTGTTCGTCTGCACTCATATTTTCGCCGTTTTCCAAGTTCGTCGGATATGCTTGGCCAAGCGCTAAGTGACAAGAAGCATTTTCGTCATAAAGCGTATTGAAAAAGATTAAGCCTGACTGTGAAATAGGTGAAGAATGAGGAACTAAGGCTATTTCACCAAGTCGAACGGCTCCCTCATCTGTGTCCAATAAATGTTTAAGTGTCTCTTCTCCTTTACCTGCTTCAAAATCAACCACTTTTCCATCTTTGAACGTCAACTTAAAGTCATCGATTAAATTGCCATTGTAGTTTAACGGCTTCGTATTCCGAACAGTTCCTTCTACACCTTCTCGATGCGGTGCAGTAAATACTTCTTCTGTCGGCATATTCGGGTTGAAAATAACACCTTTTACCGATTTTGCTGTTCCGCCTGCCCATATATGGCCTTTTGGTAGCTGAATTCGAAGGTCCGTAGTAGCTGATTGATACTCTAACGCGACATATTTTTTCTCATTTAAATAATCTCGAATATCATGCAGTGTTTCATTATGATCTTCCCAAGCCTTAATTGGATCCTCTTGATCGACGCGGACGATTTTGAAAATTTCTTTCCACAATTCATCCATTGCTTCTTCTTCTTTTTTATCGGGGTATATTTTTGCGGCCCATTTTTCTGTAGGAACTGACACGATTGACCATTGAATACGATCACTCATCATGTATTCACGATACTCACTCAATGCTTCTCCAGCCGCTTTATTCGCTTTTGCGATTCGCTCTGGTTCAATCCCATCCAATAGGTCAGGATTCGGTGCATAGACAGTTAGAATGCACCCGCCATCTTTGACATGTCCTGTTTGTTTGTCCACTAACCAATCAGGAATGTTTTCTAAAACATGTAGGGGTTCGTTTTCATACTTCTTTCTTGTGATTACTTCATCTGACCAGTTAACCGTTACATTTTCCGCCCCGACGTTATAAGCTTCCTCCACAACGTGGTGCACAAAGTCTCTCGCCTCGATTGGAGCATTAATAAAGATTGGTTGTTTTTTTTGTACATTCACACCGACCTTCACAGCAAGCTCGGCATATTTCTTTAATGTAGCCTCTGTTGGCATCATGCGACACTCCTTCTTTTTATTGGTATATCTTATTATTTCATATTCCGAAACTTTAAAAAAGTAATCCCATCGACGAATGACAGATACTTTGTTGTTCGTTGAATCTCAACAATACTTCTGGGCATTAAAAAAGATGATCTCCGATTATATTCGAGATCATCTTTTAGCTGTTCATATTTTAAAGCGCCTGTTTCTCTCCGGTATGGTTCAAAGAAGTTGTATTTACTGCTTATTTTCTTTCATCCACCCAATTCATCAATTCTTCTTTCGCAACATTATAAAATTCAGGAATGGTATTTTCATGATAAATTCTTTCAAACTCATCCTGAAGCTCTTTGACACGCTTTAAGTAAGCCGTTGCCTCGTCGACCTTTACTCGATAATCCATCTTCAATAAACTGACTCTTTGTTGCTCTCTTTTCGGCAAATCTTGTGTCATAAGTTGATCAGAGAGGTTCAATTCTTCATCACTGATCAGACTTGGATCATGTTCGTGCGGGCCGGTTGCGTCGAACATGGCAACCTCGAGTTCCGGAAGGGTTACCATATCAAGGCTCGTCGGATCGAATCCACAATGGTAGACTTCTACATCAAAACCCCGGTCTTGTGCTTCGCGGGCAATCTTGCGAAGAACGGTTGATTTTCCAGACCCTGAATTGCCTTTCATAAAAATTCTCCGACTTACTTGACTCGTTAAGTTTTGAATGAAATCACGTGGTCCGTCTGGTGTGGCTGCACCTAAATAACGGTGATGTACACACGATGGTTTATTTAATTTATTTTTTTCAAATATATCGTTTTTCAAGCGTTCTGTCTCTCGGTCCGCTTTTTCAAAATCCATATAGGGAGCATAAACATCTTCCACCTCATGATGGATCGTAAGAGCTGCTTGAAAGCTTTGAACAGCTAGCGTGTGGACCTCTTCTATTTGTTTTTCTAATTCTACTAATAATTGTTTTTTCTCCGTTAACCCTTCCTTACTATAACCTTCTCCAAAGAATAACAAGCTTTCTTTGATAAGTGGCCATTTCATCCGTCTAATATTCATTTTCGAACGATCGAAAATACCTGCATTTAAATCAGTGAAGACAATTCCTTCAAGTTCATTTCGTTGAATATGATTATAAATATAGTCAATATTCAATTGGTTTTTCATTTGGTAAGCCACATCTTTTAACAGTGGGCTGATCAACGATGTATGCCCACCTTCAATGTAAAGAACATGGTCGAGTTGTTCAATTAAATTTTCATAGAAATTAACATACCCTTTTGCGGTGGTACCTCCCATAAAATACTTATATTCAGACATGTCATCATCCTCCCAGTCTCCCCTATTGTATGAAACTGAGCTTTAAAAAAGACCACAGGACAAGGGGGTTTTGGGCATTTGGGCTCCTACATATATCGAATGAAAAAAAGCTGAAGAGTTTCCCCTCCAGCTTGTCGTCGTCAATCCTTATTTTCCATGTCTTCTAACGCTTCTTTTTCTTGATCAGACAGGTCTTCACTTTTCGATGGACTTGAGGAAAACCAACCAATTAAGGCGATGAGTACGAGCACGATATAAAAGGTAAGCTTCCATAAAGTCGATTCTGCGAAATCATGTGGAATGATTGCGATATCTTCGTGAGCTAACGTAATCACGAGAAGCTTCACACCTACCCAACCTACAATGATAAATGCAGCTGATTCCAAACCTGGCCGCTCATTAAGCAATTTGACGAAATACGTCGCTGCAAATCGCATAATGACGACACCAATTAATCCACCAGCCAATATGACAAGAAATTTACCGCCATCCATTCCACCGATTTGCGGTAGATCGGTATTCGGTAATGCCATCGCCAACGCAACAGCAGCCAATATAGAATCAATTGCGAATGCAATATCCGCAAATTCAACCTTGACGACAGTCATCCAAAAACCTGAACCCTTTTTCGGCTTGCTGACCGCCGCATCTTCTGTGGATTCATCTTCGTTACGATGCAATATAAATTTTCTAAATAGATGATTTAAAGAGATAAATAACAAATATGCTGCACCGATTGCTTGCATTTGCCATACATCGACGAGAAAAGAAATAATAAATAAAGAGCCCAAACGTAAAACAAATGCTCCAAACAATCCATAAAATAAAGCTTTTTTGCGTTCCTCTTCTGGCAAATGTTTAACCATAATAGCCAAAACGAGAGCATTATCTGCAGCCAAGATTCCTTCCAATCCAATCAGGACGAGGAGCACCCAGCCATACTCCGCTAATAAACCCCATTCCATTTCGACAAACACTCCTCAACTTCTAGCACAGTTGTTTCTTTTCCTAATCCTTATCTTCCCCAAAGCGTTCTACATTTAACAAGCTTCATCTCGAATTGAGGCGATAATGACAGAATTAGTTAAATTGACATGTTATGAGTATACACTTTTTTTGTCGAATATTGAATCACTTCATCCTTACAGATATTTATAAGTTTAGGACTTGTTTTTCGCTCTTCAAAGACACATTTAGCATGTGACCGTCCGATATTATTGCTAATCATAGCAGAAAAAGCTAGCTGCAGTTTACCGCAGCTAGCTTCATCAATTTCATATACATTTTAAACTTACTTATTCACCTGTAACTTCTTCGATCTCACTCTTCAGTTTATCGAACAATTCAGGGTCAATTCCTTCTACTTCTTCACGGTAATACTCGTGAACTGGCTGAATTGCTTCACTGAATTCAGCAATTTGATCTTCATCAAATTCAATGACTTCTGTACTTCCTTCATCTTTGATTGCTTGAAGACCAGCTTCGTTTTGTTTCTTCTGTTCGTCGAATACCCAGTCTTGTAGTTCTGTAATTGTTTCATCAACTACAGCTTTAACATTATCGTCAAGACCGTTATACCATTCTGTATTCGCAGTTGTCATCGCAACATAGTTGTTGTGACCAGAAATCATCATATAATCTTGTACTTCATTAAAGCTTGCAGATTCAATGAAGAAGATTGGGTTTTCTTGTGCATCAACTGTTTCACGATCTAACGCCGTGTACAGCTCACCCCAGCTCAATGATTGAACTGTAGCACCATAAGCATCATAAGACTCACGCATTAATGGAGATTCTTGTACGCGTACGTTCAAGCCTTCCCAATCAGATGGAGATTTAATTGCTGTATTACTTGTCCAAGCCATCTGACCTTCACTCCAATAAGCTAAAGGTGAGATGCTATGCTCTTCATATTTCTCACGAAGATCTGTATTTAATGCTTCACTATCCTTTAAAATCTGGTGAATTTGGTCTTGATCTGTCGGGAACAAATAGTGCATAGAGAAAATTTGACCGTCTGGAACTTGTCCTCCAGTGAAACCTGGAGACATAACAGCCAGCTCAACCCCGCCTTGCTGTAGCAGTTGTGCTTGGTCTGTTTCACTACCTAAAGCGCCATATTCTAGTGCTTCAACCGTAATCGCACCATCTGTTTTTTCTTCAATTCGTTTCGCAAATTCTTGTGCATATACAAACTGTACTTCGCCTTGAAGTTCTTCAGTCACCATGCGCCATTGATCAGATTCGAAATCTCCAGAAGCTTCTTCACTTCCTTCACTTGAACCTGAATCGGACTCTTCTTCGGACCCAGATTCTTCTTCGGATCCTGATTCTTCGTCAGACCCTTCACTTCCTGAGTCTCCTTCACTATCGCCACCGCCACATGCAACTAGCAGTAAGCTTAATGCAAAAATTGATGCTAACATTAACAAATACTTTTTGTTAAAAATGTTCATTACCCCCTGTAATGTATTTTTTATTTGGCTATGTTTGAAGTCCGTTGTTGTTATTGTGATTCGCTATGGTGGACGCTTTCCGCGGGCACGGCTCGAGTCTCCTCGGCCCAACACCCTGGCCTGCGGGGTCTCGAGACTCGTGCTTTTCCCGCTGGAGTCGCCACCTTCGCTCCTCACAATTCAACAACTCTGTGCTTTATTCATGTTTTAAATTTCAACATTAAACTTCAACAGAGCCATTATTTAAAGGAACTGCTTAGAACAGTTCACTTTATTCCTGAATAAGTACTAATGATAACTCTGGGAAGAATACCAACAACAACCCGATTGCTATGAGCATAATGATATAGGGCGGTGTACTTTTGATAACTTCCAAATAAGGTTTATTGAATACCGCACTTGCGGTAAATATGTCAACACCAAATGGTGGTGTTGCAGATCCTAATGCTGCTTGGAAAGTAACGATGATTCCAAGGTGAATCAGGTCAACTCCTGCCGCTTCAGCAGCTGGAGCAAAGATTGGTGTTAATACCAAAATAACTACTATTGGATCAACAAACATACATCCAACGAAGAAAAACACACTGACCATCAACAGGACGAATAATGCGCTTGGATCTGTTCCAAGAACTGCTTCTGTAATCATTCTTGGAATACCGGCAAAGCCGATTACCCAAGTGAAAAGCTGTCCACCAGCGACCAAGATGAAAACGGCTGATGTAACCAATCCTGTCGACAAAGAAATTTTAGGGATTTCTTTCCATTTAATTGTCCGGAAGATCATTACTTCCAAAATCAATGCATACAACACAGAAATCCCAGAAGCTTCAACCGGTGTAAATGTACCTGTATAAATCCCACCGACGATAATAATTGGGAACCCTAACGGTAAAAGTGCTTTTCTAAAATGAACGAAGCGTTCTTTCCAGCTGGCTTTTTCACCCAGAGGAATGTCCTTCACTTTCGCTTGAATAATGTTGTATATTGCAAATGCCAGAAATACGATTACACCTGGAATAATTCCGGCAATGAATAGATCCCCAACTGATACTGAACCTGCCGCCAGTGCATAAATAATCATTCCCACACTTGGCGGAATCAATAGCGCCACATCACTGGAATTGATAATCAAGGCCATTGCTTGGGAATCTTTGTATCCTATTTTCAGTAATCTTTCTCTCATCGGACGTCCTACCGCAACAACAGTCGCTTGCGTTGAACCTGAAATGGCACCAAACATCGTACAAGCTGCTGCTGTTGTTACAGCATACCCTCCACGAATGTGACCGATGAACGCACCGACGAAATCCAATAAACGCTCTGAAGTTTTACCTGCTGTCATGATATCCGCTGCGAAAATAAATAACGGAACGCATAACAATACCGGTGATTCAATCCCTGTCATCAGCTGCTTCATTAGAATGTCCATACTTAAATTCGGATTATAAATGAGCATAATGACAACGGGTGCCAAGATCAGCGGAATCATCATCGGAAAATTCAACAGCAAAAGAATAATCATTATAGATAATAATGTCGCTAACATAGATTTTTCCTCTCTACTTTAATCGATTTTTGACATTAGATGGATATGTCTTCCATCTTCAATTCTTTTTCTCTTTGATCGTTATAATCTACGGCATCGATTCCTAAATAAACTTTATCTTTTGCTTTCGCTGTGAAGTTCACAAATGTGTTTCTGATATATTGAATCCCCGCTGTCACAAAGCCAATTGGAATAAATACGGCCATTAAGTATCTAGGGACTTCCAACGAGGTCGTAATAGCTCCGGTATTATATTCAAAAAGAACAAAATTATAAGTATAATACGCCATTACAAACATAACGATTGCAGTCACTGCATTAATCACGATCATCATCACTTTACGAACTTTCATAGGTGCGAAGTCATAAAAAGCTGACATACTAATATGTCGTCCTTTTCTGGCTGCATAAGCAATCCCCATGAATGTTGCAATAATGATGGCAAATTTACTCACCTCATAGGCGAAATAAAAAGCACCTGAACTAAAGACTTCTCGGGCAATTACATTACCGACGATCATAATCGAAATCAAAATGATCGAGAAGGATAATATAAATTCTTCTAATCTCATCATTACTTTATCAATGAACTGAAGTACTTTACCTATTCCTCGAATAAAGCTATTGTCACTCAAGCTTCCCAAAAAACTTGCCCCCTCTCGAAAAGAATGAATCTGTAAAATTATCAAATAAATTTTGCCGTTCATTTCTTCTATTTAAGCGTATATGATTTAGCTGGTTTTATTCAACTTCCAAAAAAACACACATTTTATAGTTTAATAACCTATTTTGCTAGGAAGTAAACATAAAATTCAAATTTCTATAATATTATCGATAATACTTCCAGATAGTCGTGTATGCTCCAAATATTCTAGTTGATAGCCTATTTAAACTTTGTTATGGATAGACTTCCACATAATATCTTTAAAACTATTAATTTCATTTACTGGGTTATTTTCTCATTAAGTATGTCATGAAGATTTAGATTGGGTGTAAATCTTGAGGGGTAGTGGATGATATTTTTAAGATTCCTGACTAAGGATGAACAGCGCATACGTGCCTTATATATGTTTTATTCGACGTTCATCAAGAACATTCCTGCAAAATAATCAAATAAATTAATTGAATATTTTGTTAAATGGTGAGTCAAGAACTGACTAGTAGGTAGTTTTATCAATTGATTACATGCTGGGTCAGCAGCTTCATATTGTGAGTGAGTTGGAAGAAACGCTACTCTAACTTTCGTTGGGGTATTGAGAGGTCTCTGCGACCAAATACACTGTTCTGACTCTTATTCGGGTGTTGAGAAGCGCTCTCGACTACCCAATTCACTATTCCAATCCGCGTTCGGGCGTTGACGAATTTTCTCCACTGGTTTCATTTTTAAGTGAATCAGTTTCTTAAATTAGAGTCCTCGTTGGCGGGGAAACGTAAAACGTTATTGTGAGAGTCGCAATACCCAAATTGGATGCGAGTTCTTGATTCCAGTCGAATTGACAGCGCCTATTCATCCGAATTGGATGCGTGAGTTTGGTTTCGGTCGAATTGACTGCATCTATTCACCCGAATTGGATGCGTGAGTTTGGTTTCGGTCGAATTGACAGCGTCTATTCACCCGAATTGGATGCGTGTCTCTGATTTCAGTCGAATAGAAAGCGTCTATTCACCCGAATTAGATGCGTGAGGCTAATTTCGGTCGAATAGAAAGCGTCTATTCACCCGAATTAGATGCGTGAGTCTGGTTTCGGTCGAATTGACAGCGTCTATTCACCCGAATTAGAAGCGTGAGTCTGATTTCAGTCGAATAGAAAGCGTCTATTCACCCGAATTAGAAGCGTGAGTCCGATTTCAGTCGAATAGAAAGCGTCTATTCACCTGAATCGGAAGTGAGATTCAAATTCCGGTCGAATAGATCGGATATTAGGTGGTGGGGAAAGCATCCACCGATAGCGGATCAAAATATCAACAACGGACTTTAACAAAGCCATCTAAAAAAACCAGCCAGCGACCTTCTTTAGGCCGCTGGCTGGGTGAGCTTCGTTGATCTTAGCCTTGTCGATTATTCGGCTTCGATAAACTGATGACAATATCTTTTGATTCAACTTTTGGTTCACGATTTGGAGAAAAGAAGATGATTTTCCCACTTCCTTTGATAATTGCCAATAAAACAGATTCGTGATGTAATTCTTTTTTCAATGTTTCAAACGTATATTGTTCTGAGATCTTTGTTTTTTTGAATACAAATCCTTGGTTGATTTTTTCATTCAGTACGGTCCAATTTGCCTGTTCACTGAACAAGATATTTCCGCTTATATGGTTACTGACTTCATCTAAACGATCTCCGTTGTCCATTTGGATCGGTAATTGATACAAGAATTCCCGTCCGAACTCAGGCTTAAATGTCGTACTGATTAACGTGTTGTATGAATCGAATTCCGTCATACTGATCATATACTCATATGGAGTCATATCTAGTTGGTAATCGGTTTGTTCTGAAAGCACTTCTCCATGTTTGTTTGGAACATCGAGCCTTCTTGCATGCGATAACCTACTCCAAGATGAATCAATGATCATAACCGGTATGTCATAGTCACCCAATACTTTTGCAAAATTGGCTGTGAATTTACTGGATCCAACCATTAGAATTCCTGGTGTGCTTTCAGTAGATAAATTCAATTTTTTCGAAAGCCAGCCGATTGAAAAGCCGTGAGCCACAACCGTTGCAAACACAAGGCCGAATGTTAAAGAAGTTAACATTTCAGCTTCTTCATATCCTTCAAGCAGCAAAACTCCAGCAAAATAACCAGATACCGTCAAGGCGACAATTCCTCGCGGCGCAATCCAACCCGTCAATAATTTCACTTTAAACGGTAGACCTGTTCCAATCGTTGAGATAAAAATTGTTAACGGACGAATAACAAAAAGCATTAATAAAACAAATGAAATAATCGGCCATTCAAACATAGCAATCAATGTTTCTCTTGTCAGTGATGCCGTTAACATAATAAAAATAACAGATATCAATAGAATGGATATATTCTCTTTAAAATGACGTAGATCGCCAATTGATGAAATTCTCATATTTGCAAGGGTAATTCCCATTACCGTTACGGCCAGCAATCCTGTTTCGTGCATAATCATATCGCTAATCGTAAAGGCGGTCACAACACTGGACAAAACAAATGGAGATTTCAAATACTCAGGCACTAGGCCATTCTCAAATAATTTGCCGACTCCCAATCCGAATCCAATTCCTATCAGAATTGCTAATATAGATCCTCCGATAAAGAATAAGATTGTAATGAATGTCACATCGTCTAGGGTGATAAATTGGATGAACACAAATGCGAAGACAGCTAATAACGCACCAAGGGGATCAACAATAATACCTTCCCATTTAAGGATCGCAGCAGGAAGTGGCTTTAACTTAGCCTGCCTTAATAGAGGTAAAATAACTGTTGGCCCTGTAACAATGAAGATGGCACCAATCACAAATGCTACAGCGAGCGGTAATCCAGCTACATAATGTGCGGCTAGTGAGCCTAAAATCCAGGCTAATAAAGCACCGATTGTCACAATACGGTAGATCGGCTTACCAATTCCTCGGACTTCACGAAAATCCAGGCCTAAGCTTCCTTCAAATAAGATAATCCCAACTGCTATGGAAATTAATGGACTATATACGACTGCGAGATTTTCCTCGGGATTGATTACACCAAAAATAGGTCCTGCCAGTAATCCAACGACAGACATCACGACAATCGCCGGTAGCCTATAGCGCCATGCGACCCATTGTGAGCTGACACCTAAAAATAAGATGAGCATCAGCTCAAATAATAAATTGTCCATCGTGTGCCTCCTTCCATATGGGCTTGTATGCTTAGTTCCCTAATGGATGTGGTATAACCCATATATACGATATTTTTTATATATACGCTAGCCATTATATAATTCACTAGGGGGGTAGTCAATGGCGGATATCGTCAGTGTTATTTTATTAATTATTATTTTGTTTGTTCTTGTTTTGCCTGCATTCTTCGTAGTTTATGCATATTTTGTCGACCGTAACCAAAAAAGGCATTCTGTACTTCGAAATTATCCGGTACTTGGACGCATTCGTTATATGTTTGAAAAGATCGGACCTGAATTAAGACAATATTTTTTCCGTGATGATACGGAAGGGAAACCATTTTCCAGAAAGGATTACCACGACATCATCATTCCAGCAAAATATGGTCACCGGTTGATTGGTTATGGTTCACTTAGAGACTTTGAAGAGCCTGGCTATTATGTGAAAAATTCAATGTTTCCGAAACAACTGGAGGAATTAGCACTCGGAGAAAGTCCGCAAGTTAGCTCTTTCGTCTACCAAATTGATAAAGATTCGCTGATTGGCCGAAAAGAGCACCGTGAAGATAAAATGATGAATCCATTTTTACTTGAGAAAGAATATGAAGTTGTGATTGGTGAAAATACACGGAAACCATTCCATGTAAAAGGCCATATCGGAATGTCTGCCATGAGTTATGGCGCTCTTGGAGACCGCGCCATAACGGCATTATCAATAGGTTTAGGCCGTGCTACAGGTACATGGATGAATACCGGTGAAGGCGGACTATCGAATCACCATTTAAAAGGGGATGTCGACCTCATCATGCAAATCGGCCCTGGTTTATTCGGTGTACGCACGGAAGCTGGTGAATTTTCCTGGGAAGAATTAAAGAAAAAAGCAGAAATTGATCAAGTGAAAGCTTTTGAATTAAAACTGGCACAAGGGGCAAAACTTCGAGGCGGACACGTTGAAGGAGATAAAGTAACGCCTGAAATTGCAAAAATCCGTAATGTCGAGCCTTATAAAACCATCAACAGTCCCAACCGCTTTTACGAATTTGATGATGTTCAAACACTGCTTGATTTCTTAACTGACATTAGAGAAGCGACCGGTTTACCTGTCGGGATGAAAATCGTCGTCGGACAGGAAAAATACGTCGAAGAATTAGCGAAATTAATGAAAGAAACTGGCAAGCATCCAGACTTTATTACCGTCGACGGCGGAGAAGGCGGAACAGGTGCTACGTATCAAGAGCTTGCAGACAGTGTTGGATTGCCATTAAAATCAGCACTGCCAATTCTACATCAAGCACTCGTGAAAGAAGGTGTGCGTGACCGTGTGAAAATTATTGCTTCTGGCAAGTTGATTACACCTGATAAAATTGCCATTGCCTTGTCATTAGGTGCAGACCTTGTACAAGTGGCCCGTGCTTTCATGGTGACCGTCGGTTGCATCATGGCCCAAGTATGTCATACGAATGAATGCCCTGTCGGTGTGGCGACCACCGATCCGAAACTACAAAGAGCATTAGACATCGACGAGAAGTCATATCGCGTGACCAATTTCGTCATTGCCATGCGTGAAGGATTATTTAATTTGGCAGCTGCATCCGGACTGGAGTCACCATCTGAATTCCGGGATGAGCATGTTGCTTACAAAGACTTGTATGATGTCACCTATGATAATCACTTAAAGACGAGTCAATCTTAAACCTCAATCATTTAAACGGTGACAAGTATTGATGTAGTGGATTGCACAATCGAGTCTCGATCTTGATTGATAGGTTCCGAGCTAGAGTTTTATGATATATTCTTCTAGCGATCGGAATCTTTTTTTATAAATAGTCATGAATAATTGTTTTCTGTTCTTTATTTCTTATATGATAGTTACTAGTGATATGTTTGGTAGAAAGGAGTTTTTTTATGCGTTGTCCATCTTGCGGTATATCTGTTGAAAAAGGTGTTCAATTTTGCCCTAACTGCGGACACAACATCGATCAAGCTTCAACAATTACGATCAATTCAGAGGATGTATTACCAAGTGAAAATGTGTATGGGGTGTTAAAGAAAATTCTGAGGCAACCCTCTGCAAGTAAGCATTTAACCCCGAACCATTTACCGATTGGTTTGATTTCCATCGCCATCTATTCTTTATTGGTCGCCGGTTTCATCTATTACTCGATGAAAAGCATTTCCTCGGATTTGCAAAGCTCGTTCAATGATCTTGGATTAGGTAGTGTACTTGGTCAAAGTGTGGAAGTTAGCTTTTTTGATTATTTTCTCTTACCGTTCGTCGGGTTTTATGCACTGCAAATCATTATGATCTTACTTATATACATTTTGGCTAAAATTACAGGAGAAATAAAAGACTTAAGAACGTTGACCGCTCAGTATGGTGCGTACTTATTTCCGTTCTCATTTATCTTCATAGTCGGTGTATTATTCTCTGTTCTTAATCTAAGTTGGTTGGCGACCGTTGCACTCCTTATCGCAACACTTGGTGTCATTTTTATGCTACCAGTCATACTGACAAAGTCCGGTATTGAGAATGCAGGTGACGGAACCGATCGTGTTTATTTATTATTGATCATTTACTTCATCGGTGTTTTAATTCTAAGCTTTGTTGCTAGAACTTATGTTGAGACGATGGTTTCCAGTTTCATCAATAACATCACGAGTATATTTTAATGTTGTCTTGATTGGTTGGTTCAACGAATTGGTCATGTGAAAATTTATTATATGAGAGAGCGGGCACTGACTTCGGTCGGTGCTTTTTTGTGTATGCTAAAGCGTTACGATTGAAAAATCACTTGTTAATATAGCGAGCGAGGAAATCAATACGAGAGGAAAAAATGGGCA
This sequence comes from Allobacillus sp. SKP2-8, assembly GCF_007559355.1. NCBI lineage: Bacteria > Bacillati > Bacillota > Bacilli > Caryophanales > Bacillaceae > Allobacillus > Allobacillus sp. SKP2-8. The sequence goes on along the minus strand of NZ_VMHF01000003.1, from coordinate 108,186 downwards.
GCCGTACACAGACACCAATGCATGATCCCAATAGTACACGGATTAACCCTGAAGCTTTATGAAAAAACACTGAAGGTTTGTGGATTTACACTGAAGGTTCGGGAGTTAACCCTGAAGGCGCGTGAATTAATGCTGAAGCTGTGCAAATGAACCCTGAAGCTCTGCAAATTAACACTGAAGCAGATATGTAATGTGCCTTCGATCAAGCTCTAATCACGAGTTGAGGATTAAAAACACATGCTACACTCGATTAGAAGCTCTCTATTCATAGATAGACCGCTGACATTGCGTGTTATCTTCGATTAGCAGAACCCAAAACAAGGGTAGCACTTAAATGTTGTGTGCTACCCCGTAATAATCACTGGTACCTAAATTTACTTTTTCTTCTCTGTCTATTCATCTAGTTCATTTAGCTGTTTTTTCTTTTCTGCTAATTCGATTTCTATTTTTTCGAGTACTCGTTCAATTGGTGTGATACTCCCTCCAACGGCTTCCATCTTATCAAGGTCACCTTGAATTCGGATATAATCCATCTTTAGATGAGCAATTTCCGCTTCAATGTCTGCTTTTTTCATCTTCATCACTCCATTCCTCACTCTCATTGTATAAGAGGTCGCTCTTTTTCTCAAATCGCTTGCCCTTTGGCTTGTTCCTGTCGCTATCTGGTTGATTTGACTCGTTGCAATTCATCTCACCTTAGGGGAGGGCACATATATCTTGGAATTGGGCTCATAAATTTGAATGCCGGGTGCATATCTCTGTAGTTTGGGGCCATATACGACAAATTCCGGCGCATATGGCGTGAAGGAGGGCGCATATACGATAACGTTGGGTGCATAAATCTTGGATCATCGGTCTCCGTGGTTAGCCTTTTTGAATTAAGGGTATTTGTGATGGTGTATAGAACGCTACTCACAGAAAGGAGTGGAACACATGATTGATGATTATCGAAATTCAGTTGAGTATGGACCGACGAATCCTGATCAATTAAAAACATGTACGAACTGCGGCAATATCTTACAAAAACCACTTGAAATACAAAATAAACTTTGCACAAAATGTCAAAAAGAATTAAATAGAGACTAAGTTGTTATGCGTATAACAATCGAAAGATGACAGTGGATCCTTTGCATCTTTCGATTGTTTCCTATAAAAAAACTGTTTCAAAACCTCCGAACGAATGGGAGAGGAATTGAAACAGTTCAATTTGTATGATTAATTTTTAAAAATAAACGAACGTAGTGGGAGTTCAGCTTGCTTTTCTTTCCCTTGTTCAATATATGTGATCAATAGTTTTTCTAAATCGTTCTGGTAGTTCTGATCCTTTAATGAAGTCTCAAAAACTAGCGTGAAGCGGTCTGATTCCATCTGATAATCTTGTACGGACACATAAGACTCTTTCAATAATTTATTTTCATAGGTATCTCGGTAATGGACGTTCGTTTCGCCAGTATCATCTATGTAGAGGTTAATCTGAATGGAGCTGTTTGACTGGTCGAGTTCTTCTCCATCTTGCTTGATCAATTGAATATCCTTGATCAGTGGAAAGGATTCTCCTCCCTCCCATTTGACTTCTTTACCGATATAGACTTCTTCGTAATTATTGAAGAGTTCTTTATTTGCTCCTGTATGACTAATGCTCCGAAACACTTGGTCATTGCTGTTTGCTTCTACAACGAAATAACTCGCTAGCCCACCAATAATCACAACTAACGCTACAACCAACCACCAATTAAATTTTCTCATTTATTCACCTCGGTGTGACGCAATCCATTTCTTATCTCTATCTTTACCTGAAAACTATTATACTATACATCTTCTTTGTAAAGAAAGAGTTTTTCGCTTTATTGTATTAAGTGAATACACCGAGTATGGTCAAATAACACCTTCTCTTAAACTCTTATTTTCACCGAATTTTCTTCTCTTATTGACCGGTGGAAAAGCTTGATTCAATCCTTGGCAGACAACTGCCTCATGTCACTCAGCCATCTATCTTGCTATTAAACCATTAAATGCTGGCTCATGTTCTCAATATCGTTTGAAAAAATTCGATCTTGTTTTATGCTTGGTACGACTTTGCGAGATTGCTCATAAAAAGCTCGCGTTTCGCTTGCCATCCTTTCAACCCCTTGAAATTCCACGGCCTGCATCGCACAAATCAACTCAATCGCCAGTACTTTGCTCGTATTCAAAACGATTTGGTTCGCATGCCTCGCACCAATGGTTCCCATGCTGACATGGTCCTCTTGATTCGCAGAAGATGGAATCGAATCAACACTTGCTGGGTGGGCCAGTGTTTTGTTTTCTGAAACGAGTGAAGCGGCTGTGTATTGTAAAATCATTGCTCCTGATTCTAATCCAGGCTTGGCACTCAAAAAAGGCGGCAAATCATTTAACTGTGGGTTCACTAACCGTTCCACACGTCGTTCAGACATGTTTGCCATCTCAGCGACACCGATTTTTAATAAATCCATGGCAATCGCTACAGGCTGACCATGAAAATTGCCCCCAGAAAGAATCTTTCCTTCATCTGAAAATATTAACGGGTTGTCGGTTGCGGCATTAATCTCAATGGTCAGTTTTTCTTTCACGTAATTCAGGGTTTGCCATGAGGCACCAAATACTTGCGGAATACAACGCAATGAATAAGCATCCTGGACGCGCTTTTCTCCTTGTGCGGTCGTGAGTTGACTGTCTATCAGTAATTCACGCATTTGTTCCGCTACTTCAATCTGTTCCGGATAACCGCGTGCTTGATGAATAAGTCCATCAAATGCATCTCGAATTCCTTCCAAGCCTTCGATTGTCATGGCAGCAATTTTGAGCGCTTGATGCATGAGCCGCTCCGCACTTATATACGCGATACAGCCGGTAGCCGTAATCGCTTGCGTACCGTTAATTAGTGCGAGTCCTTCCTTCGCCTTTAATGCAAGTGGTTGTAATCCTTCTTGGGATAAGGCTTGGATTGCAGGTCGCCTTGTTCCCTTATAATAAACTTCTCCTTCACCCATTAAAACGAGCGCCAAATGAGCTAATGGAGCTAAGTCGCCACTTGCCCCCAATGATCCTTGTTGCGGAATGATCGGATGTATCCGGTGATTCAATAAATCAACTAACCGTTCAATGAGAACTGGACGAACGCCAGAATTTCCTTTCATTAATGCATTCGCTCGAAGCAAAACCATCGCTCGACTAATCTCTTCAGAAAAAGGCTCACCAACACCGCAAGCATGGGAGTGTATAAGATTCAATTGTAATGTTTCCAAATCACTTGGATTGATTGTTACATTCGCTAAATGGCCGAACCCTGTATTGATTCCATACATGGTTTGTTCGGTAGATAAAATTTCTTCGACAAAGGTACGACTCTGCTTGACCTTCTCGAGTTGGTCGGTTTCCAACGTCACGGATTCGTTTTCGTAAACAATACGCTTAACGTCTTCAATCGTTAGTTCATTACCATTTAATCGCAAAATGATCCCTCCAATTCATTTCCTCAATTCCTTTTCAGCTAAAAAATTGCTTAAAAAAGCAAAAAGGGACTCATATCCAAGAGTTTCTCTTGAATACAAGCCCCCTAGTGACTTATCTCTCAACTGGGCAAGACTTATATGTGATTGATTCCAAGACCGACAGCTTCGTGTTCCAATCCTTTGATTGGTGCGCCGATCGTCCCATAGAGCGCGACGGCAATCCACTCTCCTTCCGCTTGATTACTGTACGGTTTTCCTCGTACAACAGCAAAACGGAGTCCGACAGTTCGCATGATTTCACCGAGTTGTGATTGACCGCGCGTAACTCCTTCTAATGCTTCCAAAATCGCATGATATAAAGCATGTGTTTCTCGGTAAAGCCCTTCTTCGACTAATCGATTGCGCTTGGAAGCCGTCTCAATCGCTGACACAACTTTCTTTAGGTCCATCGATCCTGTTTTTCCGATACAAAACTGATATGGCTTCGTTGAATGGCCTTTGCCCACAGCTTCGAACTCTTCACTAAAATCTAAAACGAGCTGCAAAGCAAATTTTCCAATTCCTACTTGATGATCCTTCTCCATAGTAGTTGGCCTCTCTTAGAACGTTATTATCTGAATTGTATGCTACATTGTATTTGCTGTCAATTTGGATTGGCGTAGTTGTACATTTACGGTTTGATAACTATATTATTCACACTTATTGATCGTTATTCATCATTATGTAAGAAGACCTAATGATTTTTTATTCATTAGGTCTTCTTTGTTTAAATTAACGTTCGTTGTTATTATTCGATGAATCCCACGGAAAGTCCGTCCCGAACTTTTCCGCAAGCACTTTAGAATCTTTACTACGTTTTTTACGGTAATTCATCCGTTCTTCTGCACCATCATACAACCATTTTTCTTCTTCGGTTTCTGGATAAACAGGTGGTACTTCCACAGGTCTACCATCTGCATCAACCGCAACCATGGTCATAAATGCTGTTGCACAAACCTGTCGTTCACCTGTCAATAAATTTTCCGTAATTGCTTTGACGAAAACTTCCATGGAAGACCGATGTGTCCAAGTCACGAAAGCCTCCAAGCAAATGGTGTGGCCTGCTTTGACTGGATGTAAAAAGTCTACCGAGTCTGTGGAAGCTGTGACGACTGGCTTCCGTGCATGTCGTGTTGAAGCGATCGCTCCCACGTCGTCTAGATACTCCATTAACTTTCCACCGAACAATGTGCCGTGCATATTGGTATCCGGTGGCAAAACATGTGAGTTTCTCACGGTTAATGAATGAGAACATGGTTTTGCTTCTAAGTGATCACTCAAATATAACACCTTCCATCTTTATCTGCTACGATAAATAGTATTGTAGCATTTTACGATGAATTCTACACGTGTGGATAATTGTCATCCTCTTCAAATGAATATTCTTTTTTCCCTTTAATGCCTTGTTCAACTGCTAACTCTTTGGCAACTTTCACAGAATCCCATACAGGCGGCAGCATGAGAAGCGATACTGGTACTGCTGAAGCAACGATGAAGTTTTGGAACATCCCAACGTTACTTTGACCCATTGCCAATAAAGCGATTGCTGTCGCACCAAAGATTAATGCCCAGAATACACGGACAGACGTTTTCGGATTATCATTTCCTGTAACAGATACAGCAGAGGCATAAGCCATTGAATCCGTTGTCGTTGCTACGAAGATAATTGTGATAATCAAGAAACTGAAAGCAAGAATCGATGTAAATGGCATTTGTTCAAGGATCGCCATTACTGCCGCTTCTTGGCCGGAATTATTCAACGGTTCTGAAATGATTCCAGGATTTTTCGTTTCAAAGAAAATTCCTGTTCCGCCTAAAACGGTAAACCAGATATTACTGACGATTGGTGCAAGGATACCTACGGCTAAAATTAATTCACGGATTGTTCTACCTCTTGAAATCCGCGTAATAAAGATCGCCATCATTGGAGCGTATCCGATAAACCAACCCCAGAAGAAGACTGTCCAACCTGCTAACCATGCAGGGTCTCCACGCGTTAAACTCATCATGAGATAGTTAGAGATTTGAAAAGCTTCAGCTGATACAAACGCGTCAAAAATAAACATAGTTGGTCCAATGATTAAAATAACAATCATAAGAAGCACAGCAAAACCAACGTTGAAACGACTTAAAATCTGAATCCCTTTATCAACACCTGTAATTGCCGATACTGTAGAAATGGCAATAAGGATGACGATAAATGTAATTTGTGTCGCTAATGTATTCGGTAAACCGAAAATTTGTTCAGCAGCATAGGATGCTTGTAATCCTAAAAAGCCAATAGCACCTACCGTACCTGCCGCAACTGCAACCGCTGAAGTGACATCTGCCAAGATTCCAACAATATGATTTCTTTTAAATAGTTTGTCGCCAAAAATTGGGTATAAAATCGTACGTGGTTTCAACGGCATACCTTTATGGTAGTGAGCGTACATTAAAACGATTGTTGCCGTCGTACCTAAAATTGCCCAAGCGTTGAAGCCCCAATGTAAGAACGATTGGGAGAGACCGATAACTGCTTTATCCCACTCTGTTAATTCTCCATCTGTAAACAATGGAGGTGTGTTGAGAAAATGAGCCATCGGTTCTCCGGCTGCCCAGAACACACCGCCTGCAGCTAGCAATGTCGTTAAGATCATCGCAACCCAGCGGAAATTACTGTAGAGAGGACTGTCTACAAGTCCCAACTTTACTCTTCCGTACCTGGAAAACATCAAAATCAGCCCGACAATAAACGTTGCAAAGACGAGGAGCTGCCAATATAAACCAAAATACTTGGCTGAAAAATCAAATGAATTATTCACCCAAGAACTCATGTTATCTGGTATAAAGAATGCCAGAATAACGAATAATAGTAGGAATCCTCCACTTATAATAAAGGAACCCCACTGAACTCCTGTCCCCAGGTATTCATCTGAATAATACTTCTTCTTTGTAAACTGATTCTTCTTTTCTTTAGACATTCGGTAAAAAATCCTCTCACTTTTTTTTGAAAGCTAATTTACAGATGTATTAGCTATCCAATTCTAAATTGTAGATAATCTGTGAACACTCGTCAAAGAAGATGTTATATATTATGTTTGAATAATAATGAGCAAATACGCGAATTTTTTGACTCAGCTATCTAAACTGAGATAATTCCTCCCTATATAATTGTATTCCCCTATAATGTTGAAAATTATGCTACAAATTTTTAATGGTTCTAAGTCAGAGGTTGGGGGGAAGCGAACGCCCAATCTTAATTTATACGACTCGAACTGCTACATTTTTATTTAACGAGGACTTAATATGGATATGATTTCTCTTTAATTAAGCTTTAGATACTTAAAACCGATAACCTTTGCTTCTTCGTACCATGTTCGATACTTTCCATAACGCCAACATATACATTAGAGCTTGAAATAAAAAAAAGACCCAATGATTCGTCATTAAAATCATCGGGTCTTCTCTATATTGAATAATCGTTTGTTTTTGTTTTTCGGTGAATCCTACGAGCGTATCAACTATAAATATTTTATAGCAGTTTACGATGAAATCTACACATGTGGATAATTGTCATCTTCTTCAAACGAATATTCTTTTTCACCTTTGATTCCTTGTTCAACCGCTAACTCTTTCGCAATCTTCACTGAATCCCATACTGGTGGAAGCAGGAGAAGCGATACAGGTACTGCCGAAGCAACGATGAAGTTTTGGAACATACCTACATTGCTTTCACCCATTGCCAATAAAGCGACTGCGATCGCTCCAAAGATCAATGCCCAGAATACACGGACAGATGTTTTTGGATTATCGTTTCCGGTAACAGACACAGCAGATGCATAAGCCATTGAGTCCGTTGTCGTTGCTACGAAGATAATTGTGATAATTAAGAAACTGAATGCCATAATCGACGTCAATGGCAGCTGTTCAAGAATCGCCATCACTGCGGCTTCTTGACCGGAGTTATTTAAAGGTTCTGAAATGATACCAGGCTTTTCTATTTCAAAGAATATTCCAGTCCCACCAAGAACCGTAAACCATATATTACTGACAATTGGTGCAAAAATACCAGCAGCCAAAATCAACTCACGGATTGTTCTACCTCTCGAAATCCGTGTAATAAAGATTGCCATCATTGGTGCGAATCCGATGAACCAACCCCAGAAGAAGATTGTCCAACTCGCTAACCATGCAGGGTCTCCACGAGTCAAACTCATCATGAGGAAGTTTGAAATTTGAAATGCTTCGGCCGTTACAAATGCATCAAGTAAAAACATTGTTGGTCCAATGATTAAAATAACGATCATAAGAAGTACCGCAAAACCAACGTTGAAACGACTTAAAATCTGAATTCCCTTATCAACACCTGTGATCGCCGATACTGTAGAAATGGCAATAAGTATGACGATAAATGTAATTTGTGTCGCTAACGTATTCGGCATTCCGAAAATTTGCTCAGCGGCATAGGATGCTTGTAATCCTAAAAAGCCAATTGCACCTACCGTACCAGCTGCAACTGCAATTGCGGAAGTAACATCTGCTAAAATACCTATAATATTATTCTTCTTAAATAGTTTGTCTCCAAAAATCGGATACAAAATGGTACGCGGCTTTAGTGGCATACCTTTATGATAATGTGCGTACATTAATACAATTGTTGCCGTCGTACCTAAAATTGCCCAAGCACTAAAGCCCCAGTGCATGAACGATTGGGAGAGCCCGATAATCGCTTTATCCCATTCTGTTAATTCTCCATCAACGAATTGTGGAGGTGTATCTAGAAAGTGTGACATTGGTTCCCCAGCTGCCCAAAACACACCACCAGAAGCTAGTAATGTCGTTAAAATCATTGCGACCCAGCGGAAATTACTATAGTGAGGACTGTCTATAAGTCCTAACTTTACTCTTCCATACCTAGAAAACATTAAAACCAAACCGACAATAAATGTTGCTAGGAGGAGAATTTGCCAATATAGACCAAAATATTTAGCAGAAAAATCAAATGAATTATTCACCCAAGTACTCATGTTATCTGGCATAAAGAATGCCAATATAACGAATAATAATAGGAATCCTCCACTTATAATAAAGGAACCCCATTGAACTCCTGTCCCCAGATATTCATCTGAATAATACTTCTTTTTTGTAAACTGCTTTTTTTTCTCATTTGCCATTAGGAAAAAAACCCTCTCAATTTTTTTGAAAAGCCAACCTAATAAATTATTAGCTATCCAACTTTAAATTGTAGATAATCTGTGAACACTCGTCAAAGAAGATGTTATATATTATATTGGAATAATTGCGAGCTATTTTGAGTATTTTACGAACAAGCTATATAATCTCAGATAATTCTTCATTATCTAAAGCATTCCGCGCTAATGTAAAATTTTATTCCTATGAATTTTCTAAGAATTCACCGATTTAAACTTTACCTTTATGTGCTCTGTCCGGATCTCTCGATACTGTGAACAGCGTTTTTGATTGTGGCTGAGTTTAAAATATTCCAATAAGACTTTGCGATATGCCTTTTTGCACATTTGGGTCTATCGAGCAATCAAAAAATATTATACAACTTGATTCCATTCTATTTGTAAATTCTGATACAATTTCAATTAAGGTTGAGAAACAAGATCGGGTTACAAAAGTTACATCTACGAAAATGAGTATTAATAGGGGTGGAAAAATGAAACTACTTCATAAATTTTTTGATTTAAAACAGAATGGACATCTTCAAAGTGCGCGAGAAGAGATCACACGTTTAGCGGAAGAACAAGAAAAAAATCCGTCAATCCTTTTCGAAGCGGGTTTATTACATAAAAACCTTGAGATGATGCCCCAAGCAATTACATACTTTAACCAAGCGCTTGAATTGGATTTGTCTGAAGGCATACGCAAAAATACGTTATTTCATCTCGGGGCGAGTTATCGTGCTGTCGGTTTGTATGATAATGCAAAGGAAACATTCGAAATTGGCATGAGTGAATTTCCTGCGGCTAATGAATTCTATATTTATTTTGCGATGGTTTTATATAATATGGACGATTCGGATTTAGCGATGGAGATTTTACTTACTAAACTATTGGAAACGACAGATGATGAAAATATCCTCAAACATCAAAAGGAATTTTCTTTTTACGCCAACAGGCTTGATGAATTATTCAATTAAGAAATGAATCAATTTTATCATTGATCTCTTGATTCGTTTCCCGCAGTTAAAGCGTGTCTGAAACTCGTGTGTGAGCTTATATATTATGGTGATGGGCACATAAAACCCGTAACTCGGCTCATATATCTTGCTATTGGGGACATAAAACTCACAAATGGGGTCATATATCACGACGAAGGGCGCATAAAACTCGCAAAAGGGATCATATATCACGATAAGGGATGCATAAATTCGCATGATAGGCACATTAGATAAATGGCAGACTGATAAATTCCCCTCATATAAATAGTAAATGGGCTCATATCTTCATCATTCGGTTCCATTTTATCGATCTGCTATATATTATTTTAGGCGTTCTACATCCTTTGATGGAGTAGAACGCCTATATTTGTGCCCTTTATGGTATTATATGATCCCCGAATGGATGGATATGCGCCTGCCTATGATGAATATGTGCCCTAATATAATAGAAATGCACCCAACTCACTCATATATGCTACCAAAATTGGATTTTATGTGCCTTGTACATACAGACATATCGATTCTAGAAATAGAAGAATCCCCGAAGACCATTTGTTGAATGGCATTCGGGGATGTATTTTTATTCATTCGCTAGTTTCTTCTTAACGTTCGTCAGCATATCTTCTGTTACGTCGTCCAACGTAAATCTTGGTTTGAAATCCCACTCATCTTTTGCGGCTGTGCAATCAATGGAGTTAGGCCAGCTTTCCGCTATTTTCTGTCTGACAGGGTCGACTTCATAATCCAATTCAAAAGAAGGTAAATGTTTTTGAATCGAACGCTTGAAATCTTCTGGCTCGGCACTAAACGCTGCCACATTAAAGGCATTTCGGTGCTGCAAACGTTCTGGGTTTGCTTCCATTAACTGAATGATTGCGTCAATCGCATCTTGCATATACATCATATCCATCTGCGTACCTTTTCCGATAAACGATGTATATTTATTCTGTTTCAACGCCTCATAATAAATCTCAACGGCATAGTCCGTCGTGCCACCACCTGGTTCTGTCACATAGGAAATCAAACCAGGAAAGCGAACGCCACGTGTGTCGACACCAAAACGATTATAGTAGTAATCACATAACAATTCGCCTGCAACCTTATTGACGCCATACATTGTCATTGGGCGTTGCATCGTGTCTTGTGGTGTAAGATCTTTTGGCGTATTTGGGCCGAAAGCACCGATTGAGCTCGGTGTAAAAAATTGAGCATCTAATTCGCGTGCTACTTCCAACGCGTTCATCAATCCACCCATGTTCAAGTTCCAAGCAAATTGAGGGTTATTCTCTGCTTTTGCTGATAATAATGCAGCTAAGTGCATAATGGTGTCTACATTATATTTCTTTGCGATGTCGTGCATGGCCCGTTCATCAGTAGCATCTAATACCTCAAAGGGACCATTCGTGTCATCTAAGTTTTCAGGCTTTCGAATGTCGGTAGCAATGACATTCGAATGTCCATACGTTTCTCTTAGCTGTGCGGTCAATTCAGATCCAATTTGACCGAGCGCTCCTGTTACTAAAATGTTCTTCATTCAGGAATCCCCCTCTGTTCCTCTCTCTATTCTATTGGATGATACCCATTGCTTTTCCGACTTTTTCATAAATCGAAATAGCTTCATCCAGCATTTCCTTCGTGTGTGCCGCTGTTGGCATATTTCTTACACGGCCTGTACCACGAGGAACAGTTGGGAAGACGATGGATTTTGCATAAACGCCTTCTTCGTACAAACGCTTACTGAATTCTTGGGTTGTTTTTTCATCTCCGATAATACAAGGTGTAATTGGTGTTTCACTCTCGCCAATGTCAAAACCTAAGTTCTTCAAACCTTCTTTTAGATAATTTCCATTTTCCCATAAACGATCGTGAAGTTCTGTTGATTCCATCAACAAATCGATTGCTTTTGTACATGCCGTAACATCGGCAGGTGACAAGGATGTTGAGAAAAGGAAAGGACGTGAACGCACCTTTAACCAGTCAATCAAGTTTTGTTTACCAGCTACATAGCCACCGACAACACCGATTGCTTTCGAAAGAGTCCCCATTTGAAAGTCGATTTCATCTTGAAGACCAAAATGCTTCACTGTGCCGGCACCTTTCCCCATCACTCCAGATCCGTGGGCATCATCAACATACGTAATTAAGTCAAACTCTTTGGCGATTTCAACGATCCCTGGAAGATTTGCGACGTCTCCATCCATCGAAAATACGCCATCAGTGATGATCATAATTTTATTATACTGACCTGATTCTTTGGCTTCTTTCGCCTTCTGTCTTAAATCTTCCATATCAGAATGGTTGAAACGAATGATTTTCGCTTTGGAAAGACGACAGCCATCGATAATGGAAGCGTGATTCAGTTCATCAGATAAAATGGCGTCATTTTTATCCATTACGGCAGAAATCGCCGCCATATTACAGTTGAAGCCGGAAGTATAAGCGATTGCAGCTTCAGTTCCTTTAAATTCAGCAATTTTTTCCTCAAGCTTCACGTGGACATCCAATGTTCCATTAATCGTACGAACGGCACCAGCTCCGACACCATGTGAATCAACATGTTGCTTTGCGACTTCTTTTAGTCGTTCATCCGTTGCAAGACCCAAATAGTTATTAGAGGATAGATTGATTAATTCTTTTCCTTTAATCGTTATTTTTGGGCCATTTGCACCTTCAACAACCTCGATCTCATTATAAAGACCTTGGTCTTTTAATTCCTGTAAATTTTCATTCAAAAATTGATCTAACGTTTCACTAGGCATTTTGTTACCTCCTGAATCATTTTCATTTCATTCCCATTAGTATGATAACATGATTTTTTGTCCTTGTAACGGAATAGCAAACTCATATGAAAGCGCTTTACTCCCAATTTAAATAAAAGCAGAAGACCGTTTGGCCTCCTGCTCGCTTTTTAACTATACTCTTTCAGGTTCTTCACTCAATTGGCGGACTTTGCTTGTTTCACGAGTTGGCTGGTGTTCACCAGACTCAATCAACTCCATGTAATGACAAGCTCCTTGGTGACCTTCTGCCATATATCCTGTGCTGCGTAGCTCAGGTGTCTCTTCCTTACAACGTTCTGTCGCAAATGGACAACGTGTATGGAAACGACAGCCAGTAGGCGGATCGATCGGTGAAGGTACATCTCCTTGTAGGAAGATACGATCTTTATCATGATCTGGATCCGGTACTGGAATAGCAGATAATAAAGCTTTTGTATAAGGATGTTGAGGATTTTCAAAGATGGACTTCTTATCTCCCACCTCAACGATTTTTCCTAGATACATGACGATGACTCGATCTGAGATATGACGAACAACGCCAAGGTCATGTGAAATGAATAAATACGTCAAATTCATTTCTTTTTGGAACTTTTTCAATAGGTTCAACACTTGCGCCTGGATAGAAACGTCCAATGCTGAAACAGCCTCGTCACAGACGATAAGTTTTGGATCAACAGACAATGCACGGGCAATCCCGATACGCTGACGCTGTCCACCAGAGAATTCATGTGGGTAGCGGTCTGCATGGTATGGCTGTAATCCGACTGTTTCTAACAATTCAGCAATTCGGTCGGCACGTTCTTCTTTCGGAACGACACCTTGAATCGCCATCGCTTCTCTTAATGTTTCACGTACTGTTTGACGTGGATTTAAAGAAGCATATGGATCCTGGAAAATAATTTGCATATCTTTACGCATTTTACGCATTTCTTTTTTATTCAAATCCAGTAGGTTGATACCATCGAATTCAACCGTGCCGTCTGTCGGATTATCCAATCGTAAAATAGCTCGACCTGTCGTAGATTTTCCACATCCGGATTCACCAACGACACTGACTGTTTCTCCTTCGTGAACGGTGAAAGATATGTCATCAACCGCTTTAACATTATTGACAGTCCGGCCTAAAATGCCACCTTTAATTGGGAAGTACTGTTTTAAATTTTTAACTTTCAGTAGTTCTTTCTGGCTCATATACTTTCACCCCCGGGTCGCCGTTCCACTCATCGGTGTAAATCCAACAGCGAATTTGTTCTCCATCCCCGACATCGTCAAGAGATGGCAATTTCTCATGGCAAAGATCCGTCGCAAATGGACAACGTGGTGCAAATCGACAACCAACAGGCATCTCATCTGGACTAGGTACAGTTCCTTTAATCGGTGTCAATTCTTCTTGGTCTCGATCACTACGCGGTAGGGATTTCAAAAGACCTACTGTATATGGATGACGTGGATTTTTGAATAATGTTCTCACATCTGCATATTCGACGACCTTACCACAATACATAACTGCTACATAATCGCACGTTTCAGCAACAACACCTAAGTCATGTGTAATCATGACAACGGACATGCCTAATTCATCTTGTAATTCTTTAATCAATTCAAGAATCTGTGCCTGAATCGTAACGTCCAACGCAGTTGTCGGCTCATCTGCAATCAATAAATCCGGTTTACACGCCAAGGCCATGGCAATCATGACACGTTGACGCATTCCACCAGATAATTCGAATGGATATTGGTCCAATCTCTTCTCAGGTGAAGGAATACCAACAAGTTTCAACATCTCGATCGCTCGTTTGCTTCCTTCTTTTTTCCCTAATCCTTGGTGGATCTTATATGATTCTCGGATCTGTTGTCCGACTGTATATGTTGGGTTTAAAGAGGTCATCGGTTCTTGGAAAATCATTGAGATTTGATTTCCACGGATTTTACGCATTTCCTTTTCATTTAAATCCAGAAGGTTCTTGCCTCTGAATTTTATCTCTCCACCTTTGATTTTCCCTGGGTGGCTGATCAACTGCAAAATAGACATCGCAGTGATACTTTTACCTGATCCGGATTCCCCTACGATACCTAGCGTTTTACCTGCTGGTACATCAAAGGTCACTCCATCGACCGCTTTGACTTCACCGCCTTCGGTAAAGAAGGATGTCCGGAGGTCTGTTACTTCTAGTATGGATTCGTTTGTACTCAATGATTCCACCTCACTTTCATTTATTATTCCATATCAATACGTTTGTTCAATAATGTGTATGAAATGTCGACGATTAAATTCACAAGAACGAAAATAACCGAAATGATCAGAATACAAGCTTGCACGACTGGAAAGTCTCTCGCCATAATCGAGTCAATAACCAATCGGCCCAGTCCATTAATACTAAATACTGTTTCAGTAAGTACCGTACCTGCTAGCAATGTACCGAATTGTAGACCAACAACAGTAACAACTGGGATTAATGCGTTTTTCAGTGCGTGTCTGTAAATAACGATTTGTTCGTGAACCCCTTTTGCTCGTGCTGTTCGAATATAGTCTTGGGAAATAACATCAAGCATACTCGAACGGGTCATCCGGGCAATAACTGCGGCACCGGCTGTTCCTAATGTAATTACTGGCAACACAATCTGCTCGGCTGACCCCCAACCCGTTGGCGGGAACCAACCTAGCTGAATGGAGAACCAGTTCATCAACATCAGTCCTAGCCAGAAGTTCGGCATCGACATTCCGAACAAAGCAATAATCATGATTGTCACATCTCGCACGGAATACTGACGTACAGCAGAGACAATACCGGCAATCAAACCGATGAAAATACTTAATATTGTACTATAAATTGCCAGTTCCATCGTCACCCAGAACCTAGGTTTGATTTCATCAAAAACTGGCGTGTTATTTCTATAAGAATAGCCAAAATCCAATTGAGCAACATCTGTAACAAAATTTACATATTGAACTGGAAGCGGATCATCTAATCCCATGCTGACTTCGATCCGTTCAATTGTACTTTGAGATGCTGTTTCACCCGCAATAAGCTGAGCTGGATTCCCTGGTGTCAAATGCATCAGTAAGAATACAAGCAATGTTACACCAAACAGTACGGGTATTAATTGAAATAAACGACGTATAATATATGTTGTCATTTTTCTGTTCGCACCCCTTTCCTAGTTCTTCAATTTCGGATCGAGAGCATCTCGTAATCCATCACCAAAAATATTAAATGCCAATACAACAATAACAATTGCCATACCTGGGAAGAATGCAATGTATCCAGCATCGAAAATGTAATCTCTTCCGTCATTCAGCATAGCGCCCCATTCTGGCATCGGCGGT
This sequence comes from Allobacillus sp. SKP2-8, assembly GCF_007559355.1. Classification (NCBI taxonomy): domain Bacteria; kingdom Bacillati; phylum Bacillota; class Bacilli; order Caryophanales; family Bacillaceae; genus Allobacillus; species Allobacillus sp. SKP2-8. Next base: position 92,397 of record NZ_VMHF01000003.1, on the reverse strand, counting down.
TGAGCACCCATACCTAAGAACGACAGCCCTGCAGCAGTCAGGATTGCTGAGGCAATGTAAAGGGTCGCATTCACGATGACCGGAGAAGAAACGTTCGGCAAGATATGTTTGAAAATAATTCGAAAATCTGATGATCCTAATGCACGAATGGCATCTACATATTCGAGCTTCTTCGCTGCCAATGTTGAGCCTCGAACGATTCTGGCAAAACCAGGTATCGCATAAATGGCTACCGCAATCGTAACGTTGATCAAACTACCGCCCAAAATACTTACAATCGCAAGTGCGAGTAAGATTCCCGGGAAAGCTAGTAAAATATCGATGAGTCTCATGATGAAGTTATCAATACGCCCGCCATAATAGCCGGCAACGATTCCTAATGGCACACCCATGATCGCGCCCAAAAAGACAGAGCCAAAACCTACACCTAACGTATATTTCATCCCATAAATAATTCTAGTGAAAATATCCCTTCCCATATGGTCTGTCCCAAACCAATGTTCAGTAGACGGTCGACTAAATTTATTAATGACATCTACATCACTCGGGTCCATTTTTAATAGGAATGGACCGACGATTGATACGATTGATAAAAATACAATCGTATAGAAACCAATCAATGCCGCTTTGTTTTTCTTTAAGCGTTTATAGAAATCTTTCAATGGTGACGGTTTCTTATGTTCTGTTTGCAATTCAATCTCTGTGTTTTGTTCAATATTTTGATTTGCCATTCCAGGAGCCCCCCTTTTTTCATTGTAGAGAAATCGGTTTTTACTATATGTCTACTCATTATCGTCTTGCCATAACATCCGGTTCGTTTTCAAAATTGTGCGACACTTTTGGTAAAGAAGTTCTACTTAGTATACCAATTTAAAAAAATTAGTAATTAGTAGATTTCTGGAAGGATGTTAAGGAAGTATGTCGAACCGTTTCTAGATAATCATAAACGCTAGACAAAATTTTGACAACATTATTTCTTATATAGATATAATTCAGAAAAGAATTAAAAAAATGAAAAATATTTAACGCCTCTTCTTTTTAGTTAGCTGGATGTGCGAAGTTTATGGGATTTTTGATTAAATGAAACCTTGCTAATTGTGAAAAAATAAGGTATGATTTTTTTAACCCTATCCTAAATAGGGAAAACGATATATTCTCAAGGGGGTAACACGCACTATGAAGTCCAAAAAACTACTTTGGCTGTTCGCGTTAATGCTAGGTCTATCTCTAGTATTAGCAGCATGTGCCGGTGATGGCGAGTCTGATAGTGAAGGCGAGTCAGAAAGCGGTTCTGAAGAGTCTGGTTCTGAAGAAGATTCTAGTGAATCTGATTCTGAAGACAGTGAAGGTGAAGAAGCATCTGGAGGAGATGGCAGCAATGATGTCATCTTAGCAGTATCTGCTGATGTTGTATCACTAGATCCACACCTAGAAAACGACGTTCCTTCCAGTAACGTTCGAGATAACATTTATGAAACTTTAGTTGAACAAGACGAAGACATGAATATCGTTGAAGGTCTTGCGTCAGATTGGGAACAAAAAGATGACACGACATGGGTATTCACACTTAGAGAAGGTGTAACATTCCATGATGGTTCTGACTTTACAGCTGAAGACGTAAAAGCGAACCTTGAACGTGTACTTGACCCTGCAGTTGCATCACCACGTGCTTTCCTTTATGACATGGTTACAGAAGTTAATGTACTTGGTGATCACGAACTAGAAATTAAGACGGAATATCCATTCGCTCCACTTCTAGCTCACTTAGCTCACGATGCTGGTGGGATTATGAGTAAAGATGTTATCGACGCTGACTATGAGAATGCAATCTCAGAAGCAGGCCTAGACATCACGCTTGATGAATACTACCAAGCAAGAGCTGACGGTAGCGAAGAGTATTCAAGAATGGAAGAAAATGATAAAGGCGAAGAGGTTCAAGCAGGTTATGTAGCAGACCTAGCGGAATACACTGGTATCCACTCTGCGCAGAACCCAATCGGTACTGGCTACTTCAAATTAGAAGAGCGTCAGTCTGGTGAAAAGACAGTTCTATCCCGTTACGAAGATTACTGGGGTGAGCCTGCTAAGCCATCAACTGTTACATTTAAAGTAGTATCTGAACCATCTGCTCGTATTGCTGAGTTGGAAACTGGCGAATCTCACATCGTCGACCCACTACAACCGACAGACGTCAGCCGCGTTGAAAACAATGAAGATACGCGCGTAAATAACCAACCGTCTACAAGCTTATCTTACATTGGATTCAATGTTGAAAAAGAACCATTTGATGATCCAAAAGTACGTCAAGCAATTAACCTAGCTATCAACAACGAAGAAATCATCGAAGGAATCTACCAAGGTAATGGTACACCAGCAACTGGACCATTAGCACCAGGTGTATTCGGTTATGATGAAAGTGTTGAAGGTTTAGGCTATGATCCTGACCGTGCGAAAGAACTTCTTGAAGAAGCGGGCTACGGTGATGGCTTCGAAACGACTCTATGGACAAATGAAGATAATACACAACGTGTAGAAACAGCTCTTTATGTCCAAGATGCTTTAAGTGAATATGGCATCGACATTGAAATTGAACAAATTGAGTGGGGCGGTTACCTCGAAAGAACTTCGAATGGTGAACATGACATGTTCGTACTTGGTTGGTCCACTGTAACAGGTGACGCTGACTACGGACTATATGCACTATTCCACTCTGAAATGGTTGGTTCTCCAGGTAACCGTTCATTCATTAAAAATGATGAACTTGATAAACTTCTAGATGAAGGTCGTCGTGAGACAGACGAACAAAAACGTGCTGAGATTTACAAAGAAGCACAAGAAAAACTAACTGAACTTGCTCCAATGCTTTACATTCACCACCAAAACTACTTGACTGGTGTTCGCGAAGAGGTTGAAAACTTCTCTGTTGATACATTGGGTATTTATCAGTTAAAAGATGTTACAATCAGTGAGTAATCATTGATGATTAAAACCGGAGGAACATATCCTCCGGTTTTTTTCTGTGCATTTTTCCCGGTTAATTTTTATATACAGCGTGATTTTATTTGCTGAAGTGGTTAGCACCACACCATACATAGCATTTTCCTTAACTGTTGAATGGGTAAATAAAATGGAGAAATACATTCATGTTTTATTCCTTAAACCTAAGTTTAGTCATAAGGTTACAAGTCTACGAATTAAGCTATGGGACTAATGACACAATTTTCTTTTTCTTGTAAATATTCATTTGTAATTAATTAAATTGCGATATAATAAGATTGAATTTTACTAAAGGAGGAGAAGAAAGCGTGAAAAAAAGAAATTCCGGTTTAATGATGTTAATCGTCTCATTATTACTCTTTTTTCTTGTTCCAGTTGCTATTCAAGCGGATAGTCATGAAGACTTGATGATCTCTGAATATGTAGAAGGTAGCAGCTACAACAAGGCCATTGAATTGTACAACGGAACAGGAAGTGCAATTGACTTATCTGAATACACGATCGTTAATTTCGCAAATGGAGCTTCCCAACAACCTGGAGATGGAAATGCGAACGCTTTATCTCTTTCAGGAACACTTAACTCCGGAGAAACATACGTCATCGCAAACGAAAGAGGTTCTGATGAGCTTTTAGCAAAGGCTGATTTAACAGGATCCTCTTATTTTTATGGGTTCAATGGGGATGACGCCATTGTCTTGTTCAAAAATTATGATGAGACAACACGACAAGGTGTAGCAATTGATCGAGTTGGCGTAGTTGGCGAAGACCCAGGAAGCTACTGGGGGAACAATGAAGCTAAAACTCAGAATATGACGCTTGTCAGAGACGTTGCGGTTACGAAAGGAAAAAAAGATCTTACCTCTCCCCTTTCATTTGATGAGTGGATTGCTTTTTATAGCGACACATTTGAACACTTAGGTTCACACAATAAGGTTGAACCGCCGTCAAATGAAGTTCAAGACGAGTATGAAGCGACAGTTGAACGGGTTGTCGATGGTGACACCATTAAGATTCAACAGGCGATACTCGGTACAACGACTATACGTTTTTTAAACATAGACACCCCTGAAACCTACCACCTAGATCAATATGATTCGAACTTGATCAATGAAGATCCTGATCATTCACAAAAATACCATGGTGATCAAGCAACAAAACAACTAGCTTCCTATATTCAACCAGGAGATAAAGTCATTTTAAAAGTCGGTGAAGAACCTCTAGATACGTACGGCCGTTTGCTCGCTGAAGTTGTACGAAAGTCAGATGGTCTGAACACGAACAAAGAAATGGTGAAAAATGGCTATGCAGCGACTTACTTTATTTGGCCAATCGGTGACAAAACAACTTATGAGGAATACCAGCAAATACAACGTGAAGCGATTAACCAAGGAAACAATATATGGTCTCAAGAAAACCCACTAATGGAATTACCGTTTGAGTTCCGAGCTCGCTATGATGGACGAGCGTTATACCGCTACCCAGGTAATTCAGATACAAAACAATATTTCATGCCTGACGAGTGGAAAAATGTCCCGATTGATAAGCGTATCTTTTTTCCGGATGAAATGTCAGCTTTGAACGAAGGGTATCAACCTGCATTCGATCGTGAACCTGTCATTGCTGATGCACGTACCGCTTCAATTGGCACGAACGTAATGATTGAAGGTACAGTCACACATAAAATCAACCAATCTGGTAAAACAAATTACTATATACAAGATGAAACGGCTGGAATTGTCGTTCGTACAGACCAATTGAACGCCAATGTCGGTGACCACATTCGTGTAGCTGGTGTAACGAATGAATATTACGACATGCTTCAGGTAGAGGCATCAAGCGCTGAGGTAATTGGTGAAGGTCCAACCGTTGAGCCTACCGTCATTACATCTGATAAAGTTGGCGAAGATTGGGAAGCACAGTTGGTTCAATTAGAAGGCGTCGAAGTTTTGAGCGTCAACCAACATAACGATTACACAGTCAAAGATGCTAGCGGAGAATTCATTATTGATAATGACGCGGGCTTCTTACAGGTCGGTGAAACGTATGACACAATCGTCGGAGTCCTCGACTATAATTTTGGTGCGTTTAAAGTAATGCCTAGAAATGAAAATGATTTAACGAAAGAACTTCCGATTATAAGCTTACAAGAAGTACGAGAGTCTGAACTCGATTCACGTGTCCACTTTGAAGGCGTCGTGACTGCTGCTTTCACAGTTGGTGGCTCTACGAATTATTACGTTCAAGATGACAGTGCGGGTATTGTTGTTCGGCTTGCTGAGTCAGACGTAGAAGTTGGAGATAAGATTCGCGTAAAAGGTAAAACTGAAGAATATTTCGGTTTACTGCAAGTTCAACCAACGCTTGCAAATACAACAATTGTTGAAAAGAATGTTGGTGTTCCAGCTCCTAAGATAGTTACATCTAACGATTTAGGTGAATCACTAGAAGGACAACTCGTCCAAATGAACAACGTAGCAGTTGAATCTGTTGATAACCACGCCAACTATCAAGCTAGCGATCAACATCGAGCATTTGTCATCGACTCCTATGAAGGCTTTGTCGAAACAGGAAAATCGTATGAATCTGTAACTGGTGTCGTTACGTATAACTATGATGAATACAAACTGATGCCGAGAAATCCACAAGATGTAATCGAAGCGTTTTCTTTACTAGATGGCTATGTTGCTGGCGAAGAATCCATCGCGCAAGTGACTGACTCCCTTCTCAAGTTGACTTCTGAAAAAGATATCCAAACAGCTTTAAGTCAGCTGAAAGAAGAGTTAACTACCCATATTCAAACAAACGGCAATACGGAACAGCATATCAAGTCGGCCATAAAGCATATTGAAAAAGCGTTGATCAAATATCAGAATAGCGATAAAGATGCACACTACAAGAAAATTGGTCACGAAATCGAAAAGCTCTTCAAACGGATGGAAAAACAAGCATCTTAATCATTAAACCAGCTAGCCAAATGCGCTAGCTGGTTTTGTTATTTTCATCTTTCGAGTCGATTTTACGTAACATGACTTCTGAATACTTCATCATCCATATTCCTTCTGGGTACTGAATTTTTTCAAACGGTTGATTCTCTTTTCCGTTCAAATTGTTTACGATATATTCCATGAAATTACAACCCATTTCATGTGCATGGAGATAGCCTGCTCCAAATCGCGGATTGATTTCTGAAATATAATACTTTCCATTCCATTCAAAACAGTCGATATCCAACGGTCCCGTAAATCCTGCCGCTTCAACAAATGATGTAATCAGAGACACCAACTCCTCATTGTTGACTGAAACCGATTTATCGGTTGCACCATTTACCATTTTGAACTTCTCTTTCATGAATACATCGACTAATTGACCACTAATCAAGTCTATATAGACATCAATGCCAAACTCTCTATCTTTCAAATAAGGCTGGATAATCGAATGACCTACTTTTTCTACAGCCTCTCTTAACTGCGCTTCATCTTCTACACGCCAAACTCCTTCACTACCTTTTCCGTCAGCCGGCTTCACAATCAGCGGGTAATCAAAATCTCGTTCATGAAGCAACGTTAATGTTTCTTCAACCGTTGAAAATGTCGGTACCCCAGGAAACCCCAGCTGATCGATGTATTGGTAGGTTTTTAGTTTATCCGTACACACATCCACTAAGTCTTGATCACTCGTCGCTAACTTCACACCGATGTTATCTAAAACAGATTGGTTTTTCACGAGCTTTGGTACTTCTTCTTCGATCAATGGAATAATGGCGTCAATCTCTTTCTGTTTACACGCTTGAATGATGGACGACATATAGTTCTCGTCATCAACTGGCTTCAGTAAAACATGATCATCTGCTGCAAATAAAGCTGGCGAATAGGGGTCCGAGTCACCTGCAATCACTTTCCCGCCAGTTGATTTGACAGCTTCTTTTATATATTGAGTCATTTTTACTCTTGATCCGGTTGAACAAATTAAAATGTTCATGTTGTATCACCTTCTATGGCTTTAGATTTCAACTTGTTATATCTATGTACTCGTTTCTCATGAAAGTTAAACCTCAACGAATTTGATAACCAATCGGATCGTAGGACCAAGGACCTTACCTTCTTGTGCTAATTTCTAAGACAGATCCTTTTCCACAATGGCGAAAGACTCATGTTATTTAACGACGTGATTTCATTTGTGTGAAATTTATACTTTTTGAAATAAAAAATCCCTTGCTTTTCAGCAAGAGATTTTTTCATTTTATTTATGCTTTTTTAGCACGTTTCTGATCACGTTCACGTTCGTTTTTATTCAAGATTTTCTTACGGAGTCGCACTGAATCTGGTGTAACTTCGCAATACTCATCGTCGTTCAAGAACTGAATCGCTTCTTCTAAGGTTAGCTGTCGTGTACTACGGATATTCACCGTATTATCTTTGTTCGCTGAACGAACGTTTGTGAGAGCTTTTTCTTTTGTAATGTTAACCGTCAAATCATTTTCACGGTTATGCTCGCCTACAATCATACCCTCATAAACTTCAGTTCCTGGCTCCACAAAAATCGTACCACGGTCTTCCAGTGCCAAAATACTGTAGTTTGTCACTTTTCCACGTTCCTGTGCTACAAGGACACCTGAACGTCTTCCACCAACGCGTCCGGAAATAAATGGTGCGTACTGATCAAACGAATGGTTAATGATACCATAACCGTGCGTTTGCGTCATGAATTCAGTAGAATATCCAATTAAACCACGGGATGGTACGTTGAATTCTAAACGCACTTGACCATTTCCTTGGTTTTCCATGTTACGCATTTCACCTTTACGCTCACCTAATGATTCCATAACCGCTCCGGTGTATGCTTCCGGCACATCGATTTGAACACGTTCCATCGGTTCACATTTCACGCCATCGATTTCTTTGATAATAACTTCCGGCTTGGAAATTTGAAGTTCGTACCCTTCACGACGCATATTTTCAATCAGAATAGACAAATGCAATTCTCCACGCCCAGAAACCTTCCATGCATCAGGTGAATCGGTCGGCTCTACGCGTAAGCTGACATCCGTCTCTAACTGTGTCAAAAGACGTTCTTCAATTTTACGAGAAGTGACATGCTTTCCTTCTTTTCCGACAAACGGACTATTGTTCACGACAAAAGTCATCTGCAAGGTTGGCTCATCAATACGTGGGACAGGTAGTGGATCGTGATGATTCTGATCACAGACCGTTTCCCCTACGTTCAGATCTTCCACGCCAGCAATCGCAACAATGTCGCCTGCTTGCGCTTCTTGAATCTCTGTACGCTTCAAGCCAAGAAAACCAAATAATTTGGTGACACGGAAATTTTTCACTGTGTCGTCTTTTTTAATTAATGAAACGCTGTCGCCTACTTTAATTCGACCTCGGAAAATCCGTCCAATTCCAATTCGGCCGACATAATCATTGTAATCAAGCAATGTAATCTGGTATTGTAATGGACCGTCTATATCTTGCTTCGGTGCAGGAATGTGGTCCATAATCGTTTCGAATACAGGGTCCATTGTCTCTTGCAGTTCATCCGATTCGGTTCCAGATGTACCTTGAAGCGCTGAAGCATAAACAACTGGGAATTCCAATTGGTCATCGTCTGCACCTAATTCGATGAATAGGTCAAGAACCTCATCAACGACTTCATCCGGACGAGCATTCGGACGATCAATTTTATTCAATACAACAACGGGTTGAAGCTTTTGCTCCAATGCTTTCTTTAACACGAAGCGTGTCTGTGGCATACAGCCCTCATAGGCATCGACCACAAGAAGCACCCCATCAACCATTTTCATGATCCGTTCAACCTCGCCACCAAAATCGGCGTGTCCAGGTGTATCCATAATGTTGATTCGAGTATCTTTATAATTAATAGCCGTATTTTTAGCTAAAATTGTAATTCCACGCTCTTTTTCAATGTCATCGGAGTCCATGGCACGATCGTCTATGTGCTCATGTTCCTTAAATGTTCCTGAGTAATGTAGTAACTGGTCAACTAACGTCGTCTTTCCGTGATCGACGTGTGCAATAATTGCGATATTGCGGATATCTTTTGAGACTTGCATATCATTCCTCCTAGTTCTTTTCAACTTTTCTATTTTACCACAATATGTGGTGAAACACCTAATAATCAAAATTATTTTTTTATGTGAAAAGACAAACCTATTAAAAGTGTTATCTAATTATTGCTCTTGTATGCTCCTTTCCCGCATTTTGAAGCTTTTAACACTTATCAATTCATAGCGAGAAGACAAAACACAAAAAAGACCCGCCAATTGACGAGTAATTTTTAGCTGCGTATTGAATCGATAGCATCCATTTGCCCTTTTGCGGATTGAGCTTTTCAACATGGTATGGTTATGGAGCGTATTGGTCTGCTAGTTTGGCGGCTTAATTCGATTGTCGAGCGGCTGCAGTCGTTTATTGAGCGGCTCCAATCGTTCGTCGAGCGGTTGCAGACGTTTATTGAGCGGCTCCAATCGTTCGTCGAGCGGCTGCAATCGTTTGTTGAGCGGTTCCAAACGTTTGTCGAGCGGCTGCAGTCGTTTGTCGAGCGGCTCCAAACGTTTGTCGAGCGGTTCCTCGTGACTATTAGATCGGGATGGATGAGTTATTGCACAGTCGCCAGATGTCCACCACTTTCATCATATATTTTTTAGGACTCCTTCATTTCTGTCAATAACGGATAGACAGCTTCAACGCCATTCTCGGCAATCCGACAAGCAATGCCTAATGGTGTTTCCCAAAATGATTCTGGGATGACTGGATTTTTTAGTGCTGCAGGTTGAAAAAGTGATTGGTATACTCGTTGGAGATGTTTCCTTGTAACTTGACGTTCGACTTCCATCTCACCACGGGCAATCAAGAACAAATATCGCATCGATTGAAAAATATTATCTCCCGGCATAAAGGTAAATTCTTTAAAGAGATATAATTGCCTCTCTGCTTTCTCGGAGATCGCTTGGTTGATCGCCAAGTCATCCAGCCGTTCGTACAGTTGGCGATGGAGCATTTTAAATACACGGCGTTTTTCTTGCTGCATCACTTGATCGTCATATACCTCTTTCAAGAAATCGAATGCTTCTTCTCTCGTCCACTCCACCTTTTTACCCCTCTCTGTTCAGTCTTCTTTCTTTTTAAAATGTACCTCGTCGTCTTTGATGACCACTTCTAGATCGAATCCATCGAAAAACCAAGCGTCTTTTTGATCCACTTGAAATGTAATATCTTTTTTTTCAATGCTTGCTTCTGGTGTAGGAGCGGTTTCTAAGCTCATACCGACTGTGAAACCTTGTTGAAACGTACTATCCCCTCCGTATTTCGGGAAGAAACGCACTTGGTCTCCTGCTTCTAAGTCCATTTCTTCTATTAGCCAATCAACTGCTTCATCGGTCACATAAATTTTCATGGGTTAGCCTCCTTACTATATTCAGTGTATCGAATGTTCCCTCTAGTCACAACAAAATAACGTATTGAAAAATTCAATCAATTATTTTAAAATTACTTTAAATTGATAAAGTGAGGAAGAACAGAGATGAATGAAGAAAAAATAGGTATCATATACGGATTTTCTGCATATTTGATATGGGGGTTTCTTCCTCTCTATTGGAAGTTGGTCGAATCTGTACCTGCATGGGAAGTTTTAGCTCACCGGGTGATCTGGTCGTTTGTCTTTATGCTTTTTTTCATTTTGGTCATTCGACGTTGGCAGCTCTTCATGGAAGAGTGCAAATATGTTTTTTCTTATTGGAAAAGATGGCTTGGCCTTTTAGCCGCTTCAATTTTAATTAGTTTAAATTGGGTGACCTATATTTGGGCAGTCAATGCAGGGCATGTATTGGATGCGAGTCTTGGCTATTATATCAACCCGCTTCTCAATGTCGTTTTAGGTATTCTTTTTTTACAAGAAAAGTTCACACCATTACAGTGGATGGCGGTATTTTCCGCGTTTATCGGTGTAAGCTTCATGACGTTTCACTTTGGTTCTGTCCCATGGGTCGCACTCGTTCTTGCCATGACTTTCGGACTTTATGGATTGTTGAAGAAAGTCGCTGATTTGAACCCTATTTTTGCGTTAGGGATTGAAACAATGTTTATCACTCCGATCGCTCTCATTTATCTTTCTGTGATCGAATGGAATGGCACAGGCTCTTTATCTTTGGATTTGGTAGGGGTCTTTTTAATTGGTACAGGTGCCATCACAGCGATTCCATTATTATTGTTTGCTCAAGGTGCCAAACGAATTCCTTTATCGCTAATCGGCTTTCTGCAATACATCGCACCGACGATCATGTTGTTAATCGGTGTATTTTTGCTCAATGAATCCTTTACATATGTTCACGCTGTAACGTTTTTATTCATTTGGGTTGGTTTAATTCTTTATACGTATGAACGTTACCGAGGAAAGCGCCATCCAAAACCATTAACCACTACTCAATTGCAAGACTAATTATATACGTAAATGCGAATAATTTTGTGGCGATGTCGCTACATTTCTGTGAGAGGCTGGGACAAAATCTTTAAAGTTGACTCAGATACGAACATTCTAATTTAGCGTGGCGGAAATAACCGCTTCGGAAACATACTCCGCTTTTACCCATAGGGCATAAGGCGACATCTGCGGTAAACCGCAGTGTCTTCTATATCGCGGGCAGCTGTTGAGCCTCCTCGTGCTTCGCACTGCGGGGTCTCACCTAGGCTTTTGCTCCCGCAGAAGTCTCCGTATATTTCCTACGCTAAGTTAGATTTTTTTTCGTGTTTCGGAGTTTATAACTTTGATTTGTCCCAGCCACTTAGTTTTTTTCTTCTACATTAATTTGCAGTCCTTCAACATTAAGCGGTGCTGCTTCTACATTAATCGGTAGTCCCTCAACATTAAGCGGCGCTGCTTCTACATTAATTGGAGATCCTTCAACATTTTTAAATCTCTTAACTGACCTTTTGCCGAATTCTTCTCAAAATTTAAAAAACACAAGAAAGCGCTTACAAAAATATGATATACTAGTCAAAAAGGGTTATGAGGAGGAGTTTTTCATGAAACGTAAATTTGAAACAGAAGTCATCCATCACGGATATGATTCAAAAGATTTTCTTGGTAGTTTATCAGCTCCTATTTTTCAAACATCGACGTATACATTCGAGACGGCTGAGCAAGGAGAACGTCGCTTTGCAGGTGAGGAAGACGGTTATATTTATTCAAGGCTTGGCAATCCGACGGTAAAAGTGTTAGAAGATAAAATGGCGTTACTCGAAAGTGGTGAAGCGGCCCTGGCATTTTCATCCGGGATGGCTGCGGTGTCTGCTGTATTAGTCAAGTTGACCAAAGCGAATGACCATGTGCTATGTTCGCAAGGAATATACGGTTGTACATTTGGGCTTTTGGATATGATGAATGAAAAGTATCAGATATCTTCGGATTTTATTTCTATGGAATCCGAAGAAGAAATTGAAGCAGCCATCCAACCGAATACCGCATGCATTTATATCGAAACGCCAATCAATCCGACTATGACAATCATTGACTTAGAGATGGTCGCTCGAGTAGCTAGCAAGCACGGAATACCAGTTGTTGTTGATAATACATTTTCTTCGCCTTACTTACAGCGTCCGTTGGAACTAGGTTGCGACATTGTCATTCATAGTGCCACGAAATATATTTGTGGTCATGGTGATGTGATCGCTGGAATTGTTGTCGGTAAGAAGGATTTCATGGATGATGTTGCAATGACTACACAGAAAGATATCGGAGGAGTCATTGCACCGTTCGACGCATGGTTATTATTGAGAGGGTTAAAAACATTGCCACTTCGCATGGATCGTCATTCCACTAATGCCGAAAAAGTCGTCGAAAAACTAAAAGCCCATCCAAAAGTGAAAAAAGTTTATTATCCATTTGATTCCGATAACCCTGATTCCCATATTGCCAAAAAACAAATGAGTCAGGGTGCCGGCGTCATTTCATTCGAAATTGATGGCGGTAAAAAAGAGGCACAGGCATTTTTGAATCGACTGACGTTTATGAAAATCGCTGTCAGTTTAGGCGATGCCGAAACCATTATTCAACACCCTGCAACGATGACACATTCAGTCATCCCAGAAGAAAACCGCTTGAAAATGGGAATCAGCAATTCACTGATCCGTATGTCATGCGGCTTGGAAAATTGGGAGGATATTTGGACGGATTTACAAGCAAGTTTGAATCAAGTTGGCGAAACCGTTCATTCTTCATAAATAAATCACTACGGACTCATAGTGGATCTATGGGTCCAATTTTTTGTGGATAAAGGTATTTGTTCGCATGAAGATTAGGCAATTTTTGCGAGGTTTATGTTTATTTGCGGTACTTCAGGGTTAATCCGCGGAGCTTCAGTGTTATTTTGTGAAACTTCAGCGTTAATCCGCGGAGCTTCAGCGTTATTTTGCGAGGCTTCAGTGTTAATCCGCAATGCTTCAGGGTTAATCTGTGAAGCTTCAGCGTTAATTCGCAATGCTTCAGGGTTAATCTGTGAAGCTTCAGCGGTAATAAAATACCCCAAAAAAACGTTCGCTACAGAGCGAACGTGTCTTATCCTAAAATTTTTCGGATGTACTTCTCTGTTTCTTCAAATGGTGGAACGCCATTATGGCGATCGACATTTCCAGGGCCTGCGTTATAGGCTGCGAGGGCAAGTGTGACATCTCCATCATAGCGATTCAGCATATCCTTTAAATAACGGACGCCACCTTCTATGTTTTGTTTCGGGTCAAATAAATCTGTAACGCCTAAATTTTTTGCTGTTGCTGGCATGAGTTGCATTAAGCCCGTGGCTCCTACGTGACTCACAGCATTCGGGTTGAAATTGGACTCTGCTTTAATGACACGCTTGATCAATGAGATATCGACATTAAACTTCTCTGCTGTTTGCTGGATCAGCTCATCGAATCGACTTGTTTTCTGATCGACTTCATTCACATTTTGAATCGGTGTCGTTTGATGGGTGTACGGTAATTGGCCAACTGCGAACCCAGCTTGTTGGCGAATTGGTTGATTTAAATAAAGCGATTGGTTGTTACTCGGTTGCATATATGTAGAAAAAAGTTGCTGAAATAATTGGCCGGTTGATGTGTGATTGCTCGGTTGATTAACGGTTGAAAAGTGATTCGTTCTGGAAGTTGCCTGACGATAATTCATCATCATTTCAAATAGGCGAGACTCTAGCATGGTCTTCACTACCTTTAACTGATTAATACGTTTATCATACCACAAAGTGAATCTTCATTCGCCTAGATTTTCTCATTTTTGTTTGCAAGAATTCGCATCCAATTTTCTTATTCGCTATTGCTAAGTTTTAACTGAATATATGATATATTTAATATATTAATAGGAGGTATGAAAATGGTTCAACCGACAAAAGAGTACGCCGAAAAACTAGATCAACAAGATGCATTACGAGATATGAAAAAAGAGTTTTATTTACAAGATGGACAAATTTACTTAGATGGTAATTCTCTTGGTTTAATGCCGAAACAGGCGGAAACAACATTAAACGAACTCATTAACTCATGGAAGAATTTCGGAATCGATGGCTGGTCTGAAGGGAAATACCCGTGGTTCTATCTATCTGAAAACCTAGGGGGACAAGTCGCTTCATTGGTTGGTGCTAAAGCGGAGGAAGTTATTGTCACAGGATCGACGACAACAAACTTGCATCAGCTTGTAGCAACCTTTTATCGACCAGAAGGAAAACGCACAAAAATTTTAGCAGATGAGTTGAATTTCCCTTCCGATATTTATGCCTTGCAGAGCCAGCTTTTATTGCACGGTTATGACCCTGAAGAGCATCTCATTCAAGTGAAGAGTGAAGACGGTCGTACAATTGATGAAGAAAAAATTATCGAATCGATGACCGATGAAGTCGCATTGATCATTTTACCGACAGTCCTTTATCGGAGCGGTCAGCTATTGAATATTGAAAAAGTGACTAAAGCAGCGAATGAGCGTGGAATTCCTATTGGCTGGGATGGTTGCCATTCGGTTGGCGCGATTCCACATCATTTTCATGAATGCGGCGTCGATTTTGCGTATTGGTGCCATTATAAATATGTCAACAGTGGTCCAGGAGGGGTGGCAGGTTTATTTGTTCACGAAAAACATTTGGACAAGCGCCCTGGCCTGACGGGATGGTTCGGTTCGGATAAAGACCGACAATTCGATATGGAGCATACGTTTACAAAAGCGCACACGGCAGGTGCTTACCAAATCGGAACACCGCATATTTTCAGCATCGCCCCATTGATCGGGTCTTTGCAGCTATTTGAGGAAGCCGGCGGAATTGAAAAAATTCGCGAAAAATCTTTGCAACAGACGCAATATATGATGGCGCTTGTCAACGAAAAATTAACGCCCTATGGTTTCGAGCTCGGGAATCCAGTTGAAGATGAACGTCGTGGTGGTCATATTTGTTTGGAACACCCAGAAGCCGCGAGAATAGCGAAAGCCTTAAAAGAACAAAACGTGATACCTGATTTCCGTGCACCGAACGTTCTGCGGGTTGCGCCAATAGCGTTTTACACGTCTTATGCCGATATTTACGAAGCGGTTGAACGATTGCAGTTTATTATGGAAAATGAAACATATAAAGCTTTTCCTAACGAGCGTGGAACGATTGCATAACGATTCGGATACAGTTTAGAGGAGGAATTCCATGATTATCGATATTTCTAGAAAGTTGAATGCCCATACACCGACATGGCCAGGAGACCGACCTTTTTCTTATGACCTAACATGGTCCAAGGAAGAGACTGGGTCCGTTAACGTCGGTCAAATCGCATCAAGTTGCCATACAGCAACACATGTTGATGCTCCTTTCCACTTTAATTCGCATGGAACGACAATCGATCAATTGCCACTTGAGTTGTTCATTGGAAGAGCAAAAGTTGTTGATGTTTCCACTAAATGGATAATTAAACCTGAGGATTTAGCTTTCGTCGATTTTTCACAGACGAAGCGGTTGTTGTTAAAAACCAATGCATGGTCGGACCCAGCCAGTTTTCCGAAAGAAATTCCCCAATTAGATCCGAGTTTAGGGGAATACTTGAATCGTCACGGGGTGGAATTGCTCGGTGTTGACTTGCCTTCTGTTGATCCATTAGACAGCAAAACACTCGATATGCACCATGCATTGGAAGAAAATTATATTCATATTTTAGAAGGGCTTGATTTGTCTGCAGTCGAGCCTGGCGATTACCGATTGACGGCACTGCCTCTATTCATTGAAGGTGCAGATGGAAGTCCTGTTCGTGCAATTTTAGAGACCATCGACCAATCATAGCGTCGTGCGTAAACTCCATAATTCTGGGAAGAAATAGTGATCCAGCACTTGTTTTAAATAGCCGACACCGGAAGAGCCGCCTGTTCCTTTTTTATGGCCGATGATCCGTTCAACGGTTTTCATATGTCGGAAACGCCATTGTTGAAAGGCATCTTCAATATCGACTAATTTTTCGGCCAGCTGGTAGAGGTTCCAGTAACGATCCGTGTCGCGGTATACTTCTTCCCACGCTTTCTGAACACTTTCATTAACTTCATATGAATTTCTGACATCTCGAGTCAATACTTCCTCGTCGATATCAAAGCCTTCTTTTTCCAATGCTTTAATACTGACATCATAAAGACCTGGTGCTTCATAAGCTTTTAGCAAAGTCTCATGGAGTTCTGGGTCTTTTTCATAGATCTTTAACACATGTTTGGTTTTATAACCGAGCGCAAATTCAAGCATACGATACTGATAAGATTGAAAACCGGAAGCTTGACCAAGATAATCACGAAACTCCATATATTCAGAAGGCGTCATTGTGGCCAGAACATCCCATGCTTGGATAATCTGCCGTTGAATAGAGGAAACGCGCGCCAGCATCTTAAACGATGGCTGGTAAGCTTCTCGTTGAATCGCCTCAATCGCTGCATTTACTTCGTGAAGAGCCAACTTCATCCACAGTTCGCTCACTTGATGGATCACGATAAAAAGCATTTCATCATGGTGGTCAGATAAACGGTTCTGACTCGTCAAAATAGAATCCAAGGATAAATATTCACCATATGTCATTCGTTTTTTAAAATCCGTATGAATGTTTTTTTCATTTTCAAACACCATATCATTCGCCTCCTTCTCCTGTTTATTTTATCATACTGTATAAGAAGAATATTATCGGTTCAATCAGTTGAATTATAATAAAATCTATTGGTAAACTAGGATTAAAGCTTATCAAAAGAAAAGGAAGTGAATCAGCATGCGTGTCGTGAATAATATTGCCGATTTAATCGGAGACACACCGCTTGTCAAGTTGAATAAATTAAGTCCTGCAAATGGTGCAGATGTTTACGTGAAGTTGGAATTGTTTAATCCAAGTGGAAGTGTAAAAGACCGAGCAGCTTTTAATATGATTCTTGAAGCAGAAAAAGCCGGGCATTTAAAAGAAGGTTCAACAATCATCGAACCGACGAGCGGAAACACCGGTATCGGACTTGCGATGAACGCCGCAGCGCGTGGTTACAAAGCGATTTTGACAATGCCAGATACGATGACAAAAGAGCGAATCAATTTACTAAAAGCATATGGTGCAGAAGTTGTTTTGACACCGGGTGATGAAAAAATGCCAGGCGCGATTGAAAAAGCGAAGCAACTCGTTCAGGAAACACCGAATAGCTTTATGCCAATGCAATTTGAAAATGAAGCGAACTCAGATGCTCACCGAACAACAACAGCTGTAGAAATTCAAGAAGCAATGGAACAGCTAGGTAAGCCTCTTTCCGCTTTCGTTTGTACATCTGGAACAGGTGGGACAGTCACCGGAACAGGCGAGGAGTTGAAGAAAATGTTCTCCGATGTAACCGTTCATATCGCTGAGCCTGCTGGTTCCCCTGTATTGACCGGTGGAAAGCCAGGAAAGCATAAATTAGTCGGAACAAGCCCAGGATTCATTCCACCTATTTTAAACGAAGAGATTTACGATGAGATTATGTTGATTGAAGACGACCAAGCGTACGATACGACACGTCGTCTAGCAAGCGAAGAAGGAATTTTAGTTGGGCCTTCCTCCGGTGCTTCTGTCTATACTGCAATTGAAGTAGCCAAACGAAGAGAACCTGGTGAAGTTGTTGTTTGCATAGCCCCTGATACGGGTGAACGTTATCTTTCAGGTGATTTATTCGATTTTTAATCCAAACTTAAAATATAGAAAATGCCTCTCAGTAAACAACTTACTGGGAGGTTTTCTCATTTCTTAATAAAATTAAGCAAATCAATCGACTCAGATTCCAATGTTTGCTACTATTTAGGTAGTCGAAAGAAACGGAACTCGAAATAAATTGAAAGAAGGATGTACATTGGATCAAGACAAACAAGCAAAACGGAATTTGGCGATCATGTGGTTCGCCAATTTTTTTATTGCTGGTAGCATGACAATGGTAATGCCGTTTTTATCTCTTTATATAGAGACATTCGGTACCTTCTCAGAAACCTATGTCCGTAATTGGTCTGGTTGGGTGTTTGCCATTACATTTCTAACCGCATTTGCCTTCTCCCCTTTTTGGGGCAGATTCGGCGACAAATTTGGCAGAAAGCCAATTTTAGCCATTATGGGGTTCGGACTCGCCGGAAGTATATTTTTGATGGGAATTGTTGATTCAGTTCTCCAACTGTTCATCCTGCGATTTTTTATGGGGGTTTTTGCAGGTTTCATATCCACATCCCAAGCATTAATTGCTACTCAAACTCCGAAGAACATCTCTGGTCGTGTATTAGGTACGCTTCAAACAGGGAACGTCACAGGAACATTGATGGGACCACTACTTGGTGGCATGCTTGCCGATACAGTCGGTTTCTCACAGGCCTTCATGATTACTGCTCTCATCATGTTAATTTCCGGCTTTCTCGTAACATTCGGTGTGAAAGAACAACGTGTTGAAGATGAAGAGTCCACAAAAACATCTTATACAAAAAAAGAAGTGCTTCAGCACATCTTCAGCAAACCGATGTTGATTATGGTCATCGTCATCTCCATGTTCATTCAAATCGCCCACTTTTCTGTCCAGCCAATTTTAGCACTGTATGTGAGTGAATTGAATGGACCAGCGAATTTGGCCTTTATCTCGGGGATTGCCTTTTCCATCACCGGGCTCGGCAATTTGCTGATGACGAGAAAATGGGGAATGATTGCTGACAAAGTCGGCTACGAAAAGATCATTATTCTGTTACTCGTGTTAGCTGGAATCGTTTATTTGCCAGGCGCATTTGTCACAAGTGTTTGGCAACTCGTCATAATTCGGTTTTTACTCGGTGTTACTTTAGGTGGAATCATGCCTGTTCGAATGGCCTATATTCGACAAGCTGCACCAGTTGCCATCCAAGGAGAAGTTCTTGGTTATAGCACAAGTCTCCGCTTCCTCGGAAACGTAATCGGTCCAGTGCTCGGTGGTGTTGTCGCCGGCTTTTACGGCATCAGCTTTGTATTTATCATTACGAGTTCTCTTCTCGTTCTGAGTGGATTGGCTTTACTATTCACGAAGTGGAAAGAAAGCGAAGCAAATTCTAAAAGTACTGTTCGAGCAAGCACAAGACTTCGTAACCAAAATAATTAATCACTCACAGATAGCTCCACCCCTATATCGGGGGTGGAGCTTTTTGCGATTGAAATTCCCCTTCCCGGCTTAAGACACGCTATCAAACACGGAAGCTCTGTTTTTTCCAATCCTTCCGTCATTGAGGCACCTATCAAACACGGAATCTCCCAATTCTTGTGACCTTCCCTCCTCGAGAAGCCATATCGATCACAATAGCATACGATTTCTCCAAAATTTCTACAAATCTTCTATGAAAAAAGTAGAAAATACTAAAGAGTCAACCCTCCAAAATCATGCTCCATCCCCCGTCATGAAAAGGATTTACAAACTCTTAACAATTTCTTTACATGAACTTTACAGACATTTCTAAGAATACGAACTATGATGAATTTGTAAGACGAATAAAACATATCCAGAGGGGGAGTTTTACAAATGAAGAAATCACTCAAGTATTTTATTTTGTCAGGATTGGTATTGTTGCTTGTTGCATTAGCAGCTTGCGCTAGTGAATCAGAAGAAGAAAGTGCCGCTGAAGAGGTTGACACGTCAGGATCTTCAGAAAAAGAATCAGCTACAAACGAAGACCTTGAAGGTAGCGTTGTCGTTGATGGTTCAGGTACGGTTTATCCCTTAATGGCCTTACTTGCAGAAAACTACATGACGAACGAACAGCAAGGCGTTTCCGTTGAAGTAGGACGCGCAGGAACAAGTGCAGGTTTTGAGAAATTTTTAATTGAAGATGGAACAGATTTCAACGATGCATCTCGTCAAATCAAACCTGAAGAAAAAGAGAAAGCAGATGAGTTAACTATTGAAGTGAAAGAATTGAAAGTCGCTTTAGATGGTTTGACTATTGTCACACACCCCGAAAATGATTGGGCAACCGAACTTACAGAGCAACAAGTCATCGACATTTTCTTAAAGGATGGCGGTATTGAAACATGGTCTGATGTTAACGCTGATTGGCCAGAAGAAAAAATCCAAACATATGGACCGAACGAAAACCATGGAACTTATGAATTCTTCTATGAAGAAATTATGGGTGAGCAAGATTTAAGAGATGATGTCAATTTACAACAAGAATATTCTCAGTTAGTTAACTTAATCTCTGAAGACAAAAACGGAATTGGATTTTTCGGTTTTGGTTACTATGACAACAACAAAGATCAAGTACAAGCTGTCAGTATTGACTTTGGTGACGGCCCAGTAGAACCGTCATTAGAGACGATTGATGAAAATGGTGATTATGCAGGGTTTACTCGTCCGGTGTTCACCTATTTGAACATGAACCATGCAAAAGAGAAACCGCAAGTACTAGACTATGCAATCTACGTGATGAACACGGTAAACGATGTAGCAGGCGAAGCTGGCTTTGCTCCGATTCCGGATGAAGAAGCTGAACAACTAAAGTCTGAATTGGAACAGCTAAAGTAGAAGAACCTTAACTGATTAATAAATTGTTTTACCCCCATTGATTGAACGATGAGAGGCAACCATTCGCTCTCATCGTTCCCATTTTTCTTTACGATTGGAGGTTCATCATCATGACGACAAAAAATGTGTCCGTTAGCAGTGCAAATCTTTCAACGAAACAATTAATAAATGAAAAAAAGTCGGCGACTTCAATGAAAAATGTTTTTGAAAAGATTGTTCCCGTCATTTTATTTTTATTCGCAGCCGTTTCCGTGCTAACGACAATTGCCATCTTGTATACACTTATCACAGAAGCTGTCCAGTTCTTTCAACGCGTTTCGTTCACGGAATTTTTTACGAGTACGGATCTTAAACCGTTAAGTCAAAACCCATCCTTTGGGTTGTTACCATTATTAAGCGGTACGCTCTTGTCCACGATGATTGCCATGATTGTTGCGGGACCTATTGGATTGATGGCTGCAATCTATTTAAGCGAATATGCGAGTGAACGCCTCCGTAGATTATTAAAACCGATGCTTGAATTATTGGCTGGCATTCCGACTATTGTTTACGGTTTTTTTGCCTTTACCTTCGTCACTCCATTACTACGATCCATTTGGCCAGAAATCGAATTAACGAATATTCTAAGTCCTGGTATCGTCATGGGAATTATGATTATTCCAATGGTTGCTTCGTTATCAGAAGATGCCATGACCTCTGTTCCGAACACAATGCGAGAAGGCGCCTATGCACTAGGGGCAACGAAATTAGAAACAGCAATCAAAGTCGTCATACCTGCAGCTATTTCAGGAATTACCGCTTCATTTGTCTTAGCAATCTCAAGAGCAATCGGTGAAACGATGATTGTAACGATTGCCAGTGGTAGTACGAAAAACTTCTCTTTGGACGTTACTGAATCGATGCAAACGATGACCGCATATATTGTTGAAGTTTCCAGTGGAGATGCCGCAGCAGGAACGACAGTTTATTACAGTATTTATGCAGTTGCTCTGACGCTATTTACGATGACATTTTTAATGAATTTACTTGCCAAAAAAATAGCCCGTCGTTTCAGGGAGGAATATTAATATGCAATATATCGAACGTTCACAAGTAAAAAAAAGAATGAATTTTCGACTTAGACTCAACAATGTTCTCAAATATGTTTTCCTTGGAGCTACTCTTTTCGGCTTAGTCGTACTGGCAATTCTGTTAACTCGTACTGTTCTTCAAGGCTTCGCTTGGATTGATTGGAATTTCTTAACGGGACATTTATCTATGGATCCTGAAAAAGCAGGAATCATGGGAGCGATACTCGGAACGTTTTGGTTGATGCTTGTCGTTATCATTTTCACACTGTTTCTCGGTATGGGTGCTGCAATTTATCTTGAACTATATGCGACGAAAGGGCGAGTTCATTCCTTCATCCAAACGAACATTGCCAATCTAGCAGGTGTTCCGTCTATCGTTTATGGAATTCTCGGATTAACCGTATTTGTTCGCTTCATGGATTTTGGCAGTACAGTATTAGCTGGCGGTTTGACCTTATCCTTGCTCGTTTTACCAATTGTCATCGTCTCTTCTCAGGAGGCATTGCGTGCGGTTCCCCCAACTCTTGGCGAAGCATCGTATGGATTAGGGGCTAGCAAATGGCAAACCATTAAAAACATTATTCTGCCAACCGCTTTGCCGAGCATTTTAACAGGTTCGATCCTTGCTTTATCACGTGCAATCGGAGAAACAGCACCACTTGTCGTGTTAGGTATTCCAGCACTATTGATTCCATTCCCAGGTGGAATTATGGACCGGTTTACAGCATTGCCGATGCAGATCTATTACTGGACATTGGATGCAGCTCTCGTTGAAGAATACGCGAATTTAGCTGCTGCCTCAATCATCATCTTATTGTTGATGTTATTCATCCTGAATTCATTAGCGATTTACATTCGTAATAAATTCCAACATCGTTTTTAGAAAGGAGATTATTGTATGGCTATACAAACACAATTATATGCTGTTCCAGAGATTGAAAAGAAAGATTCTGACGGGCAAATTGAATTGGAAAATGAAAAGATTTTTGAAACAAAGTCTTTAAACTTATGGTATGGAGAAACGCAAGCATTAAAAAATATTGATCTTGAGATTCCAGAGAAAAGCATTACAGCGATTATTGGTCCGTCAGGCTGCGGAAAGTCAACATTCATTAAAACATTAAATCGAATGGTTGAGCTTATCCCCTCTGTTGAAACAAAAGGCGATATTCACTATAAAGGAAGTAATATTTTAAGTAGTGACTATTCAGCTGAAGCTTTACGTACGGATGTTGGCATGGTATTTCAGAAACCAAACCCTTTCCCGAAATCAATTTATGATAATGTTGCGTATGGGCCACGCATTCACGGAATTAAGAAGAAAAGCATTCTCGATGACATTGTCGAAAAAAGCCTTAAAGATGCATTCATTTGGGATGAAGTAAAAAATCGGTTAAAGGAAAATGCATTCGGGTTATCCGGCGGACAGCAACAACGATTATGTATTGCTCGATGCCTTGCCATCGAACCTGAAGTCATTTTAATGGATGAACCTACATCTGCGCTTGACCCAATTTCAACAACAAAAGTGGAAGAACTCATCCAATCATTAAAAAAGCAATATACCATCGTCATTGTCACACATAATATGCAGCAAGCAGCTCGGATTTCTGATCAAACAGCCTTCTTCTTAAATGGTGAAGTTGTCGAATTTGGTAAAACCGAAAAGCTATTTACTGAACCTAAAGATTCCCGAACAAAGGATTATATCAACGGCCGATTCGGATAACTCCCAACAAAGGATATTTTTCATTCGCTCATGAAGCATTGCTTTATGGGCATTTTGCATTGCAATCAACTTTAAGTTAGAGGGTACATTTTTTCCGTATCATCTATTTGTCAATATAAAGTGAAACGTGTAAAATAATATTATTCGTTAGTTAAGCATCAATTTTTCAGACTTAGAAAATGATACGTTAACCGATTAATTCGTCATTTTTCCCGTCTGTAGAAATCTAGCTACACATACCAAGGGGGAAGAACGAAATGAAAAAAGTTTTAATTATGGCTGGATCCGATACAAGTGGCGGTGCAGGTATTCAAGCAGACCTGAAAACAATGGAAGAACTAGGTGTGTATGGGATGACCGCTTTGACAACAATGGTTGCGCAAAATCCTGAAAACTGGGCGCACGATGTCTATCCGATTGAGATTGACACTGTAAAAGCACAGCTTCGCACGATCTTGGATGGTGTTGGTGTGGACCTAATGAAAACAGGGATGATTCCAACAACTGAGTCCATTCAATTGGCAGCAGATACCATCGATAAATATAATCTTGAAGCTGTGGTTGATCCTGTCTTAGCTTGTAAAGGCGTCGATGAACCCGTCCATCCAGAGAATGCGGTTGCTTTACGGGAGATCCTTGTTCCAAAAGCCACCATTACAACACCGAATCTTTTCGAAGCTAGTCAATTGACAGAAATGCCTTTATTGAAAACGGTTGATGATATGAAGGAAGCAGCCAAGAAAATTCATGATCTTGGCGCCAAAAATGTTGTCATTAAAGGTGGCTCGGATGTAGACGAAAACAAAGCTATTGATGTTTTTTACGACGGCAATGAACTCATTGTGTTAGAGGGCGAAGTCATTAAGCCTTGTTATACACACGGTGCAGGCTGTACTTTTGCCTCTGCCATAGCCGGCTCTTATGTGAACGGCAAGTCTCCGCTTGAAGCTGTTGAGTTTGCAAAACAATTCGTTTATCACGCGATCAATGGTGCAGAAAAACTGAATGAGTACGTCGGTTCTGTTAAACAATACGCAAACCGTAAATAATATGACGAACTGTTCTTAAATGAAAACATTTAAGGGCAGTTTTTTTATGAATAATTCCACGCTGAAAGAACCACCTTATGATTGTACTTTACACAAAGGAGGATTCTTTCATGCAACAGCAACAAAATTCGAACAGCCAAATGCAAGATTCGAGCAACTTAGCTGCAAACAAAAGTCATGGCGCACATGAAATCATGGATGTTCATGAAACGTTGTCCACACTCACTGGCACACTGGAGCACTATAAAATGTACCAACCGAACATTCAGTGTGAACAGCTGCAAAGTATTTTATCAAGACAAACTCAGTTCCTGAATCAATTGTATAACACGATGGTCAATACGTATCAATCCGGAACGCGTCCACAGCAACCAACCACGACGTATAACTTTGAACTTTCAAATGATGTCACATATGGCCTGAGTCCTAGCCAACCAACGCAACCACAGCAATCTCCTCAATCATTGAATGAGCAAAATTACTCAAGTTATATGATGGGGCATATTAAAGCATGTGCGACAGCATTTACGACATCTGCATTGGAAGCAACGAACCCGGTTATGCGCCGCGTCTTGCAAGATAGCGTACCGAACTTGTGTGAAATGGCTTATGAGTTATTCTTGTATCAAAATGATCGGAACTACTACCAAGTTCCTCAATTTGATGATCAATCGATGACACAATTACTGAACAGCTTCACAACTTTACCGAATCCTCAGCAACACTAATGTAAAAAGATGATAGGATAAAAGATAAATTTTGATGTAAAAGACAGTTGTTTAAATAATAATGACGTAAGCGTATAGGAAGTAGAATTAAAACACGTAGCCGCCTGTGGTCAAGTAATTGCAGATTCAGCTGCTCACTGCTGAAGTTGAACTGCTGACTGCTGGAGTTCGGCTGCTCACTGCTGAAGTTGAGCCGCTCACTGCTGGAGTTCGGCTGCTCACTGCTGAAGTCGTACCGCTCACTGCTGAAGTTGAGCCGCTCACTGCTGAAGTTCGGCTGCTCACTGCTGAAGTTGAGCCGCTCACTGCTGAAGTCGTACCGCTCACTGCTGAAGTTGAGCCGCTCACTGCTGAAGTTCGGCTGCTCACTGATGAAGTCGTACCGCTCACTGTTGGAGTTCGGCTGCTCACTGCTAAAGTTAAGTCCCAAGCAGGAGTTTGCCTATTAATTGTCGGACTCTAATGCCATATAACTTTTATAATGGAAAAAACGGACACGCAGCCCGCGGCAAGCGAAGTGTTTGATGAAGCGCCAGTCAAATAAAAAACCCGAGCGATTTATTTGATATTAAATCGTTCGGGTTTTCATCTTTTATATAACTTTTTTCCCAGATTTTCTCTAGTTTTTCTCTTTGATTAATTCTTTTAACTCTCGAATTTCCTGTCTTAATTCAGCGATTTCTCCGCGGACAATTTGTTGATCTGCTTCATCCTCTTCTTCTTTCTCCAATGCATCGATCTTTTCAAAGTTATTGACAATGACTCCGACGAATAGGTTAAGCACGACAAAAGCACCGACAAGAATAAACGCCACAAAATAAATCCACGCCCAAGGGGTAACTTCCATGACTGGACGCATGACACCACTTGCCCATGATTCCAGTGTGATCATTTGAAATAACGTCAACGCCGTCAGCTGCAGATTACCAAAGTATTCCGCACTAACATCTTGAAAGAGCATCGTACCGATGACACTGAAAATATAAAATACAATGAACAACAGTAACATGATGGTTCCTAAAGAAGGCAAGGTCATCAACAAAGCATTCACTAATTTTCGAAGAGAAGGTATGACGGAAATCGTGCGAAAGACACGTAACACACGTAAAACCCGTAATACGGTGATGAATGGTGATCCGATAAAGACATAACTCGCCGCAACAATGAGAAAGTCAAAGACATTCCAATTATCTTTAAAGAAATGTAAGGTTTTCTCTTCTGCAATCATCTTTAAAATAATTTCAATTGTAAACAAAATCAATACGATAATATCAAACGTCAAAAACCACTCTCGGTATTTTTCATATAAACTTCCGTATGTTTCGATTCCGACAAATATGGCATTCAATAAAATGATGCCAATTACAATCGGTTGAAACAATGGATGTTCTACAATCTTTCTACTATATGTTTGCAATCCAATCCCCCACTTTAATAATGCCTGTTTTATTTTATCATAAACAGGCTGTCTTTTTGGAGAAATGTTTGTGCTAAATTTGTACATTTGGGATGGGGATTGAACGGTTAGCAGGGTCGTTTGAACGGTTAGCGGGCTAGTTTGAACGGTTAGAGCGATACTTTGAACGGTTAGCACGATACTTTGAACGGTTAACGCGATACTTTGAACGGTTAGTACGATGCTTTGAACGGTTGGCGCGATATTTTGAACGGTTAGAGCGATATTTTGAACGATTGGCGCGATGCTTTGAACGGTTAGCACGATGCTTTGAACGGTTAGCGCGAACGTTTGAACGTTCAAACCAACCCTTTGAACAGTCAGGCACTCCCTCAACGCTCACCAACACGTTTTCATACTGTAACGACTACTTAAAATCCACTGATAGTTTTTTTCGACTAATCGTGATAAAATACGTGAAATAAAGTCTTGGTTTTCTACTGGTTAGGAGTATTAGCATATGCCAAAACAGGTATGGATTTTAATTATCGCAACATCCATTAACGTCACAGGTGCCTCTTTTATCTGGCCGTTAAATACAATTTATATGCACAATGAGCTTGGTGAGTCGCTGACTTTCGCTGGGCTCATTTTGATGTTCAATCAAGGAGCTGCGATCGTCGGTAATTTAGTCGGAGGAACGCTTTTTGATAAAATCGGCGGATATCGTACAATTTTAAGTGGTGGAGCTTTAACGCTCATTTCCGCTGTTGTGTTAACGCAATTCCATTCACTTGTCCCTTATTCGATTCTGTTAATCGTGATGGGATTAGGTTCAGGTGTCATCGTTCCTGCTATGTTCGCAATGGCAACTTCGGTGTGGCCTGAAGGCGGCAGACGCTCGTTTAATGCGATCTACGTCGCACAAAACGTCGGTGTCGCCCTGGGTGCTTCGCTTGGTGGTTTTGTTGCTTACTATTCTTTTTCTTATATTTTTTGGGCAAATGCTTCCCTTTTTATTCTGTTCTATATCATTGTGTTTTTTACATTTAAACCGATGGAGAAGAAAGTGGATGCGAATGCTTATTCAACCGTCTTCAGTAAAGGGCTAGCAATTAAAAACAAAAAGTCTTTCTTGGCTCTTGGCTTTTTAAGTATCGGTTTCTTTATCGCTTGGGTTGCTTATACACAATGGCAAACAACCATTGCGTCTTATACACAGGACTTAGGAATCCCGATTGATCGGTACAGCGTGTTATGGACGATTAATGGTGCTATGATCATCGCAGGTCAGCCATTGATGAAGCTGATCACCCGCTGGATTACGAGTCCGAAAATGCAAATCGTTGTCGGTAATACGATATTCCTCGGTTCTTTTATCTATATCCTTAAAGCCGAATCCTTTGCTGAGTTTGCAACAGGTATGGTGATACTCACTTTTGGTGAAATGTTTGTTTGGCCTGCAGTGCCGACGATTGCAGGTAACTTAGCACCAAAAGGCAGAACAGGGTTTTATCAAGGTATTATTAATAGTGTTGCTACAGCCGGCAAGATGACTGGCCCCGCTTTCGGAGGATTAATTGTCGATTACTTTTCAATTCAAGTCCTTTTTGGCATTTTGGCATTGCTCCTTCTATTGCCATTCCTTTCTGTCTATCTGTTGTCCCTTGCAGAGAAGAGAATTGAAGTAGCGAGTGAGTCTGCAGGATAGTTGAGTCCATCAAAAAAGCATTCCGACAAATCGATTCGATCGATGTTGGAATGCTTTTTATATGCTCATATCTTTCACCGTTTGCTTTAATTTTTCGACGGTTTCCCTGTCCGAATTTGTCCCTAATTGAAACGCTTGATTATATAACTCGTGACCTTTTCCGTCACCAAGATTATATCGCCTTCATCTGCTGCTTCAACGGCCTCTTTAATGGCAAGTGTACGATCGGGTATGATTTCTCCTTGTGAATGGCCATATTTGGCATGGTAGCTGTGTAGTGTTTGAACCATCTCTTCTTCTGGTTGTTCGTTGAGATCGTCTAAGGTTAAGATATATTGATCACTGTACATCGCCGAATTAATCAACATATCAGCACGTTTCGATTCATCGCGATCGCCCCGAAATCCAAACACATGAATCACTCGTTTGGCATCACATTCACGAGCGGCCTTCAAGCAATAAATAATACCTTTTGTCGTATGAGCGTAGTCGATGACGACTCGTATATTTCCCGGGAAATGAATCGACTCGAATCGACCTGGCAAAGAAGAAAAATTACGCAAGACATTCATCGACTTTTCGCGGTCTAACCCAAAATATTCACCGACAAGCAGGGTCATCGTTGCATTTAAGCGGTTATGTTCACCTGGCATTTTCAACTCGAATGACATCGCTTTTTCATTGGCAAACTGAATCGTTGACTGCCTTGTATCCAAAAGAATTGAAGCTTCCACTTCAGTACTGATTGTTTTTAATTGATACGATTGATTTTTCAGCCTGCGATAAACAATTTCTCCCCATGAATTGTCCCGATTCACGATTGCTAGTCCATTTTTCTTTAATTGTTTAAACAGTTGATACTTGGTTTCAAAGTAGTCTTCCATCGTTGAATGATAATCCAAATGCTCTTTCTCTAAATTCGTAAAAACGGCCACATCAAAGACTACACCTTTGACACGGTCTTGTTTCAGAGCGTGTGATGATACTTCAATGATCATGACATCGTCTTCACTTTGGTGAAGTAGTTGATGTAATTTTATTGGGTTCGGGGTCGTATTAATCGTCTTGAAGGCTTGTCCATTAACAATATTTTGGATTGTCCCTACAATCCCACACTGAAATCCTTGTGCTTCCAACGTTTCTTTCACCATATAGCTTGTCGTTGTTTTTCCATTTGTCCCTGTAATTCCGATGATCTGCTGCTTTTTGTCAGCCGTATCATAGAAATTTTTCGCGAGGATTCCTAAAACCGATTTTGACTGTTCCACAGATAAATAGACAGTCTTCTCCAAGGGGGTAGGACGCTCGCCGACAATTACTGAAGCGCCGTTTTGAATGGCTTCATCAATGTATTGGTGTCCATCGATTTTCTCACCATTGACGGCAATAAACATATAACCATCTTGTACTTCACGTGAATCATCGGTAATCCCTAGGATATCTATGTGATCGATTGGTTGATTGTATGGATTTTTATATGAAATTCCACTAAGGATCTTTTCAATTTTCATGGTTGCCTCCAAGGTGACACGGTAATTTTGTATAGTTTACCCTCAATGGTCCATTTTAAAAACAGTTCTTATTGATTAAGGAAAAAGACCTTGCTCGCTAGTTAGTCAAATGTCCTAGTATAAAAAATACGTATAACGCACGTGAGGAGCACCATTTAGGTTTAACTTTTCATCGATAGTTACCGCATAACTACTCATGCCAGGGGCAATGACTAATAAACGTATAAGTAAAATAAATTATTCGAAATAATTTTCATAAAGTTCTTTTATCTTTTTGTCAAATTTTTGCATGTAAACCGAGCGAGCTTCACGGTGATATTCCTTTCCGTCTACAAAAAGCAAAAGAACAGGCACCGTAAAGATATGAAACTTTCCAGCCACTTCCGGAACATCATCTGTACGAATCTCAGCAGCTTGGATCTTCGGATACTGATCCATCACCTTTTTCACTTGTGGTTTCAACCCGTGACAAACACTACAGTTTTCTTGTGAAATATACAAAAAAGCCACGTTGTTTCCTTCGATTAATTGTTCCGCTTCTTCCAAGGTTGTGAGTCGTTCGAAAAATTCCATATCATTCATTTCTCCTTATACGTGTTGAAACTGCCTAGCAAAAATTCACCAGGCAGCATCCATCTATCGTGTTATTATTTATCCGATTGCTCATATAATTCATCAAAATAATTCGCCATCTCAATATCCAAATCGGTAATTCCCTGCATTTCCCAAGATGAAATTTTAAGCGTTACAACTTTATAATCAATCGCAATATTGGGGTGGTGTTGCTTTCCCTCTGCATAGGCTGCCACTTTGCTGACGAACTCAATTCCTAACAAATAATTTTCGAATTTATAACGACGGCGAATCCACTTTTCATCAATCCGCTTCCAGTTGGATAGCTTTTCGAGTTCTTGTTCAATCTGCTCTTCTGATAATAGTTCCATTCATTTTCCCTCCTCATTCTTGTATACCCATCTATCAATGAAATTAATAAGAAAAGTGATGTTTTATCAGTAAAACAACTATTGATTCTGTTCCTCAATATATTGCTTCATGACTTCTAATTGTTCCCCATCTTCTTTTTTGATCATCTTTGTGATCAGCGGTTTATACAATTTGTTCTTTATTCCGGATGGTTTGAGTTTACCGATGAATTCCACTTTTGTACCCTTTTCAACTTCAGTAAAAAGATATGTGTAAGTCAGAAACAGTTGATGCTGTTGGCTTTCAATCGTGAATCGTTTATTCGGTTCAAATTCAGTCACTTTCAGGATGTTTTCCACTTTGAATCCACGAATATTTCTCGTTTCCTTGATTCCAGTGTTCAATCCAACAGGACCGTCTGTGATGATCTCTACATCTTCAATATGATTCATTTTTTCTGTATATCGATAATTGGATGCTACATCAAAAACTTGTTCGATTGGTGCTTCAATGACGGTTTCTAATTGAATTGCCATTTAAGCTCTTCCCCCATCCCCGTAAATTATTTACTTCATTATATCATTTACCGAGCGATGACTCATCTTAGAGGCAATCAGCATTTCTGTTGGGAGTTGAATATAGTTTGGCGAGGCAGCAATTTTTTCAAAAAAAATGTCCTAACCGTTTTTAAGGTTAGGACAAATTGAAAAGGGAGTAATATGCAAACCAATAGTAAGGTAGTTAGCGATTTTCATGTACGTTGTTGAGCAATTTGTTTCTTCATATCTTCAAATTTTAACGGATGACTGAAGTAGAATCCTTGGAAGATTTTACAACCAAAGCTACGAATCATTTCGTAATGCTCCTTCGTTTCTATTCCTTCAGCCAATAGCTTTAAGTTCAAATCTTCTGCGAGCTGTATAATCGTTTTACAGATTCGTTGATCGACTGGGTTATAAATGACATCTCGCACAAATGAACGATCAAGTTTAATCATATCAACCGATAAATACTTCAAGTAATTTAATGAGGAATAAGATGTTCCAAAATCATCAATCGAGATCTGCACATCTTGCTGCTTAATTCGATCGATTGTTTTTGAGACGTGGCCAATTTGTTGCATTAAAGCTGTCTCCGTAATTTCAAGTGCGAGCTGTTCTCCAGGGAAATTTGTATTGGTTAAGATGTTTTTTAATTTTGTAGAAAAATTCACTTGGGTAATATGACGAGCCGAAATATTAACGGACAAGACAAAATCTTGATGATGCTTTTCCATTAACTCTTTGATATCCATACAAGCTTGCGCCACGACGAGCTCGTCAATCAAGTCAATGATATCGTGTTCTTCGGCATACTCGATAAATTCACTTGGCGGCAGGATCCCTTTCTGTGCATGATCCCAACGAGCTAATGCTTCAAAACCGTAGATTTGGTTGGTATCTATTTGATATAGCGGTTGATAAAATGGTTTAATCTCTTTATTTTCAATCGCTTTCAATAACTCACATTTAAATTGCTCATCAGCTTTGGATTCTGGCTCTTTGATTTCGTTCATCCACGGAAAGTCAATTCTCATTTGTTCGGATTGAATATAATTTGCAATTAACAAGGTTAATAGCGAGCGGAAGGATTTGACGATTTCTACTTCACGATTGGTCGGTGAATGAAATTGTTTTGAAAAGATAGAAAATACAGCGATCACATCGCGGTCACGATAGTCAAAGATAGGAATAGACCAACAAGAGCTTAATCTCAATAGATCAGATACTTCTTGATAACCATCCCCTGACAGGCCATTCGAAATATTTTCTGAAAAAGCGACTCTTTCCATGCGAATAGCCGTTGCATTTGAATCGATCCCTTTCTCAATCACTGTTCCACAACATGCTTCCTTGAACTCTTCAGATAGTCCATTAGAAATACACTCCTGAAAAAATTCTTTCTTCTCGTCCACAATCATAATTGCACTGTATGTGCCGTTTAGTTTACGGTCAAAGTATTTCAAAATATGATGTAGGGCATCTTCATAGGAATCTGATTGATTCATCGCTTCCTCGATATAACGATAACCTTCCAAGAATTCTTCTGGCGTAACCTTTACTTGTTTCTTCACTTGCTGGTGAACCATAAAAGAATCCTCCCTCGCTATGATTTAATAGTGATGGCTAATTTTCGTTTTATGTCAAACAGTGTATAATATATTTATGTATATTGTGAAAATTCAATTTGAAAAAAGAGGGCCACCAAAATTGCTGGGGTAGCCCGATATGGATGGTTGTATCATTTGTAGATTTGCAACGAACAATTAGTCTAGCGAACCGAGATCTTTGTTCCCATTTCCAATACCTTGAATGGTAACAAACGCTTCTTCAGACGTGTTTTCTTGGCTCGCGTCAAAGCCATAGAGACTAGAAACAATAAGAACAACAGCTATAAGGCTCAAAAGCTTTTTCAAACCAGACCCTCCTTTGCGAGTTGATTTAAATTAAATCTATCACACTATCAAAATAGATGGATTTGCGATTTAAAACGGTTTGAGCCGAAAAAATGATCATTTTCTTATGTTTTCTTCGTTTTTCTCAAAAAGTATAAACATTGGAATATTTTAAGGGAAATTTTGTAAAAGGATGTGAGGTTTTGATAGATAACCGTGAAGACATCGGGGCAAAAATCTATGATTTAAGAAGGTACTTTCATATGACGCAAAAGGAGTTGTGTGATGGCATCTGTACCCAAGCCTACATTAGTAAAATTGAAAATGGCTCTTTGGCGATTGCGGCAGATATTCTATTTAAAATCTCCGAACGACTCGGTGTGGATGTGAATTACTTTTATGACACTACTTTTCCCGAACGAATGGATTACTCTCTGGAAGTAGAAATCCAGGCACGGGAATTGGTCATCCAAGATAATTACACTGCTTTGAAAAGGTTAATAGAAAAGGAAGAACAAACTCCCTTATATGAAAACAGACGTTTTAAACAATTCATTTTATGGCATAAAGCGTTATGTAAAAGGTATGTGGATAAGGACCTGGACACCTCACTAGATTTACTGAATGAAGCTTTATTATTATTCAATACAAACCATAAGGTCAAATGCGAGCGTGAGATTGAAATTTTGATGAATAAAGCAAACATATTGGTGGACTTCAAACAATACAGACAGGCTATAAATCTGTATGAAGATTTACTTTTCTCTGTCAAGAAACTACCAATCATTCGGAATCATAATATTGAAATCATGATTCGGTATAACCTGTCCCGTTGTTATTTGATGATCTCCAATT
Organism: Allobacillus sp. SKP2-8; assembly: GCF_007559355.1. Taxonomy (NCBI): domain Bacteria; kingdom Bacillati; phylum Bacillota; class Bacilli; order Caryophanales; family Bacillaceae; genus Allobacillus; species Allobacillus sp. SKP2-8. The sequence continues at coordinate 57,951 of NZ_VMHF01000003.1, read as the reverse complement.
ATGAAAAAACGATTGTACACGCGAAAAAAGGGCTGACCTCATGTAGAAATAATCGTTCCCTCTATGGAATGGGTCACCTTTATTTTATTGTTGGTAGAGCTTATGAAGAAATCGACCAAACGGTTCAAGCACTTGAGTTTTTTCAAAAAGCAAAGCAAGTTTTTGACCTGACTGAAGAAGATCAATACTATCAAAAAGCTTTATTCAACTTAAACGAACTTCAAAATTTACATAAACAAGTTTAATATACCACATTTTTATGAAGTTGTTTACAAATATTTGAACTTTTTTAGATAAATAGAACGAATTGAACCCTGGCCTCTTAATTGCCAGGGTTCATTAGCTTTTCATTATATATGGAATGACGAATAATTTTATCCCTTATTCGCGAACGTATCTGGCATAACGGCTGCCACAACCTCTCCCTTTACAACAACTTCATCATTTGCATAAACGCTGGTCGTCACCTTGAATTTTTTCGGATGAATCTCTTCAATATCGCCAACTGCTTTCAACGGAACGCCTTGAGGTGTCGGCTTTAAATAGTCCACATGCAACGAGGCTGTCACAAAGCGTGGCGCTGGTTTGCCATCACCTGGCTCGTGACCATTCTTGCTATGTAAAAAGAGAGCTGCTGACCCAGTACCATGACAATCTACCAAGGAAGCGATCAATCCACCATAAACAAATCCAGGAATGGCTGTGTGTTTTGGCTTAGGTTGATATACGGTTATCGACTGATCACCTTTCCATCCTGTTCGAAATAAGTGTCCATCCTTATTTTGATGTCCACAACCAAAGCAATGAGCAAAATCATTTGGATAATCATCTTGAATCGCATGCTTAACTTCTTCCATCATCTCACCTCTAAAAATATATTCTCTTCCATCTTAAATAGATTCGATAAGTGAGTGATGAATTCCTTCTTTTCTATTAATAAGAGCATCCAAGCTACGCCGCTTGAACACCCTATTCTATTTCTATTGAATTGGATTGCCGTCTTGATCGATCAGTACGATTGTATCGGTTAATGTTTCTGTCACATTGATTTTATACACGCCATCTTCAACAACTAGATGATGAATAGCATTTACTTGGTTGTTATTGTATTCATATCTCTCAGCAACATCGGCCGCAATGCTTTGTTGGCCGATTTCTACATATATTATCATGACTTTATTGAAAAGCTTTAAATTATAATAAATTGACTATTCATCACTACCGGAAGTTCTGAGAAAGAAAAAACCACCCGGCAAACCGAGTGGCTTTTAGCAAATCTATTCAATAAATTGTTTGTCGACTAAACCTGACAAATCAGGCTGTTCATCCAAGAATCCTAAATCATGGGATGAATTGGCGAACTCCTGCAATACCTCTGAGTTAACCTCGTAGGTGAAAGTAATTCGCTCCCATGCCCGATCGACGACCTCAGAAGATAGTTCTTGGTCCGTAATGTCTTTGATTTTATCAATCGCAATTGTTTTCGCTTCATCCGGATTGTTTTGGATAAACTCTGTTGCACTTTTATGTCCATCCACGATACTTTGAACAAGTTCCGGATCATTCTCAATTAATTCGTTGGATGTGACAAAAACGGCAGCAGGTAATGTCTCACCATAGGCAACATCTGGCGTATCAATCAAGACTTCCCCTGTACCCTCTTCTTCAATAAATGACGCCCATGGCTCTGGTACAGTTGCGACATCTACATTACCTGTTGCAAACATATTAGAATAAGTTGCTGGTTTACCTGTGACGTGTTTGATTTCACCGTTCACACGATCGGTTGTCATGCCATATTCTTCTTTCATTTGTGTCTCAAACTGAACATCGTGTGTGCATCCAACTCTTGGTGAAATGAAGTTTTTCCCTGCAAGGTCTTCAGGTGATTCAATTCCTGCACCTTTTCTCGCCATGATGACCGTACCGCCTGTTGAACCAGCTGCGACAACACTTACCTCTGCTCCACTCGTATAGTGGTTCATGGCAGGTCCGGGACCGACTATACCTGCTTCAATATCACCGGTTTCAAGCGCCGTCATAAACGCTGATCCATCTGGGAAGTATTGATAGTTGACAGTTGTTCCGTCCGGCAACGATTCTGAATATAAGTCTTTTTCCTCTGCAACCATGCCGGCAACGTGATTTATATTTGGAAAGTAACCAATCGTCACTTCTTCATTCGAATCCTCTTCCGCATTGGAACTACCGCAAGCTGCCATCAATGCACCTAACACTAATACCATTGCGAACAAAATCATTTTTTTCATTGAATGACTCTCCTTTTTTATGTGTTTAATAAGCCCCAACGTTTAAGGACATTTTTCTCTAGTTTTGAAAAGACCAACTGATCGACGATTGCACCGATCGTACCAATAATGATGATAATTCCAATGACTTGATCCATTTTGGCAAAATCGGAGGCAAACTGTAAAGAGTACCCTAGTCCTGGACCATTGCTTAATAATTCCCCAGCCATTAAAGCTCTCCAGCTGAACGCCCAAGCAAGGCGTACGCCTGTCATGTAATAAGGAATACTCGCCGGGATTTCTACCCGGTAAAATAACTCCGCACCACTTGTGCCCATCGTTCTTGCTGCCTTCACCAATTGAGGCGGGACATTTTGAATCGCTGACCGAACATTCAATGCCATCACGAACGTTCCACCTAATACGACAACAAAAATTACGGCGAACTCCGTGAATCCGAATAACATCAAGGATAAAGGTACCCAGACAATACTTGGAATACTTTGTAGAGCAATTAAGTACATCCCGGCCGTCTCATCCGCTTGGCGTGATTTCCCGAGAATGACGCCGAGAATTGTTCCGAAAAGTAATGCGAGCGACAAACCAATTAATAGATGTTTAAAACTGGCTCCTAGCGCTACGAGTAAACTCCCACTCGCAAAGCCATCATATAAAGCTTCCAGCACCTTAAGGGGACCCGGCAAAACGACTGGTGGGAAAACATTCATTGCCACAACCAGCTGCCAGATTCCTACAACGACAACCAGAAATAATATTCGTTTAATTGCTAGCTTCATAGTCTATTTCTTCCTTTAACACTTTGTCGATTTCGACTTTCAGTAAGTCCATTACTTGGCTTTCCAGTTTAACTACATCCGGATTACTTCTCTTTCTAGGCCGTGGCAAATCAACATGGATGTCTGCAATGACCCGACCCGGACGAATCCCCATGACAATGACGCGATCGGAAAGCTTGATGGCTTCGTGAATGCTATGCGTAACAAATAGAATGGTTTTATTTGTTTTTTGCCAAATCTTTGTTAACTCATCTTGCATTAAATCCCTAGTCTGTTCATCCAAAGCACCAAACGGTTCATCCATCAAAAGCACTTTAGGATCCATCGACAGCGCTCTTGCAATCGCTACACGCTGTTGCATCCCACCCGATAATTCGTAGGTGTAATGATTGGTGAACCTACTTAGATGAACCATTTTCAAAAAATGCTTAACCCGTTCTTCCGCTTCTTTTTTCGGTAATTGCTTCTTAATCGGGTAAAGAACATTATTCTTTACATTCAACCAAGGAAACAGTGAAGGTTCTTGAAAAACCATCCCTCTGTCCGAGCCCGGTTTACTGATTTCTTCCCCTTCCAACAAAATGGTGCCTTCGGTTATGTTCTCTAAGCCTGCAATCATTGAAAGCAACGTAGATTTTCCACAACCTGAAGGACCGAGAATGGAAACAAATTGATTTTCCTCAATGGATAAATCAATATCGGAAAAGACTTCAAACTGATTCTGTTGATCTTTGTAACTTTTACCTACTTGCTTTAGCTCCAAAAACATTTAAGCACCATTCCTAATTAATCCGATATAATTACTCGGTTTTATTTTATAATAGTAGATTATACAGTGGAGACATAAAGTGTGTCAATTATTTGTTATGTTTTCTTTAAAATAAGTTAACACCCTACTAATTTGGGAAATAAGCGTGTTTATCTGCTACTTACAAGAATAAAAGCCACTCTTTTTATAGAGTAGCTTTTATCCTTGCTAACAGAATGAATCCTTAGGCTTCGGTACCGATAAACCAAATAGAGGTCGTAGATACAGAGCGACAAAGGTTCCTGCCAATGCAAGCAATCCCCATACATAACCATGCACACTGAATGAAGCAATGCCACCGAAGTAAGCACCGATATTACAACCGAATGCTAGGCGTGCGCCATATCCCATCAACAGTCCACCGATGATTGAAGCTGCTACATTGCCTTTCGTCAGCTTGGAAAACTTAAATAATCCGCCAGCCGCTGATGCGAGAAAGGCACCTAAAATGACACCAAGATTCAAAACGGTCGTTGAATCTGTAAAAATACTAGACTGCAAAACTTCCGCGTTTGCACCTTGCCAATATCCCCAACTGGCGACATCAATTCCGAAAAATTGAGCTGTTTTGGATCCCCATAATGCAAATGCTGATGTGATTCCCCATGGTTGGCCTCTTGTCATTAATGTTAGAGCATTCAAAACCGCTAAACCGATTGCAGCTGCGAATAGTGGCCATGAACCACGAAAGATCCGTTTCCAACCAGCAGTCTTTGGCAATGGAGCCATACGTGGTGGTTGTTTTTTTCTTTCAATTACTAATGTAATCCATGCAATTAAACCAAATAATGCGATTGAAACAATCCATGCGCCACCATAGCCTAACCCTGTAGATGTCGCTAGTGAGATCGGTTCAAAAGATGGTGTCTCATCCGTCCAAAATGGCAAATGATAGGCACCGATTGTTGAACCTACAATGAAAAATAGCAAAGTAAACAGCATTACTGTACGTCCACCTCCAACAGCATAGAGCGTACCAGAGGCACAACCGCCACCTAACTGCATTCCAATACCAAATAAAAATGCACCTAAAATCACGCTAACACCGACAGGAGAAACATAGCCAGATACTCCTGTACCAAAGAAAGACACACCGAATGCGAGAATCGGTGCAAATAATGTGACCGCGACCGCAAGCATAACCATATGGGCGCGAACGGCTTGCCCATTCCCTACTGCTGCTAAGCGGCGAAAGGCAGATGTAAAACCAAAACGCGCATGAAACAGTGTATATCCAAGTAATAAACCAAGGATTAATAAAATAGATTGCATTGCGACTTGGGTGAACAATAAATACACCATTAATATAGCCGTTACAATCAAGCCAGCTATAATCAAAGGTGTTTGTGGTTGATTTAACTGTTGATCTTCTCTTTTTATTGGATCTAAAGCCTCGTTGACAGGCTGTACTTTTGTTGTCATATTCAATTCCTCCATTTCCGATTGATTTAATCGGGTTTAACATATTGTCTATAATATTCCCCTGCCGGCTTTTTGTCAATAAAAATTCTCCAAAATAAAAAAGATACAAGAGTGATGGTCTCTCGTATCTTTCATTTAGCAATAGCAGGCGATTTTAAATATCGTCCGGCCGCTCAATCCGTATTTGTTATTTATATTCAAAGAATATTGTTCAGCATAACGTCCAATAAGATTGAGTTATCGATCTTTTTTGGAAGAAGAGCGTAAGCTTGCTGCTTACTGTTGATAAATGTGATCGGACTGTTGATTAATGCTTGCTGACTGTTGATAAATGGGTTCGAACTTCTGATAAATGCTTTTGACTGCTGATAAAACGGTTCTAACTGTTGATAAACGCCTTCTGACTGCTGATAAATGGGCTCTAACTGCTGATAAACGCCTTCTGACTGCTGATAAATGGGTTCGAACTGCTGATAAACGCCTTCTGACTGCTGATAAATGGGTTCGAACTGCTGATAAACGCAGGCTGACTGCTGATAAATGGACTCGAACTGCTGATAAATGCAGGCTAACTGCTGATAAATAAGCTCGAACTGTTGATAAACGCCTTCTGACTGCTGATAAACAGGCTCGAACCGCTGATAAACGCAGCTTTTCGATACTTTTTCAGCAACAGTACCTATATAACAAATTCTAAGTCACTGCTTAGACTTACTTTTGTCTAAATAATCTATAATCCCTTGTGCACAAACTTTCATATCAACTTCTAAAAGCTGATAAACAGGATGGTCATCACTCACCTTACGATCCACTAAATGTGAAGCGACGGATTCAATTAGCAACTCGTAGAGCAATTCCGCCTTTTCGGATGATGTCCGTCCCTCATAGTCCTGATCGACCTTTCTACCACGATCCATGAATATAGGGAGAAAATAGGTGATTTGGCGATAGACATTTTCAGGATCTTCCGATACCCCATAATGACCAAAGAAGATTCTTGAAACACCCATATCCTTGATTCGTTGCATGGATTCCAACATTGAGTCCGGGTTAAATTGATTTGGCGACGTCGATGGCAAAATAAATTCATGTTCACCTGCCAGTTGGGCATAACGAACACCAATCGTATCTCCGGTAAACATACCGTTACTAACAGAATCATGTATAGAAAAGTGATGCTTTGCATGACCTGGTGTATCGTAGAATGTTAAAACTCGATGTTCACTTAGGCGCAATTGCTCGCCGTCTTCCTTTGTGATAATCCGGTCTTCGGGCACCGGCTTAATCGGATCGAATAATTGATCAAATTGGTCACCGTAGACCGCCCGTGCTCCTTGAATCAACTTCGTTGGATTAGCGATATGTCTAGCACCACGTGGATGAACGACTACCGTTGCATTCGGACAATGCTCCAGTAAAACACCAACGCCTCCAGCGTGATCTAAATGAATATGTGTCACAATAATATATTGAATTTCTTCTGGTTGAATTTCTAATTGTTCCAAGCCGTTTAATAAATGAGGGATGGATGGACTTGCACTCGTTTCGATAATTGACGGTTGTTCTTCGTGGAGAATATAGCTTCCCGTTCTTTCTGGAACAAACAAGTCATGTAAATCAACCATTGAAATTTTATCGCCTAAGTCTGTGATGGTCGACATTTTATCGCTCCCCTTCTAAATAATTTCACACTAATGACTATATTCAACAAAAATCGCAAAATCCCTTTAAAGACGTAACATCTTATTACTCCATCCTATTTATTATACGCATCCGAAGTCTTAAGATGTATCTCATCGATTCAAACATGCCACCCACTAAACGGTCTCTATTCCCAAACGGAACATAAAATCTCAAGCACACTTGCCTAATGAATGAATATCTTATGGGTGAAGACTAAAGGAGGGATTCATGATGAGTCATAAAGATGCTTATCAGCCAAAGAAACAACCAGAAGCAATGTGTGGAGATCACCATCAACACGGCATGATGTATGGACATCAAGGAAATCCAAGTATGGTTCAAGGACAGCATTATATGGGGCCTGGAATGGACTGCAATCAACAAATGATGCCCGCACATTATGGTAATATGCCACAACAAATGGATGAAAATCAACATAAAAAGAATATGTATGACCACTGCAATAAGCATAAACTTCATCTCATGCATGCGCAGTTAATGGATGGATCGATGGTAGAAGGTATTTTAGATGAATATGACGAAGATGGTGTGACACTGATCATGCCATGTGGGGATGAGATGAGAGAATCATCCGATGAACGGATTGATGGATTTGGATCAGGTTATGCTGGCTATGGGCACGGCGGTTATGGCGGCTATGGAACTGGTTATGGATACGGAGGATATGGCGGATCCTATGGTCATTACCCAGGAAGATTCCGCAGATTCCGTCGTCGTCGATATCCATTCACTAATATTTTCCGACTGTTTACTCCATTCTTTTTTTAATAGAAAGCAAAGAACCGCACAGCTATCATAGCCATGCGGTTCTCTTCTTACATATTGCACGAGTCGTCATCACAATATTCCGTCTTGGATCCCAACACCTGAATTTTTGACTCTTGTTTTTCTTCCTCTTGCACCTTTTGTAAAACTTCTAAGAATGTCTCACTAGGCTGTGCTCCAGATACGCCATACTTATCGTTAAATACGAAAAACGGAACCCCTTGAGCACCAATTTGCGCAGCTGTCTGCTGATCTGCAACCACTTGGTCTTTAAAGCGGTCGCTTTCCAATACTTGTAACGATTCTTCTTTATCAAGATTCACATCTTCTGCGAGCCCCAGTAAAACATCTTGATCGTTAATATTCTTGCCCTCTGTAAAGTAAGCTTTCAACGTACGGTTGACAAAGGCTTCCATCTTTCCTTGCTCTTTTGCATAATGGCTAAGCCGATGAGCATTCTCTGTATTTGCCGGACGTGCTTGGTCTAAGTTGAATTCCAACCCAACATCTCTTGCTTGTTCGCTGATCGATTCATTCATTTCTTTCGCTTTTTCAACTGACATTTGATATTTTTTAGCCAATGCTTCATCCAGGCTCAAATCTGTTTCTTTCGGACTGTTCGGATCCAATTGGAAACTCCGATAAGACACCGAAACATCTGATTGACCTGAGAAGTTTTCCAACGCCTCTTCAAAACGTTTTTTACCTATATAACAAAAAGGACAGACCATATCTGAGTAAATATCAACTCTCATATTCATACCTCCGTCTTCACTTCAGTTCAAATCATTTCTCTAAACATTATTTAAGAAATCCCTTTAAAAATCAACCAATTGAACTTACTGTTTCGCTTCAATATGACTATCCAATTCATTTAAAAACCGATGTTTTACAAAGATGTTTTCAGAACACAAGCGCTATTTTCCAACCAAAGTTACCGCGAACGACAGTGGTCATAAAATACTTATCCCTCTTGCGTTTAGTTTACTTCCAATGAAGGAATGCTTATGTATATAATGTTTTTCAAGAGGTGATTTTTATGGATACAGAAAAACATGTACAGCATATTGTGAATTGGTTAAAGGAATATAAAGACCAAGCCGGTGCAAAAGGTGGCGTCGTCGGGTTGAGCGGCGGGCTTGATTCCACTGTTGTCGCTTACCTCATGAAGCGCGCTTTTGGTGATCATGCCCTTGGTGTCCTATTACCGATCCACAACTCTGTTGAGGCAGAAGAAGATGCACTACTTGTCGCAAAGGATTCGAAAATAAACCATATCGGAATTGAACTGACGGATGCATTTAAAGAAGGTTTCGGTCAAATTGAAAAAACACTTGGCGAAAAGTGGAATAAAGATTCCGCTCAATTGGTCGGTGCGAATTTCCAAGCAAGATTACGTATGTCAACGTTATATGCGATTGCTCAAAATAATCAATATCTAGTGATTGGTACCGGAAATTCTTCGGAGCTCTTTACCGGCTATTTTACGAAGTATGGTGATGAAGGTGTCGACATCAATCCTCTCGTTAATTACAGAAAAGAACAAGTGAAAGAAATGGCTAAATACTTAGGTGTACCTGATCGTATACTAAACAAGGCTCCTAGCGCAGATTTATGGGAAGGACAGACGGACGAAAAGGAAATGGGTATTTCTTACGCTGCAATCGACCGTTATCTTCGTGGAGAAGAAATCCCGGCAGAAGACGAAAAAACACTCATGAAACTACACAAATCTTCAGAGCACAAACGTCATCTTCCACCTGGACCACCTCAACTAGACGCATAAGCTAGAAGGAGAGTTCCTATGAAAGACAACACAGCACTGATTTTAATTGATATGATCAATAAAATGGATTTTGAGGGTGGTGAGGATCTTCTTGAAAATACGAAACCAATCGTCGATCCCATCATGAAGTTGAAAAAACAAGCAAAGGAATTAGGTTTACCTACGATTTATGTAAACGATAACTTCGGCCTCTGGCAAGAAGACGTTGAAAATGTCATTGAAGTGTGCAGAAATGAACGTGGACAAGAAGTCGTTGAGCAAGTCCTCCCTGAAAAAGATGACTTTTTCATCATCAAACCAAAACACAGTGGTTTTTATAGTACTCAACTGGATATCTTACTCAGCCACTTAGATGTCAAAAATCTAATTCTGACCGGTGTGGCTGGTGATATCTGTGTGCTGTTCACAGCAGATGATGCTTATATGCGGGAATATAACTTATGGGTACCAAGTGATTGTACAGCTTCCGAAACGGAAGGAGACAATGATAACGCCCTTCGTTTAATGAAACGCTCGATGTTCGCAAATATCCAGCCAACGACAAAGGTGAACATAGAAAGCGCCTTTCAACAGACAAAACAATAACTCTGTTTCAAACCTTCTCTGATGTTCAGAGAAGGTTTTTTAGTATGAACATGTTCATTGAGACAAACAATCCCTCTACTAATTAAATTTTTAAAAAATTCCCTACAACTTCAATTTTTTTGATACAATGTTTAGTTAGTGACATATCATTCATAACATAATGAATAAGTTATCGGGGGAGGGGAAGTTTGTGAATGAAATATTAAGTGTTAAAGGACTAGGTAAGTCGTTTAAAAACACACGGGTCGTAAAGAATATCGACTTTGATGTACATAAAGGCGAAATCATGGCGGTTCTTGGACCAAATGGTGCCGGTAAGTCGACTACAATCCGTAGTATTATGGGCATCCTATTGCCTGATGAGGGCACAGTCACATTTCACAATCATGCACAAGGCGAGGTGCCGAGGCACAAGATCGGGTATTTGCCTGAAGAGCGCGGACTTTATAAAAAGGTTAAGGTAATGGACATCTTACTTTATTTTGCGGAGTTGAAAGATTATCCATTGGATAAAGCCAAGGAACGTGCACTCGCTTATTTGAAAAAATTTGATCTTGAAGGAAAAGAGAATGTTTCTGTCGATGAACTATCCAAAGGAATGGGACAAAAAGTTCAGTTTATTGGATCCATTATTCATGAACCGGAGTTATTGATTTTGGATGAACCATTCTCCGGATTGGATCCTGTCAGTCAAGAAGTTTTCAAGCAAGAGATCAAAGACCTTGCCAAAAAAGGAACCGCTATATTGCTAAGTTCCCACCAAATGAACTTAGTAGAAGAAATGTGTGATCGGTTGTTTTTAATCCATCGTGGTCAAAAAGTTATTTATGGTTCTATGGATGAAGTGAAGGCACAATATGCGAACTTTAAATGTACGATTCACGGTAATAATGATCGTTCTCTCTTAGAAAAGATCAATCAAGTTGAGCGAATTGAACAGCAAGATGACATTTCCATTTTATACTTGTCTTCCGATGTGCAGGTCAACGATTGGATCAAACAATTACCGAGTACATTAGATATTCAAGAGCTGAGCGTCGATCGTATTTCACTCCATGAAATCTTTGTCGATATTGCGACAGACAGTAGTTTAGCACAGGAAGCAGGTGTAGTTGATGCGAAATAGTTGGAAAGTCGCCAAATGGGAAATCAGAAGAAACCTTAAAAGCAAATCTTTTTTAATTTCATTGTTTTTAACACCGATTATTTTTGCGATCTTCGCAACCGTTCCAACACTACTTAGTGATTCAGGCGAAGACCAAGACAGTGAACCAGCACAAACAACTGTCTACCTGAATGATGAAATTGGAGTGTGGGATCAACTGGAACCGATGCTGAGTGAAGGTGGAGACCTTCATTGGGATGTTGAGCTTACAGATGAATCATCTGATGAGATGGCTACAACGCTTGAAGATGAAACACGGTCCGTTTATATACATCTAGATGAATCTGCCTTGCAGAGTGGAACAGTTGATTATTATACCTCAGAAGAAGTTCCTGAGAGTTTTCAATATGAAGTGCAGCTATTTGAGCAGCCACTTCGCTATATTCAGCTTGAGCGAACAGGTTTAGACGAATCAGAGATCCAGACAGCCATGAATCCAATTACATTCAACCAAAATGAAGTGACAATGGAAGCAGGTACTGACGCTGGTGAAGCACAATCACAAGGAATCGAATACTTTTTACAAAAGTTTGTTCCGGGTGTCTTTGCTGGACTTGTTCTTTTCTCCATCGCCATTACCGGTATGATGGTTTTCCAAAGCGCCTCAGAAGAAAAGAAAGAGAAAGTGGCGGAGATCATTTTATCTTCCGTTACGGCGGGTGAATTGATGCAAGGGAAAATTATTGGTTATTTCGTTTTAGGAATTTTACAAGTGACGGTTTGGATTGGAATGGCTGCACCAGTTGCGCTAGCCTTAGTCGATTATCCGATTATCGAATACTTACTTGTCCCTGAATTGTTATTATTCCTTCTTATTGCTATTTTGGGTTACCTGATGTTTGCGTCGATTTTTGTCGGACTCGGTGCTACATTAGAAGACTCATCTAGCGGAAGCAACTTCCAAGGTTTTGTTTTCATGATTCCTTGGTTACCATTCATTTTTATTGGCCCGGTTCTTACAAATCCAGAAGGCATGCTATCGCAAGTTTTATCTTATATTCCATTTACATCACCTGGTATCATGATCCTTCGGTTATCGATATTGGACGAATGGCCATGGGTTCAAATTTTCATCAGTCTTGCCATTTTGATTGTCTCTATCTGGTTACTCATGAAGTTAGCCGGTAAGATCTTTAGAATCGGCATCCTGATTTACGGTAAAAATGCTACACTACCTGAAATTTGGAAATGGTTACGTTCGTAACGATTTAAGGACGAAGAAAAAATTCTTCGTCCTTTTTTTATTTTCAATTGCTGCTCGAATAGTTTCTGATGTTTGTTCAAACAATATATCTGTATTTCTTTTTTTAAGTAAGGAGAAGATGGATGGATCTCAATAAATTAAGGAGTGTGTTTATGGGCGTATTAAGTGGCAATCCAACAAATGAGCCAATTAGTTAAATCATGCTGGTGATGAAGATTTAAAAAAGTTATTGGAAGAAGCAATTGAAGCAGGACAACGTGAAAGTAAACAAATTGAAGCGCTATTAAAGGAAAATGGAATTGGACTGCCTCCAACACCACCGGAACGTCCAAAAGCTTCTTTAAATGATATTCCCATTGGGGCACGTTTTCAAGACCCAGAAATCACTGCCGCTTTATCGGCACATATTGCTGCTGGGTTAATAGCATGCAGTACAATCATGGGCGAATCGATTCGGGAAGATATCGGCATGCTGTTTGGACAATTCCATACGCAAAAGGCTCAACTCGGTGCAAAGGTCCTTCGTTTGAAAAAAGATAAAGGATGGTTAGTCCCACCTCCTTTACATCATCATAAAGCGGATGATTGTTGATTCTGCATCGGCTCGTAGACGCAAAAGAACTGGACGGGAATGATTCCGTCCAGTTCTTTTCTATTTATATTTAAATTTATTTTATCGATGTCCTAGTTCCATATCTAAATTTGGATGTGCTTGATCTATTGGAAGTGTTGTATTGGTATCATTTCTGCGATTTCTCACTTGAGTCACCAAGCTATCCACCGCGTACAACACGAATAATGTGGAAAATACTGAGAGCGATACAATGATTAATGATGTTGTCATTATCATCAAACCCCTTTCTCCCTTAAACGTTATATATTTTTGTTTCTAATTATATCATACCAAATTTGGCCATTATTACAACCTTATTGCTCATATACATACGATTTATTCTAATTTCTTCACCATTCTGCCATATACTCAAAACGCATTTTTACTTTAACGTTAAAAAGTGATTTATAAAAATTATAGCTGTTTTAGATAAACAAATAATGGGTAATATATAAATATAGCGATCAATAACATGATGCAGCTATCTCTAACATCCTTTAAAGGAGGCTAATGCATGAATGTTATCCGTGCACAAGAAGTTTCTGACTTACCGGATATGAAGCATGTTGAATATAACGGCGAACGCGTCTATATCAAACATGTCGATGAAGAAAAACAAACAGCCGTCATTAATTATTTAGAAGACGTCGATAAGGATTTAGAGGTGAAAGTACAAGACTTGGAAGAAAAAGAATAATCACGCTATGTTCTCTCTCCCCCTTGAGTTCATATAAAAAAATCTGGGCCTGAATCGGCCCAGATTTTTTAGGTTATTGATCAATTTCATTTGGTGACGTTTCATCGTTTCTCCCTTCAACCGAGTGTCGAGCTCAACCCCAAGAGATATGCGCCATTGAAATTTTAGAGGAAAATGAGTAGCACGATTTAAATATATGAACCCAATTCCAGGAAATATGCGCCCAACCTGGCGAGATATGCCGCCTGATGCTGTATAAATGCGACCGACCAGACGAGATATGAGCCCGTGAGCAGGATATATGCACT
>NZ_VMHF01000003.1:28947-43801 GCF_007559355.1 Allobacillus sp. SKP2-8 | reverse complement strand
GCGCCCATCGGAATTTTAGAGGAAAATGATTAGCATGATTTATATATATGAGCCCAATTCCAGGAAATATGTGCCCAACCTGGCAAGATATGCCGCCTAATGCTGTGTATATGCGACCGGCCTGGCGAGATATGAGCCCGTGAGCAGGATATATGCACCCACTTTTGATTTTTATGCGCCCATCGGAATTTTAGAGGAAAATGATTAGCATGATTTATATATATGAGCCCAATTCCAGGAAATATGTGCCCATCCTGGCGAGATATGCTCCTAATGTTGTGTATATGCGACCGGCCTGGCGAGATATGGGACCGTGAGCAGGATATATGCACCCACTTTTGATTTTTATGTGCCCAACGGAATTTTGGAAGGACCTTTTCACTCTTTTTTGCACCATTCAGGCGTTTAGAAGTAGACTACTACAAAATCAAAAGCCGATGTGCGTCGTTGTAATGTAACACTCAGCAATGTTCATCGAATCGACGTATAATATAAAAAAACAGCTGATTGCTCAGCTGTTTTCCTTCAATCATTATACCGTTTCTTTTTTCTTCCGTGCTTTTTCTTTTTTGATTTGCTTGCTTCGTAATTGTCCACATGCTGCATCAATGTCTGTTCCCTGTTCAACTCGTACACCGCATTGGATTCCATTTTCGAGTAAAATTTCATAAAACTTAAGAATGTTTTCTTTACGGCTTCGTTCGTATTGATTATGCTCTTCAACCGGGTTGTATGGAATCAAGTTAACATAGGACAGATGCTTTTTATCCTTCAGCAGTTTGACTAGTTGTCTTGCTTCTTCAGGATGATCATTCACATCGTGCAGTAAAATATATTCAAATGTGATACGTCGATTCGTTTTTTCTAAATAATAATCGATGGCTGGCATTAATTTTTCAAGCGGATACGCTTTATTGATTTTCATGATACGTGTACGCAATTCATTGTTTGGTGCGTGAATGGATAGCGCCAAGTTGACTTGAGATTGCTCATCAGCGAATTGATAAATTTTATCCGCTAAACCACTCGTTGAAACGGTGATGTGACGAGCTCCTATGGATAGACCTTTTTGGTCGTTCACGATATTTAAGAACTTCATCGTGTTGTCATAGTTATCAAACGGTTCACCGATTCCCATCACAACGATATGGCTAACCCGCTCATCCTTTTGTTGCTGATCAAGATGATGTTGTACATTCATAATTTGCTCAACAATTTCACCGCTCGTTAGATCGCGATTTTTTCGAAGCAGTCCACTGGCACAAAAAGAACAACCAATATTACAGCCGACTTGTGTCGTTACACAAACCGATAATCCATAGTTGAAACGCATTAAAACCGTTTCGATATGGTTTCCATCAGGGAGTTCAAATAGAAATTTGATGGTTCCGTCCTTGGACTCCTGCTTGATCACTTGTTCCAATGCTTGTACCTCGAAATTTTCTTCAAGCAGTTCAATGCATTCTTTATTCACATTTTTCATATCTTCAAAACGTTTAATTCGTTTCTTATATAGCCAGTCCCACACTTGGGATGCACGAAAACGTTTTTCACCATTCTCAACTAACCAATCTTGCAAATCATTATATGTCAAACCATAAATAGATGGTTTTTGCATGCTTACCCTCTTTTCGAATTTGCTTATTTCCTTTGTCAATACTACTGAATGTTGCGCGAATAATCAACTCATAACAAACAAAAAATCCCTGGAAACCAACACGGATCACCAGGAATTTTTCCATTATGAAAGTAGATTATCAAAGAAAACACGTAAGACATCAGCGCCACCGATAAATGTTCCGATTGAGCTACCGATGTTTGCCAACACGACAATCAACAAAATACGTGTGACTTTATTGTCCCAAAATCCTTTTACGGAAAGCACATCATCCGGTAGGGTCTCAAAATCTGACACATGCGGCTTCCGGATCAACGCTTGGACAATGCCCGCAAACCAACCCGCTGCCAATAACGGGTTCAATGAGCTGAATGGTGCCGCCAAAAATGCAGTCAATACCGTCAGTGGGTGCCCTAAAGCGATGGCTGCACCTAAAGCAGATAATCCACCGTTCCATAGGATCCAACTAATGGTTTGTTGCCAACCGGCTGATGGATTCATATAAAATGTGTAGGCGATCACGGATAAAATAATGATCGGAATCGACCAACCGATAATCTTTGGCACTTTCGACTTTTTCGGAACCTCAGAAAGTTGCTTCAAATCATTTTCTTGATGGATCTCTTTTGTAATCCCAGGAACATGTGCTGCACCTAATACAGCAACCACTTTATCACCTGGGGCTGTTTTGATCTTTTGAGCCAAATATTGATCGCGTTCATCAATTAATGGTGTCTTTAAACGTGGAAACTCTCTCGTAAACTCCTCCATGACGGAATTCAACATGTCTTGGGATTTCATTTTTTCCAGTTCTTCTTCGGAAATCTCTTCTTTATTAAAAATACTGTAAAAGATACTCATCATTAACTTTGCGCGTCCTGAAAGACCAATATTCCGCCAAATACGCGAAAAGGTCGTTTGGATATTCCGATCGGCGAGTACAAGCTCGGCTCCGGTTTCATTGGCTGATTCAATCCCTTGAATCATTTCCTGGCCTGGCTGGATTCCAAATTGCTTAGCAACGCGATTTTGAAATGATGAAATCATCATGTTCATTAATAACAGTGTCGCTTTCTTTTCCTTGACGACTTTAAAAATGTCCATGTTTTGCCACTTGTTTTTATCTTTCACGGATTCATAGCGCTGTGCGTCTAACTCGACACAAACAGAGTCCGGTTGCTCCGCTTCGATTACTTCTTTCACTTGTAGAGCGCTTTGTTTCGAGACATGTGCTGTACCTATGAGGATGATCTCTTTCCCGTCTAACTCTATGCGCGTTATATTTTCTTCTGACATAAGCGACTTCCTTTAAATAAAATTTCAAATAACCTCTTCATTTTACCACAAAAGAGCCCGTCCCTAGAAAGGAATGGGGCTCTTTTTTAAAAATACTTTTGATTTCCTGTAAGCTTATACGTAACCTGGTTTCCCAAGCAATTCAAAGATTTTCGTTTTATAATCTTCAACACCCGGCTGGTCAAACGGATTAACATCCAATAAATAACCGGAATACGCACATGCGAGCATGTAAAAATAAAGCAAATGACCAATGTGGTGAACGTCTAATTTTTTCATGCGTAAACCAATTTGTGGAACGTCTCCCGCAAGATGCGCCTCAGAAACACCTTGATAAGCCTTTTCATTAAACTCATGTAAGCTGCGTCCTGCCAAGTAGTTGAGTTGATCTGCATTATTCTCTTTTTCAGCAATCGTCAAATCTTGATCGACTTCATCAAACACGATAAAGGATTCAAATAGGTTTCTTTCGCCATCTTGAATATATTGTCCCAATGAATGCAAGTCCGTCGTATAAGAAACGGATACAGGGAAAATTCCTTTTCCTTGCTTGCCTTCACTTTCTCCGAATAATTGCTTCCACCATTCTTGAACGTAATTCATCTTCGGTTCAAAGGTTGCTTGTACTTCCGTCTTGTATCCTTCCTGGTAAAGAGCATGACGGATCGCGGCATAACGAATTGCTGGGTTTTGGTCAACATCGAACGACTTGTATGCTTGTTCCGCTTCTTTCGCACCAGCAATCAATTCATCAATTGAAAATCCTGCACTGGCGATCGGTAATAAGCCGACCGCTGTAAATACGGAATACCGTCCACCGATATCGTCTGGAACGACAAAGCGGTCGTAGCCTTTTTCTTTTGCGACTTCGAGCAAAGCACCTTTCTTTTCATCCGTTGTGACATAAATTCGCGAAGCCGCTTCATCGCCATATCGTTCTTCCATATATTGCTGAAGAAAACGAAAGGCAATCGCTGGCTCTGTCGTTGTACCTGATTTCGAGATGACATTAACCGCAACTTCTTTACCCTCGATGTATGCCAAAAGTTCTTTTAAGTACGCACCGCTTACTTGATGGCCCGCAAAAAGAACTTCGAAATCATTGTTGTTGGAAAAATACGGAGACAAGGCTTCAATCACTGCTTTTGCTCCTAGATAAGAACCGCCGATTCCGATGACAACAAGCACATCTGCTTGCTTACGGATCGTGTCGGCGGTTTCGTTCATTCTCGTCAAAAATGGTTCACTCAGTTGGCTTGGCCAATCCAGCCAACCGAGAAATTCCGACCCTGTACCTTTTTTATCATATAAATTGGCATGAATTTGTTGTAAAGATTCTTTGCGTTCATTGATGATCTGTTGTTCATCACCTGAATAAGTCAGCTGAATCATCTTATTCCCTCCGACTGCTTTTAATGAATATGTTCGACCTCATAACCTTCTTCTTCCAATATGGAGATGACATGAGGTTCTAGAGTCAAATGTAAACTTCCGACAATGACAAAGTAGGTTTGGTCTTCTCCTGATTCGAGAAACTTGGTGATTTCCTCTGCCATTCCGTAGTTTCGGTTATCATTCAATGCTTCCATGTAAGCTTCTTCCTCCACACTCATGGCAGCATCTGTTTCAAATAAAACATCCAATAAGTCATCGACATTTCCCGATTTATAAATATCAATTAACTGCTGCAAGTCTTGCTCATATGTGTTGATATCAATCAGTGACTCTTCCAACATTTGCACTTGATAGTCCATCGACAAATCCGCAAAGATCCCGAGCTGGTCTCTCGGTGTTTCCAAAGCGATGATTTCTTTGTCGTCCGCCTGCGCTTTCGATAAGAAATACATATCGACACCTTCAGTAAATCCAAGTTCTTGTACCATCAATTGGGAGACCATGTTTGATACGAGCCATGGTTTATACGTATCGATGACACCCATTGGAAAGCCTCTGTCCATGAAAAACGTTTCTACTTCTTGATAAGTCTCTTCAGGAAGATGGTCTTCTAGATTTGTTTCATCTTGGTATGTTCCCAACTCCATTTGTAGTTTGTTCATTTCAGCCATTTCAACATTAAACAAATCAATCTCCGGCACGACGACATCGGATTCTACATAAGCTTGTTCGATTTTTTCGTGCATCGGGAAAAGGTCCGGTACACCTAAATGGACTGTTCCTTGAAGGTAAATCGTTGTATCACCATTCTCGACCTTCCATAAAAATCCGCCCGGTCCATCAGGCAAACCGACTTGTTCTTTTTCAAAAGCTACTTCAATACCGCTCTCTTCCAATTCTGTGATTGCTGCTTCTTCCAGCGGATTACCGGTCAACTCAACAGCTACCAATTCCAGCATCGTTGTTAACGGCTCAACATCGGTAATCTCATTGTCGGTTAAATTGATTTCTTCGATTGATTCGAGTGCTTCAATGCCATCTAAATCTTCAATCGCTTTTCCAGACAAATTCAATGTTTCTAAATCACGTACATCAGATAAATACAATTCTCCATCCGTTTGATCCACTTCAGCACGGATTGCTTCTTCCAGTTGCTGATCAGGAAAATCCACTTCTGTTTCCGATTGGCAGGCAACAAGCATGAGTGAAGTTAATAGGAAGAGTATTGGCTGCAAAATTTTCACGTACATTCTCCTTCATTCATTGCTTAAGGTAATTTTTTATTGAACGTTTTCTATAACTACAGCAATTCCTTGGCCGCCGCCAATACACAGGCTTGCAACGCCATAACGCTTATTTTGTCTCTTCAATTCATAAGCCAAGCTCAATACCAAGCGTGTTCCACTGACACCTACTGGATGCCCAAGCGCAATCGCTCCTCCATTGACATTGGTTTTTGCGCGATCCAATCCAAGTTCTTTTTCAACGGCTAAATATTGAGCAGCAAATGCTTCGTTCACTTCAATTAAATCCATGTCATCCAAGCTCATATCAGCACGCTTTAACGCTTGCTTGATTGCAGGTACCGGGCCGATTCCCATAATCGTCGGGTCTACTCCTGCAATACCCCACGAAACGATTTTTGCCATTGGTTGCAATTGATGTTTTTCCACAGCTGATTCAGAAGCAACGATGACAGAAGCCGCCCCATCATTAATGCCGCTTGCGTTTCCAGCTGTTACCGTGCCATCTTTTTTAAAGGATGGTCTAAGCTGGGCCATTTTCTCTGTCGTCGCATCCGCCTTAATATGTTCATCTTGTTCAAAAACAATCGAGCCTCTTTTCGTTTTCACTTCATAAGGAACGATTTCTTCAGAAAAGCGTCCTGACTCTCTCGCTGCGTCAGCTCTTTGCTGGCTCTCCAATGCGAAAGCATCCTGTTCTTCACGAGAAATATCATACTGTTCCGCAAGCTTTTCGGCAGTCAAGCCCATGCCGCTTCCAGCATATTCATCTGTTAACGTACTCAACAACATGTCTTCGAACTTGAGCGCACCCATTTTTTGACCGCCGAATCGCTGTTCGAAATTCGCGAAAGGAGCCATTGACATATTCTCTGCTCCTCCAGCTAAAGCAATTTCACCATCACCGACCATCAGAGACTGCATTGCTGAAATAATGGATTGAGCGCCTGATCCACACAAGCGGTTTAACGTTAATGCCGGAACCTCTTGTGGAATGCCTGCTTTCAAGCCGATATGTCTTGCCAAATAGGCCGCATTGGTATGGGAATGAATGACGTTTCCATAAACAATATGATCAATGTGCTCTTCTTTTACTTTCGACCGCTTCAACGCTTCGTTTGCCGTAACAGCACCCAAGTCGTCCGCTTGCTCGGATTTCAATGAACCACCAAATGTTCCAAAAGCCGTACGTGCACCATCAACCAAATAAATTTGTTTCATAATATCCCCCTTAGTATGTAAAATTATCCTACTTCCTATCATACCTTATTTATGAATGAATTTCTGCTCATAAAAAAATCCCCCTGTGACATTCACAGCGAGATTTTCTATTGCTATTCCCATATATATTGTAATGTCAGTCTTCCTCGAACTCCTTCTTCCTTGGCGTTTAGTTCCACTTCTAATTCCGTCGGCGTGTACTTCACCGAGCAAGAAGAAAATTCGAGTGATTGACTCAACAAGGAAACGACCGTATCATGTGCATTTTCTTGAGCAGCTCCCATGATCGCACGCGCATGGGACTCCGAATCAGCAATTGACGTCGCTAATCGTCCAGCATCTTCAAGTAATTGAATCATTTGGGAGGCCGAAGACTGGAATGCATGCGGCTGGACTTCAGGATATTGATAATCCGAATGTTCTTGCCTTAAAACCGGTGTCCAGTACGTAGGGTTTCCATAGATAACCACGCTAATCGACCTCCTTTTTCTAATGCTATTTTATGCGAATTGCTTATACGTGTTACTTACTTTTACGAAATCGATCCCATACAAATAAGTGGTGAACG
Source organism: Allobacillus sp. SKP2-8 (assembly GCF_007559355.1). Taxonomy (NCBI): domain Bacteria; kingdom Bacillati; phylum Bacillota; class Bacilli; order Caryophanales; family Bacillaceae; genus Allobacillus; species Allobacillus sp. SKP2-8. Next base: position 36,459 of record NZ_VMHF01000003.1, on the reverse strand, counting down.
ATTGTTAAGATAATAAGCAACGTATTTAGACTGATAATACAATCCAATTTTCTTTTCACGGAATTCATTATGAACACCCTCCATTCTTTTTATTAAAATTGTGCCCGACATGATCCAATATTAAGCATCGCAATGTGAAGTACGAACAAATCCTTTTAATTGACTTTCCATCACTTGCCAGGTTATACTTAGACGTCTGATAGGTTCTTAACAACAACGATTGGATAGTTACAGCTGAAAATGGAAGTAACACTTTTTCGCCTAATTCAGCATGTGCTATTTTTTTATGGAGATAATAGATATTAGGCATTTTACATTATAGGAGGAAAAAGTTTGAAAACATTTAACGAATTAAACATTGAAGCAAGTGTTTTGAAGTCGCTTGCCGAAATGGGATTTGAGTCAGCTACGCCAATTCAGGAGCAAGCAATCCCAACCGCGTTAGCCGGTAAAGACATGATCGGACAAGCGCAAACAGGTACGGGTAAAACGACTGCTTTCGGGGTGCCGATGATTCAAAATATTGACCCAAGCAACCGTTCTATTCAAGGAATTGTCATTGCCCCAACACGTGAATTAGCGATTCAAGTGGCTGAGGAGTTAAACCGGATTGGACAGCATAAAAATGTGCATACCGTTCCAGTTTACGGAGGACAAGATATTCAACGACAGATACGCGCGTTGAAACGACGTCCACAATTAGTTGCAGCAACACCTGGCCGCTTATTGGATCACATTCGTCGCAAAACCATTCGTTTGGATGGCATCCGTACAGCTGTATTGGACGAAGCAGATGAAATGTTGAATATGGGTTTCATTGAAGATATCGAAGCGATTTTAGCAGAAATTAAACAAGAACACCAAACATTGCTTTTCTCGGCAACAATGCCGAAACGGATTCAGAATCTTGCAGAAAGATTCATGAATGAACCAGAAATGATCCGTGTAAAAGCAAAACAACTCACCGTCGATCATATCGATCAGTTTTACTTCGTTGTCAAAGAGAACGCAAAATTCGATGCGCTATGTAGATTATTAGATACGGAGTCACCGGATTTAGCAATCATCTTCGGCCGGACGAAAAAACGTGTCGATGAATTGACTAGTGGTTTACTGAAGCGTGGTTATTCTGCAGAAGGAATCCACGGTGACATTCAACAGTCTAAACGTGAAAAAGTCATTTCACGCTTTAAAGAACAAACAACAGAAATCCTTGTCGCTACCGACGTCGCAGCGCGTGGTCTTGATATTACTGGAGTTACACATGTGTATAACTTCGATTTGCCTCAAGATCCAGAAAGCTATGTACACCGTATCGGTCGTACAGGTCGGGCAGGGAAAAAAGGTCAAGCCTACTCTTTTGCAACACCTAGAGAGATTGACCACTTGCGATCCATTGAAAAATTGATCAAACGGAAAATCGAAGAAAAAGCAATTCCTTCGTATTCCGATGTCGTCGAAGGACTTCAGGAAACGGCAGTAGAAGACCTTCTGCAAACGATTTGGACAGATGAAAGCAAAAAATATCATCGTTCCGCTGAAGAAATCTTATCTAAAGAAGATGCAGTGGACGTTGTCGCAGCAGCGATTAAATTATTAACGAAAGAGCCAAATCAAGCACCGGTTAAACTAACCGCAGTAGAGCCGATCCGTGCCAAGAAATCATACGGCGGCAATCGCGGCAACAGCTACCGAGGAAACCGTGGTGGCGGCCGAGGCAGAGGAAACCAAGGACGTAATGACCGACGCGGCGGTAATAATAATCGCGGTGGCAGTGGCGGCGGCCAAGGTCGCGGCAGAACTTCTAAAAATCAACGAAAATTTACTCGCTAAACATCGAAAGTGCTGACATCTGTCGGCACTTTTTTTATTGTTGGGTAAATGACCATTCTGAATTAAAAATGAAACTTATGATTAATAATGACAGTCTTATAAGCGAGAGGGGGACAGAACGTGGATGAGATTCAAGAGAAAAAGTTGATTCGCCAAGCATTGGAAGGAAATGACCTAGCATTCCGCGACCTAATTGAAGCTTATTACAAAACCATTGAACGGTTCGCTAGGCAAATCGGCGTTCAAGAAGACGATTTGGCGGATGTTACCCAAGAAGTTTTCATTAAAGTCTATCGATTTTTAAGTAAATACTCACGTGGGAAATTCTCAACATGGCTTTATAGCATCACACTGAATGTCTCGAAAGACCTCTTTAAAAAACAAAAGCGCGAGTCGGAAAAACGCAAAAAATTCTCGGAACTGCCATCGATCGAATCGTATGTGGAAAACCATTTTCTTTCTGAGAATGAGCAACTATTACACAACACCATTCAACAAATGGAAGATAAATACCGAATACCTATTGTTTTGTTCTACTTTCACGATCAATCGATTAACGAAATAGCAGCCATCACGAAAACAAAGGAAGCAACGATCAAAACCCACTTAAAGAGAGGTAAAGAAAGACTCAAGGAAGCATTGAAGGAAGGAGGTTACATTGATGAAGGATAAATCTCTTGAGCATCATATGGAACGGTTGAACGATAAATACAAACAAGCAGCAAGCAAGTCCTCAACAAAAGAGATCTTTCAAGCGGTTATGCAAGAGAACGACCGACGAAAGAAACGAACACTTCTCCCTGTCATCGCTGCCTCAATCGTCGCTCTACTCGCCGGAGGAATTTTCTTTAGCTCCTTGTTTTTCTCAGATGAAGCAGGTCCTAACGAGCTACAAGAAGTAAGTACGCCAGGTGATCTGGATGAAGACAAGGAAACGCCAAACGAAGACAATAACCAATCGCTTGAACCGAGTGAAGAAGATAATGGTCAATCAGAGGACGAATCACCTAAGGAATCCGATGAAACGGACACGACTGCAGACGAACAAAACACCGAAGATGATGCTGAAGAAACATCCGAAATTCAGCCGTATCAAAATCGAGAAGATACGATTACTGAAACGGTTTATCCAGAAGGCATGAAAGAGCAAATTACCATGCGATTGACGATCAATGAAAAGTTAGGCTATTCTTCTTACGTGCACCAGCCGATGATCCATCAAAGTGAACAAGAAAACGGCAAACCGGTTGATTACTTCTATCCTGATTTCGGAGAATCGGATGAAATTCAGTATGAGGATGCGTTTATCCGTGTCGAGAAATTTGAAGGTTTGACGATTGACCAGGTAGTTGAAGAGCGGGAACAAAGCATTTTCAATCAAGGATTTGAAGAAAAGGATATACACGAACAAATCGGCATGTCATCATTTCATGCGATGTATATAAACGGAGATTTGACGAGGTATGTAACAATTGTTGAAGATGGCAATGATGTGTATGCCATTGACTCGCAGTTGTTTGGCGCTATGGGAGACGGTTCATTCCCATGGATCATCGATCAATTTATTCAGAAAATGCAATTCAGTGAATAATAAAGTCCCCAGCTTAAGAAGAAAGCTGGGGAATTTTTATCGATACTAATTTATTTTTTCGTCATTTTCTTATCTAAGTTATCAAATACTTGATTCGCCACATCTTTTTTCTCTTTACTTTTCACCGCGTCCGCTTCCAACTCCTGTCGCTCTTCTGATGAAAGTGAGAAGAACTTTTTGTCATTCCTCTGTTGTTCCTTTGGCATTTGTTTTCTTCCTCTCTGAAGAATTTACTTAACCTTACACACCTACTCATTCAGTTCCTTATCAAAGTAACTTTTTCTTTTCACCCAAACAAACCCGTCACCTTTCGATATGACTGCTACGTCGATCGGCGGGCCAACTGATTCCGTAGCACGCGTTAATTTTCGCTTGAATGACGTTAAATTCATCAACGTTTCTGCCATATTGGCGAGTTCATCCTTTGGCAAAGATCGAACGATTCCCAACAGTGGTTGTAAGTAGTTTCTTCTTTGGTAATCGTCTAACGTATCTTTGATGGAGTGATATAGTTCATTACCCATTTCTTTCAAGTTACTAACCTGTTTTTTGTCCAAATCAATCCCTAAATGATGTTGAATCTTTTCTGGATACTCAGATAATACACGGTCAATGATCCCAAACATCGTTTCTTCCATGTGTGGCTCAATGCCAACCATAAAAGAATCGACCATTTCGCGTTGCGCAAAAGCCTCAATGACTGCTGTCCCATCATGTTTGTTTTGACGATAATCAATTTTCCGCTCTTTCAATAACTTGTATTTCAACTTGCCTAAAACAAATCCTTCCAATCGATAATTCAATAAATGAGGAAAGATTTCTTCTTCCCCATAACCAGCGATAACGAAGCCTGTGCTTCCACGACTGAAGAAATCATTCTTCACGCTTTCAAATGCAAGGCGACATAGTTTTTTGGAAAATGTTTTGGACGTTTCAAAGTCGATGTATTCTTCTTTAATTTCTTGAATAGTATCAAAAAAAGCAGATTCAAATGCTTTATAGTCCATATCCAATATTGCTTCTTCCGTTAAAAAGTCCTTTGTCTGCTGATCGACTTCTTCTTCAAGTAGCTTTCTCGCCTTCTGTTCACCACTCGCTTCATCGCCCTCTTCTTCCATTTCCGTCTCGACGCGTCGAATCATTTGCTTGAGTAAATCCGAAAAGGTTCGATAAACAATAATATCTTCAAGTTCTTCGTTTTTAAACCGCATATCTTGACGTAAAAAGTCCATGAAATCATCGAAATAATCTTGTACATTATTGAATCGTTTATTACCTAAATAGTCCCGATACGATTTAATAATGACTTCCCATGGAATCTCCATAAAAGAAGCAGAGCCATAAACCATAAACCCAATCGGATGCTCCTTTGATAATGGAAATAGCTTGTTTGCAGAATTATAAACCTTTGGCACACCGTCAAAGCCACTTGTAATAGCACTGTCGGCAGCCATAGACATTCCATGTTTATTCATAATTGATACTTCGGCTGTCATGATTGTCCCACCCTTATTACGTACTACTATTATGCATATCACTTGTGGTGACAATTCAAACCGAACTGACGTTAATTGTTGTCGAAGTACCTCACTCGTTTGGTTGGTTCAATATATTCAAAATCACTTCATTCGTTAAATTCGGAACGATTTCCATAGAATATTTTATTTCGAGTCGTTCCAATTTCGCGTGTGCATCCATCCCGTAAGGCCCAATATTGATGACCGGTACATTTAAATCACGAATGTCTTGATAGTCGACAAAATGCTTCTCACCCCAGCTTGGGTTATTGTTCTGTACAGCTTCGATTCCTTCCAAGTCATCACTCATTGCCAAAAAACTCATATCTGAAATATACGGAAAGAAGTTTTTTGTGACAATTGGATGTTTATAATGCGGCTGAATTTTTTCAACTGCTTCATCTAAAGCAGACAAAAGGACTCGCTCATCTTCCGTTTTCCCACTCATTTCGATTCGAGGCGAATAGAGAGATGAATAAAATAAAATCATGGCAGGCGATTTATCATCCATCCACTTCCATGCTTCTTCAACAACACGCGCTGCATACATGCGGGTATCCAAGTCTGGGTCGACTGCCAGTTCCTCCTTGAATTCATGCATATGATTGATAAACGGATCTCCATGTAACGCAATGAGCTGATGCTCCATTTCCTCATACGTCATCACACGCGTTTTCCAAGGTAGCTCTCGATAAGGATGGCCACTGATCTCGCAAAAAAGTCGGTACCTTTGTTCATATAATTCGAGTGCATTTCCAAAAGCAATCTTTGCATGCTCTTTTAATTTCTCCAAGACGTCTTTCGGTGACCACGAATGAATAAAAAAGTTGTAATACACATAAGCAGACAGAGCCGTCTGAACCGTATAACTTGGCTTTAAATCGGTCTGTTTGAGGGATACCGGCGGAATCGTCGTCTCACCAAGCGCTTCATTACTGAGCTCTGGATTATATTCAATTTGCCGCGTTAATTCAGCTGCTAAGAAATTCGGATCCAACCCATCAAAAGCAGCACCGACATGGCTTTCATGACCCGTAATAAAAAATGACGGTAGGAGTTTTCCGACAGTTCCTTTATATACATAACGATTTTCGTCACCTTCATATAACGAAGAGACAAAGTCAGCATTTATGGCAGCGACATATTCAAATTGTTGTTCCTTCTTCCAACGCTTTAACGTTTTCAAACTTGATAGAATCCCGTTCGAACCGTCTTCCTCATCACATTCCGATACAAAAACTAAATTCCCCTCCAATTGGTCTGGGTGCATCGAATAATAACGCATTAGATAAAGGTGACTGGCTAATCCACTCTTCATATCAAGCGCTCCCCGGCCAAACAACCATTCACCGGACGTAAGATGTTCTTGGGCTGGAGACGGTAAATCTTGCTCCCCGAATGCCTCCATCAATTCGTTTGGAAGAAACGCAAGTTCTTTCAGTTGGTTGAAATCGTCTACACCGACAGTATCCATATGACCAAACAAGATAACTGTCCGATCACTCTTCTTTTTCGTTCCTTTAACAAAACAAAGCACATTATATCTTTCTCTATGGTCAATGATCGTTTGTTCCAGCATGACTTGGTCAGGATTTTTTTCGAAATAATCAAAGGATGAAATCAGCTCATAAAGGGAGCGAGCGATCACTTTTTCACCAGCTGTATTAACGATGCTTTCCATACTTACCAAACGCTTTGTCAATGACAAAACTTCCTCTCGCGTATCAAACACATGAATCCCCCACAATCATTGATTTTCTTTAGTATATGAAAGATTGTTCTGAAAAGAAAGAACCGTTTATTTCTTTTTTCATTTGTATTTTGTATACTAACGATTAACTCGTTTAACTTGGAGGGATCGACATGGCTACCATTCGTTTAATGGAAGAGAAAGATATACCAAGCGTCCAGCATGTTGCACATATGAGCTGGCATGATACATATGAAGGGATTATTCCAAAGAAGGTTCGGAATGTTTTTTTAGAAAAGGCCTACAGTAGACCGATGCTAGAGAAGAAGTTAGAGAACGGTATAATCTTCGTGGCCATTCATGAGGATATTGTCAACGGCTACGCTCACTTTACGCCTGTAGATGAAAACGGAGATTCATTACTGGCAGCAATCTACCTTCTCCCTACTGTTCAAAATAAAGGATTAGGAAGTATGCTATTGGAAGAGGGAATCAAACAACTCGAAGGTCTCCAAACAATTACACTTGAAGTCGAAGAAGAAAATGAGGCTGCAAAACATTTTTATAAAAGAAAAGAATTTATTGAAGTAGAAAGGTATGTTGAACAATTTTTTGACTATGACTTGCACACGATTCGGATGAAAAAATATTTATAAACATACTCGTTCGTCAGCAATGCAGTGCATACAAACAATCCCGGTAATATACTCTAATTTCGGCGAAGTGAAATTTTGTATATTACCAGGGTTATTGTCGTACCTCAAACGTTCAGATAAATTTAAATCGAGGTTCGTTTTTTATGTGGATCATTTTTGCTGAAGCAAAAATGTACCTTTGATTTTTTCCACCCATCTTCGCTCGGCAAGCCGCTGAAAAATGTT
>NZ_VMHF01000003.1:0-28920 GCF_007559355.1 Allobacillus sp. SKP2-8 | reverse complement strand
GGGAAGCCGTCGAAAAACTGGTGTAGCCGCTCGATGAAGCGTTCTAACCGCTCAATAAACGCATCGAACCGCTCGACGAAGCGTGCCAACCGCTCGATAAACGCATCGAACCGCTCGATGAAGCGTTCTAACCGCTCAATAAACGCATCGAACCGCTCGACAAAGCGTGCCAACCGCTCGATAAACGCATCGAACCGCTCGATGAAGCGTTCTAACCGCTCAATAAACGCATCGAACCGCTCGACAAAGCGTGCCAACCGCTCGATAAACGCGACGAACCGCTCGACAAAACGTTCCAACCGCTCGATAAACGCATCGAACCGCTCGACAATGTACAACAGCCACTGAATCTAGACGGGAGTCGCCGAATCCGTTTAAGCTTCTTTCTTTTTCGTCCGAATCGTTTTAATAATTGGGAATATGAAAGATAGTACGGACATGATAATTAATACGAGTGAGATGTTATTTTCAAAAAATATGGAAATATTTCCGCCTGAAATGGTCATGGATTGTCTGAATGATTGTTCCATCATTCCACCAAGGATGAATGCGAGAATAAATGGTGGCGCTGGAAAGGCAAACATACGCATTAACAAGCCTAAGACCCCAAATGCCAATAATAAGTATAGGTCAAATACACTAAAGCTGATCGCATAGACACCAATAAAACTGAACATGATTACCAGTGAAATCAACATCGGTCTCGGAATCGTCAATAACCTTGCGATATACGGAATTAACGGTAAGTTCAAGATTAATAGAAAGATATTACCGATATACATACTAGCAATAATGCCCCAGAATACTTCCGGGCGATCGGTCATCATCATTGGTCCTGGCTGTAACCCTAAGACTAGAAAAGCACCGAGCATGACTGCCGTCGTTCCTGAACCTGGAATACCTAAACTAAGTAATGGAACGAACGCCCCACTGGTCGCTGCGTTATTTGATGCTTCAGGTGCAGCCAACCCTTTAATGGATCCTTTACCGAATTCATCTGGGTTTTTCGCAATCTTTTTTTCAGTGATGTAACTGATGAATGACGCGATCGTTGCCCCAGCACCTGGTAAAATACCTAAAATAAAGCCTAAAAATGATTGTCGACCTGCTGGGCCACTCATTTCTTTAAAATCACTTTTGCTTAAACGAAGGCTTCCGATTTCCTTCGCACTTCCAATGGATTTTTTATCACGATTCATGATTAGGTAGCATACTTCGGCAATCGCAAATAAACCAAGTGCGATGACGAGAAAATCGATTCCATCCAATAAATTCGCACTACCAAAGTTAAACCGTGCTGTCCCCGTTTGTGGGTCAATTCCAATCGTTGCAATCATGAAACCTATAACAGCTGAAATCATCGCTTTAATCGTTGAACCTTCTGACAAACTAGCGATGGCTGATAAGCCCAATAGCATCAATGCAAAATAAGCAGGTGGACCAAATGAAATAGCTACGCTCGCGAGCATTGGCGCAAAGATCATCAACAAGACAACACTGATCGTTCCTCCAACAAAGGAAGAAATCGCAGCAATGGCCAATGCCTTCCCCGCTTTTCCTTGCTGGGCCATCGGATAACCATCAAATGCCGATGCCACTGTTCCGGAAATACCTGGTGCGTTTAAAAGTATAGAGGATGTCGAACCACCAAAAACGGCACCATAGTATACACCTGCCATCATGACTAATGCCATCGTCGGATCCATGCCATAAGTAATCGGGATCATAATGGCAATGGCACTTATCGGCCCCAAACCAGGTAACATTCCGATAAACGTACCGACAAACACACCAATTAAAACAAACATGATTCCTTCTAAACTTAATGCGACTTGAAAGCCTGTCGCAATTCCGTCAAGTGCTCCCATTATATCCCTCCTTTAAAATGGTAAGATTCCTGCTGGCAATCTAATTTGAAGCATATAAACGAAAATACTATATAAAATGACTGGAAATAAAATGGATACAATCGCATTAACCAAATGCTTTTTGTAACCTAAGTACCATGTAGAACTGAATACAAATAATACTGTCGCTAAAATAAATCCGAGTGATTCGAAAAACGTAATATACAAAAAGACAAATAGGAAAACGACCAATAGACTAATCACATCTTTTTTTGGAATGTGTCTTTTTGCTTTTTGTTCTTCGGAATCCCGATCTTTAGAGAAAAACAGACCTACTGATAAAGCAAGCAGTAACCAGCCGAGCGTTTTAGGTATAGCATCGGCGTCTACAGGAATATATGGATACGTCGGTAATTGATAACTTAAAATGAGGTAAAAAGCCGATAGAACTGCCAATACGATCGCAATTCGTTGGTTCACGTTTTTCAACACAGGATTCTCCTCCTCTCGCACAATGAATCTCGTATAAATAAACAATCAGAAGTCAACAGGGGACCCCTGCTGACTTCATAGGATAATAAATGATTCGTTATTGAAATCTATTATTCGTTCAATAAATCTAGCTCTTCCAATAATCCTTTTAAATTCTCTTTTTCTTCATCCAAGAAGTTTTTGTATTCTTCGCTACCCATGTACATTTCATTCCATCCGTAGTTCGAACGGATTTCAGCAAATGCTTCGGATTCGCTTAACTCTTTGAATTTTGTTTCGTAATAAGCTACTTGCTCATCCGTCATGTCTGCCGGGCCAAAGAAGCCACGCCAGTTAATGAACTTTTCATCAATTCCTTGCTCTTTCGCCGTCGGGAACTCAGATAGAGTTTCTCCTTCAAGTCTTTCTTCAGAGGTCACAGCAAGTACGCGAATTTCTCCGGCTCTCGCTTGTTCAACCACTTCACCGACACCTGTTGAGAAGACGTCAGCACTTCCATTAAGCACTTGAGTGATTCCTCCTGCGTCTGGAGCAGATACGTATTTGATTTTTGTAATGTCAACGCCTGCCGCTTTCGCAAAGCGAACGAATTGGATGTGGTCCATACTTCCAGGTGATGATGTTCCTACAACCGTTACACTAGAAGGATCTTCTTTCATTTGTTCGAATAACTCACTTAAATTCTCCCATTCAGCATCTTCACGTACAGCAAATGCACCATAGTCAGCAATGACGTTTGCAATTGGTGTGAAGTCTTCATGTCCATGTTCAGATTGACCGCTTAACGGCACTAATAGAATTGGAGAAGATGATACGAATAGGCTATGTGGATTTCCTTCTTGGTTAGCAATGTATGACCAACCAATCGCTCCTCCTGCACCTTCTTTGTTCACAACTCCAATACTCTCTTCGATAATTCCTTCTTCATTTAATACTTGTGCAGCCATACGGGCAGTCGTATCCCAACCACCACCGGCTCCTGCTGGTGCGACCATTTCGATGTTCTGATCAGGCGTCCATTCTCCACCTTCCGCATTCCCTTCAGAACTTTCTTCCGTACTTTCTTCATTGCTCTTTGAATCTTCTTGAGATTCTTCATTATCCTCGCCACCACAAGCAGCTAGGAAACCAAGCAAGAATACAAACAATAAAATAGCTAAAAACTTCTTCATGCTTCTACCCCCTAATAATTTTTGTTCAATTCACAAAATGTTCACTGTTTGTTATATTAGCACTTTAATATTTTGTTTGTAACCGTTTTCATTATTAGTAAAATAAAGACCATAAAGGTGATTTTGTTCATTTTGTTCACGAAAACAAAAAACCTCAACCCGTTCACCAGGTCGAGGTAAGCATTCGTATCTCTATTCATTAGATATTTGCATAATAATGTCTTTCTGGCCGACCGACGATTCCATACTCTAATTCTGCGTAGCACTCGCCAATTGAAATCAAATACTCCAAATATCTTCTCGCCGTCGTCCTGGATGCACCCATTCGCTCACCCATTTCTTCTGCTGTGAAGCCTTTTGATTCCTCTCTTAGAATTTTATTGACCTTTTGCAGGCTCAAAGGATCGATCCCTTTTGGTGTATCTTCTTTCAGTTGATTTTTCGATTGGAAACCAAAGTACTGGTCAAGGAACGTCTGATCGATTTCCTTATATTGATCTAACTCCAATTGAAACTTCCGGTATTTCTCAATCGTTTCAATAAAGCGGTCCATCGTAACCGGCTTTATGATGTAGTCAAACACACCTAATTGAAGTGCTTGTTTCACGACTTCTTTTTCAGTAGCCGCACTAATCATGATGATGCCGAGTTCTGGCTTTATCATGCGAATGTCATTAATCAATTCAGTGCCAAGGCGATCTGGCATATAGATATCCAACAACAATAAATCAATATCTACCGACTCGATCTTATTTATTGTATCTTCTGCGTTTAATTCTTTAAAAACGATTTTCACGTCATCCATTTTGGATAAAAACCCTTCATGAATGGAAGCGACCCGAAAATCATCCTCTGCTATTCCAATCCGCAACACATTAACCCACCTCGCTTTGTTGATCACTTAACGTTTTCGGTAAATAAACCGTAAATACAGTCCCATTTGAATCGGTATCAAAACTGATCGTTCCTTGTAAATCCACAACTACTTCTTCGACAATTGGCAACCCAAAACCACGATCTTCTTCTTTCGTCGAGAATCCCCTTGAGAAAATATTCATTTGCTTATCTTCTGGAATGCCTGGACCGTTGTCACTGACTTCGAAAATGATATCATTTCCGAGATCTGTTGCAAAAAACGTCACGCGACGTTCTTCTTGATCTTGTACTGCATCCATTGCGTTATCAAATAAATTCCCTAATATCGTCGTTAACTTTGAAGTCGTCAGATGCTCTGGTAACTTGGCAAGCTGACTGTTTTCATCTACAGAGAGCTCAATCTTTTTTTCAGAAGCTTTTCCTAATTTACCGAGTAAAATGGCTTGTACAGGTTCATCTTTGATATGTTCGAGCAAACTTTTTGTTTGTTGTTGGTAGAAGTAAGACTCTTCTTGGATTAAATCGATCGCTTCTTGATAGTGACCGAGCTGTAATAACCCAGACAATACGTATAGCTTATTTGTGAATTCATGTGTTTGTGCCCGTAAATCTTCCGAGTAACTTTTTACTTCCGATAGCGCGTTGATCATCTGTTGCATTTCAGTCTTATCTCGGAAACTAGCAACAGCTCCTACCGTTTTGCCATTTTCATTGAGTGGAATTCGGTTGACGATCACATGCCGATCTCTTAAAATGATTTCTTCATCAATGTCTGGCTTTCCGCTTTGTAAGACATCATACATTTTCGTATTCGGTAATACATCTTCAATATGTTTGTACTTGGCACGCTCATCGAGGCCAAGCATCTTTCTCGCCGAATGGTTTAAAAGTGTTATCATTCCTTTTTGATCGACTGCAATAATCCCTTCCTTCACGGAGCGTAAAACAGCTTTTCGATCACGGTAAAGGCTGGCAATCTCGCGAGGTTCAAGTCCTAATATATCTTTTCGAATACTCTTTGTGAGAAATAGACCGCCCACAGCTCCAAGAAGAAGCACCAACAAAGAAAATAAAAACAGATCATTCAGCCGTTCAAAAATCATCCCCTTAATGTCTTCGATCATAAAACCGACTGAAACGATTCCAATAATATCTCCTTCTTGATTGAAAATCGGCGCTTTTCCGCGTAACGATGGTCCTAATGAGCCTACTGCTTCCGATTTATAGTATTCTCCTTGGATTAACGCCTTGTCGTTATCTCCGCCAACCATTTTTTTGCCGATTTTATGCGTTTCAGGGTGGGCAATCCGTGTACTTTCTGCATCTCCAACAACAATAAATTCAGAACCAACTCGCTTTCGAATATTTTCAGCAATCGGCTGAATGGTTTCGGTTGGGTTGGGATCATCAAAAGCATTGATCACTTCCGGCATCAGAGAGATGGACGTAGCTACATCAAGTGCTCTTTGCCCCATATGATCTTTGATTTGATTGTATTCTATGTATGATTGAATGGCCGTCAATGAGAAAGTAACGATAAACAAAAGGGTAATGAGCATCGTCATAATTTTTGTTTGTAACGAAAATTTACTTGCCATAGTCTTATTCCTTCCTTACTCTATTATCAATAGATTAACATGGTGAGCCAGCAATTGTTAGTAAGCTTTCAATATTTTGAAATTGATTTTTTCGGTGAGAGGTGATGATAAATGGCACAATTCATAACGAAGCTATTAGCAGGTATTCTCTTAATTCTTTTTTTGATTCGTCTGTTTAATAACCAATTAGAGATTCCTTCTTTCCTCTACTACGTAGTCGGTATGTTTTTCTTGTTAATTGTTTCCTTGACTTATTGGAAGGATCAAAGAATCGGATTGAGTTTATTTGTCTTGATTGTTGCAATCATGACAGGGTTCGTTGCTGTTGCAGAGATCTACTAGTTTACCTTGTGCCGTTTACGAATCGTGCAACTTTCTAGCGTACACCTCAACACATCCAATATATGTTAAACTAGGGATAATACATATAAGTAGGTGAACTTTATGGCGCTCACAGTTCCTGAAACCATTCGCCGGACGGCAACCGCCGGTGAACGCGTGTTGTTTCGTACGCTAAAAGAATTTTTACCGGAAGACTATATCGTTTACTATGAGCCTGAAATCCACGGCAGGAGACCGGATTTTGTCATCATCGGTCCTGACCTTGGACTGATTGTATTAGAAGTGAAGGATTGGACCCTTTCGACGATTGTTCAAGCGACGAAGGATGAATGGATTATCTTTGGCCGGAACCAGCAACAAGCCATAGAAACAAACCCCTACAAAAAAGCCGAAGAATTTACGTTTCATTTGATGAATTATTTAAAGAAGGACCAAAACCTCATTCAATCAAATGGACGACACCGATTCAATTTAAAATTTCCTTGTGGCTATGGTGCCGTTTTTTCCCGATTACAGACGGAGAATTTATCGAAAGAGAATCTCTATTCGGTCATCAGCCCTCAGTATTGCTTGGCCAGAAACGAAATCGATCCGGACCACGAGGATTTCTCTGAAGAAATTCTTATGGAAAAGTTAATGAATATGTTCAAGATTAATTTTCGACTACGCGAACCACTGCAGCGAGAAGATATTGATGCGATTCGTCATCACCTATTTCCAGAGGTACGCATTGGTGGGGAATATCAGGAACAGGCTCCTCATCAGGAGCAAATTCTGCTTTCCATGCATAATCTTAAAGCGATGGATGTCCACCAAGAAAACTATGCGAAAAATATCGGTGATAAAAACCGAATTATTCGAGGGGTTGCCGGTAGTGGTAAGACGCTAATCTTGGCAACTAGAGCAGCGCTGCTTGCTCGCGAAAACCCTGATTGGAAAATCATGATTCTTTGTTATAATGTATCGCTCGCCAATTACTTACGCTATTTGATCGACTTGAAAATTCAAGATTTAAAAGAAGATGGCGACCAGGCTTCTTTGTTTGAAGCATCAGGGTCGAAAAAACTCGGAGACGTAGAAGTTTACAACTTCCATTCATTTTTAAAGGATAAATTCAGTGCGAGTGAAAATCGTATCCCTCATTTGATTCAATCGCTTCAAACGAGTACACAGTTTGTAGACCGATACGACGCTATTTTAATTGATGAGGGGCAAGATTTTAAGTCTGAGTGGTTACAATTGGTCAGTCAATTAGTCAACCCACAAACGAGCTCGCTATTGTTAGTTGAAGACCGAGCGCAAGATATATACAAACGCCGCCGTACCTATAAGCAGGATTTAGGACTCGATTTCACTGGGAGATCGCGAATTCTGTCGATCAATTATCGGAACACGCAACAAATCGTTCGGTTTGCATGGGAATTTTACCAGCGTCATTCTACTTTGAAAGATAAAGTCGCTGAGCAACATATTGAAGGAGAAATCATCGCTCCTAAATCGACCCCACGAAAAGGTCCTGAACCTTACGTCTATAAGGCTGACTCGTTCATGGATGAAATGAAAAAAGTTTGTGCGACGATTCAACGTTTGCACAGAAAGCATCAAGTTCCTTACGATGAAATGGCCATTCTTTACCGAGTGAAAAAATCATCTAAACAAAATTACATTTCAATCATTCAAAGGCAATTAGCCAAAAATAACCTTCCTTTTTATTGGGTCGCTGAAAACCAAGGCACGAAGAAAACGTACTCCAAGGATGACGGAAAGATTAAAATCAGCACTATTGACTCTAGTAAAGGACTCGATTTTCAAGCTGTATTTATTGTCAATGTTGATAATATCCCATTTGAATTGGAGAAGGATAAAAATAGAGAAGCTGCCCTTCTTTATATCGCGATGACACGAGCGCACAAGTTTTTATCGCTCTCTTTCTCAGGCGAATCGGAATATACACAGTTTTTGGAGGAAATGAACGAGCGCTTTTCCCAAGACAGTATTCGCGCCGACAGTAGTTAAGATTTTCCTTCGGGCCGTAAAAATGTTTTTAAAAACCCTTGAACCACACACGTATGTGTGTTCAAGGGTTTTAGTTAATCTACAAATAATTCAACTGGAAATAGAATCAACTCTGGTACATACGTAACAAGAATCAACACGAGTATAAGCACACCCACTTGTGGGAATAAATACTTGAACATCTTCGGAACGGTAATTTTCGCAATGGAAGATGTAACAAATAAGCAGACGCCAAGTGGTGGTGTCACCATTCCAATCGTCAAGTTTACGGATAAGATTATCCCGAAATGGATTGGATCGATGCCCGCCGCCAATGCAAGCGGCAAGAATAACGGTGTAAAAATAGATACGGCACTAATCGTATCAATGAATGTACCTGCAATAAGCAAGATGACGTTTATCAACAAGAGCAACAGAATCGGATTATCCGCTACTGGACCGAGCATATTCAGTAACTGGTTCGGAATTGAATTAAACGATAAGAACCAGATAAATAAGGATGCTGCACCGATCAAGAAAATAATCGTCGCTGTCGTTTTTGCGGTTTGAAGTAAAATTGGCCAGAAGTCTTTGATTGTAATCTCTTTATAGACAAACATACCAATCACAATGGCATAGACCACGGCAATTACACCTGATTCAGTTGCTGTAAAGATTCCACTGACAATCCCGCCAATAATGATGATTGGCATAACTAATGCCAAGACAGCATCTTTTGCGCCGACGATAATTTCTTTAAACGTCGCACGGCGGTCACTCGCACGGTAACCCTCTTTTTTGCCGACAAAATAACTATAGATCATTAAGCCAAGGCCCATTAAAATACCAGGAAGCACCCCAGCAATGAACAAATCACCAATTGATACACTAGCGATGACTCCATATAGGATTAACACGATACTCGGTGGAATAATGGGACCGATTGTTGAAGATGTTGCAACAATACTGGCAGAGAAGCGTTTGTCATAGCCTTCCTTGTCCATGGCAGGAATCATCATGCCGCCGATTGCCGCCGCTGCAGCAATCGCTGTACCGGTTAAGGCTGAAAAGAACATACTCGCCAAGATGACTACCATTGCAAGACCGCCGGGAAGTGGACCAACCAATGTTTTCGAAAAGTTGATCAGACGTTTGGAAATTCCACCTTGTGTCATCAGCTCTCCCGCTAAAATAAAGAGCGGTACGGCAACTAAAGTGAAATTATTGACGCCTCCGAATATTTGTCTTGGAACATTGATTAACAAATCTGCGTCAGATAATACGATACCAAAAATGGTGACGGAACCTAGCGCAAAGGCAATCGGTGTCCCAAGAAGTATGAGTACAAATAGTACTGGAATTAACCATATCATGTGAACACCTTCCTAACATGATAGTATGCCATGAATACTGAGCTGATTGGCAGTGCCATATAGACATACGCCATTTTCAACGGTAGCATGCTCATCGTCTGCCCTGATTTAAAATTATTTTGTACCAATTCAGTACCGTAAAGAAACAGAACGACAATTAATACTCCGACAATGATAAATTCAACACTTTTTAGAACAATATTAATGCTCTTCGGAACTTTTTCGAATAAATCAACCTTTAAATGATCTCCATTTCTAATCGCTAAAGCCGCTCCAAAAAGAATGCTATAGACAAACGCAATCATCAAAGCTTCCTGCGACCATGTCAGTGGTTGATCTAAGACATATCGAAAAATCACTTGCAGGAAGGTAATGATGACCACTGACCCTAAGCAAAGTGTAATCACTACCTCAAGTAATTTTCCGATGAAGTTGTCTAGGCTTTTTAAAGCAGTCATACGAATCACCTTCACTCTAAAGTAGAATGCCCAGGAGAGAGTATCCCCTCCCGGGCAATCCTATTACTTATTGTTTTCAATTTTTTCGATTAAGTCTTGTGGGACTTCTTCAACAGTGTTTTTCACATCACTTGTTGCTTCTTTGAACGCTGCACGGTCTGGCTCTGTAACCGTTACACCTTCGTCTTCAAGCATTTGAAGAATTTCTTCTTCTTTGTCAGCCAATAGTTCTCTATGGTAATCCGTCGTTTCGTCCGTTGCCTCTTGAATCGCTTTCTGGTGTTCTTCACTTAATTCATTCCACAAATCTAAATTCATGACAGTAATCGCTGGATTATATGTGTGACCTGTCAATGAAACATAGTCTTGTACTTCGTAAAACTTCATTGATTCAATGGTTGGAAGTGGATTCTCTTGTCCATCAACAACCCCTTGATCAAGAGCAGAGTATAGCTCGTTAAAGTCTACTGGAGTTGGACTCGCACCGATTGCTTTCATATGCTCTTCCCAAACTGGGGAAGGTTGTACACGAATTTGTAGTCCTTCAGCATCTTCTGGTGTGACAATTTCATTTTGATTGTTCGTCAAATGTCTGAAACCGATTTCCCACCAGCCAAGACCTTTCATGTTATGTTCTTCAGATAAAGCAAGTAATTCATCACCAATCTCGCCATCTAATGTGCTGTATGCGTGATCGCGATCTTCAAACAAGTACGGAATACCAAACACGTTCATTTCAGGTACAGTGTTCGAAAAGTTACTGTCTGGTGCAACCGTTGTCATATCCAACGAACCGTCCATAACTTGCTCAACTGCTTCTCCTTCACTACCTAATGTCGCATTCGGGTGAATTTCAATAGTAATTTCACCATCTGTTTTTTCTTCAACCAATTCTTTGAACTTCTCAGATGCCAAGTGATATTGGTGAGTCTCAGATCCTGTATGAGCTAGTTTCAATGTTTGTGAGTCTCCAGATCCTTCTGAATCTGACCCACCACATGCTGCAAGTGTTACCATTAACACGATGAGTAGTGTGCTGAATAAAATTCTCTTCATTTTAAAACTCCTTTTCTCTGTATATTTATTTTACAACCATCTTGCTCTACCAAAGATTTAATGGCTCCTTGGCGAGACGCTATCCTTTTTATCTATAGTAAGGTTTGACGCTATCTTTTATCCGAATCGTTTGTCTTTTCTTAATATTTAAGGTAAAAAATTTCAAGTTGTTATTTGTAATATCTAACTTCATACATCGTGCATCCGTTTGGTGATTTCCAAGGTCCATGCTTCATCCCTGGAGGTCTAGATGCAATCATGCCTGCGGTGAATTCTTTGTTCAATGTCAAATCAATGAATGAACCTTCTATAATGAAGACTTCCTCCCAGTAATCATGTGACTGGACTCCATTTGGTGTGGTATCTGTACCAGGTTCAAATTCCATGATTCTCACTAAATCCTTGCCTTGATCGTCTTGTGAAATCATTCGTTGGTATAGTCCATCCACCTTGCCATCAATTTTTTCTCTTTTGAATTGGTGGTAATCCGTAAACTCCACTGATGGCCGGCTCATTCGATCACCTCCCCCTAGACTTTATTTTGGTTGAATCAGTATAGATGTGGCACCCGACTATCGAAAATCGGCACTTCTTTTCTGACTTCCAATACTCTATCTGGATTTAAAGATCCTGTAAGTGTTTCTTCCTTGTCATCCGATCCTTGTGCCAATACATCTCCCCATGGGTCGATAATCATGGATGCACCAGCGTATTCAACATCATTCAAAGATCCAACGTTATTGGAGGAAACGACATACATTTGATTTTCAATGGCTCTTGCGACTTGCAAGCTCGTCCAGTGTCTTCTTCTTGGTGTCGGCCATTCTGCGACGACGAACATTACTTGGGCGCCGTCCATAGCTAGTTGGCGAGCCAATTCAGGGAAACGAAGGTCATAACAAATGATGACACCCATTTTTACCCCTTCTAGCTCAAAGGTTTTGACCTTTTCTTGCCCACCAGTTAAATAAAGTGGTTCGTTTAGCATTGGGACTAAGTGAATTTTGCTATATTCATGCACAAGATTACCTTCTCGGTCGAAAACGAAGCTTGTGTTGTACACTTTTCCATCAATTTTGTTAGCTACAGAGCCACCGACAATATTGACGTCATACTCTTTTGCCAGATCACTTAGGAAGGATCGAGTTGGCTCACCAGCATTGTCTGCAATATCTTGAAGCTGATCCAACGTATAAGAAGTTGTCCACAATTCTGGCAGAACAATCGTATCTGGCTTCTCACCTTGTGAAAGCTCCTCCACCCACTGCTGGACTTTCTCTCTATTTTTTTCAGGGTTACCAGCAACAACTTCCATTTGATAAATAGCGAATCTCATTGTTCATTACTCCCTTTCAATATTGATGATGTCGTATTCTGATGTGATTTCGTCATTGTTGACAGGGTCTCTAAATGTCATACGGAAAGCTGTTCCATATTTGAAGCCGTCTTTTAACGGGACAGTTCCTGAAAAGAAAATACTATTTTTCTTTGGCGCTTCTACCTTTTCAATATATTGAATGATTTCTTCATAAGGCATAATAGCTTTCAAGGAATCCTGTTGGTAATCAACCCATTCACCGTCCACATACACCTGAGAAGTTAATTCTAGTTCATCCCAATGATCGAGAACATCTCGGAGTTTCCATGCTTTCGTAGCAAATGGTTTCCCACAGACTTGCTTTGATTTATTGATATCAACTGTTTCCAATCCACGATCTGTGTGATCACTTCCGACTGTTACATAAACGTCTTCGGATGAGTCACCAAAGATAAGAACGACTTCTGCTTCTCCGCTTGTTTTCTTACCAACCACTTCCATTGCTTGATTCTGAAAGATGGTGTTGCCACTGACTGGGTAAAGCATTGGCACTTCTTTTGGTTCAGGAATACCAATTTCAGCAAGCTCTTTAATATGAGCATAAGTATTTTCTTTGTTTCGTCCTGTGTAACCGATGCAGAAAGCTTTATGAATGGCTAGCTCTTTTGTTTCTCCGGCTACATCGAGTTGATAAGTTGTTTTAGACATATTAAAGACCTCCTAGTGAATCGCTTTTCTCTTTGTTGTTTTTCAACTGCTCACGCTGTTTTTTGACAGAAGACGCCGTTGTCAGCAAGTGGTGTCTCATTAAATCGGCTGCCTTTTCTTCATCTCTTTCTCGTAATGCATTGACAATTTCTCTATGCTCTTGGATAACTTCTTCCATCCGTCCCTCTTTGGAAATGGCCGCATGTCCGATAAGTCGGGTGAGATTATAGAGTTCTTGCAAGATTTGCTCCAATATATTTTGGTTGGAAAGTTTAAGCAAATGGCGATGAAGGATTTGATCCAGTTCTATATAACGAATTCGATCGTTATTTTGGATAGCTATTTGTTGTTCATCAATCAAGGCATCCAACTTCTTCAATTCTTCATCCGTAATATGGTCAATAAGCATTTTCACGCTTCTCATTTCGATGGATATTCTCAGGTAGAGAATTTGCTCCATATCGTCCTCGTCGATTCTTCGGACTTTAAAGCCTTTCCTTGGAATGTGGATGAGCAATCCTTCTTTCGTCAAATCTCCTACCGCTTCCCTCACAGGCGTACGGGAGATATGTAACGATTCAGCCAGTGATGTTTCAGTCATCATTTGGTTCGGATCTAACTCTCCACTGAGAATGGATCGTTTGAGCTGATCATATACAATTTCTTTTGTCGTTTTCCTTCTTGCGATGGGTTCCAATGATTTCACTCCGAATAAATAATTAAGTATGAATAACTTATAGCTGCAATAAAACGCTTTCATGAAATAGATAAAACAGCTGTTTGTGTGTGCACTGTATTATGTATACAGTATAAGTGAGGGCCTTCTAAATTGTCAAATAAATTTTATCTAGAAATATTGACGGGTTAGATTGAGCTGATCTTTGGGCTGTGGGAGGGAGCTTGCCGAATACAATTAGGCGGGTATTTGCATTTTCAGTTATTGAGAATGGCCTATCGAGTACGGAAGACGATCATTTTCTTGTGCTTCCGTTGTTGAGAGCGTCTATCGAGTACGGAAGACGATCATTTTCTTGTGCTTCCGTTGTTGAGAGCGCCTATCAAATACGGAAGATGATCATTTTCTCGCGCTTCCGTTGTTGAGAGCACCTATCGAGCACGGAAGACGACCATTTTCTCGCGCTTCCGTTGTTGAGAGTGCCTATCGAGCACGGAAGACGGCCGATTTCTCGCGCTTCCGTTGTTGAGAGCGCTTATCGGACACGGAAGACGAACATTTTCTCGCGCTTCCGTTGTTGAGAGCGCTTATCGGACACGGAAGACGAACATTTTCTCGTGCTTCCGTTGTTGAGAGCGCCTATCAAGCACGGAAGACGAACATTTTCTCACGCTTCCGTTGTTGAGAGCGCTTATCGGACACGGAAGACGAACATTTTCTCGCGCTTCCGTTGTTGAGAGCGCTTATCGGACACGGAAGACGAACATTTTCTCGCGCTTCCGTTGTTGAGAGCACCTATCGAGTACGGAAGACGACCATTTTCTCGCGCTTCCGTTGTTGAGAGCGCTTATCGGACACGTATTAACTTTTCATTCACAAAAAAACTCCCCATAGTCAACCAGTTTTCTGGTCTTATGAGGAAGTTGTTATTTTTATTAAGTTTCATCCATCGCTTGTTCAACATTGTAAGGGGTAAGATCAATTTCTACATCTTGCCCTGTCGCTAACTGTGATAATAAATATCCTAAATAAGGTCCGCTCGTTAAACCTGAGGAACCTAATCCATTGGCGACAAATAGATTTTCAGTTTTAGGAGCTGGTCCAATTAATGGGAGCGAGTTTGGCGTGAACGGGCGGAATCCAACTCGGACTTCTTTAAACGTTGCATGGTTTAACCCCGGTGCAGCTGAAAGAACATTATTCAATATTTCATGAATTCCTTCTGCTGTAGCTCGGTGATCAAAACCGACATCGTCTTCGTGCGTTGCCCCGACAATCACTCGTCCGCTGCGGTTTGTTAATAGATACAATTTATTTAAACCGATAATTACCGGCCAATTTCCTGGGTCTTGATCAGGCAATTCTAAATGAAGTATTTGTGCACGTTGTGAGCGAACATTAAATTGAAGTCCAAGATCACTCAATAATTGATTTGACCAAGCGCCTGTCGTATCAATTACTTGGTCGACATCTATGGTTTCTTGACCGGCATGAACTGCACTCACTCGATTTCCATCTCGGATAAGTGTTGCATCTGCGTTCACATACCGCGCTCCATGTTTTTGTGCCGCGCGCAATAGCGAATCTTTCAGAGCTCGACCATTCACCCGAGCTCCTCCTGCAATGTGTACGGATTGAAATTCCGTACCCAACGCTGGAAAATAAGCTTGTGTTTCTTCTTCATTCAATTTCGTAAGTTCCCCGATTTCTGGGGCATCTTTTCTTCTTTCCACACCTCGCTGATACATTTTTTCAATAATATCTGGGTCGCGGTGTAAGTGAAGGGCGCCCACTTTTTCATATCCCGTATTCGATTCACCGTCTTCTTTTAGTTGGTTCACCAAATCAGGATAGTAGCGCGCTCCGTTTTTTACAAGCACGTACCAATCTTTATTGCGGCGCTGAGTTAACCAAGGGCAGACGATTCCCGCTGCCGCGTGTGAAGCTCTGCCAGGTTCTTCTCGGTCAATAATCGTTACATCTTCTCCCTTTTTAGCTAAATGATACGCACAGGATGCGCCCAATATACCTGCCCCGATGACAGTAATCATATATTTTATCCTCCTCGTTCGTTCACATTTCTTCATATGTAGAATGACTGATTTCTTTATTTTCACATAGGAAGGAGTCGATTTAAAATCATTTGGATTGTTTAACCGGATCGTTGCAAGGAAATAAAACAGAAATAGGAGGCGGTTGTATGTTTTTTAATGGCTGGGAACCACTCATACGAATTCTTATTTTAGGGATTTCGAGTTACTTTTTCCTAATATTTTTCTTGCGCATATCCGGTAAACGTACATTATCTAAAATGAACATGTTTGATTTAATTATTACCGTTGCCCTTGGTTCCACATTTGCAACGATCATATTAAACAGCAAAATATCCTTATCCGAGGGGATTGTTGCTCTCGGTCTGTTGACATTTCTGCAATATCTCGTTGCATGGTTATCGGTTCGGTCAAAAACATTCCGTAACCTAATCAAATCAACACCTGTTCTGTTATTTTACGAAGGAAGATATAAAACAGATGCCATGAAGGTAAATCGTGTCCATCGTTCTGAGATCCTACAATCTGTGCGCGAACAAGGTATCGGATCGTTGGATCAAGTGAAAGCGGTCGTCATGGAGACGAACGGTTCATTATCGATTATTAAAAAAGCAAATAATGATGATGAGAATGCTTTGCAGAATGTTACTGAGCTAGATGGAAAATAGGATGGGAATTTGATTTGACGTGGAAACGGATTCTCGTGGACCTTTTTACATGCTTGATAGACGCGTCCAGATGTTGAGACGAATTCTCGATGATCTTTTACATGCTTGACAGACCCGGCCTGGTTTTGAGTTGTCTGCTTTGAACTGCACCCATCATTGCAAACGCATAAAGAGGAGTCTTCTTTCGGAAGAAGATTAAAAAGAAAAATGCTTCTTCAAATAGTTTGTCACTATGAGAAGGAGCATTTTTACGAGATATAGTTGAAGTTATTTTTTAACTGTACTTCTTGGAACAGCAGCATGACTCTTCTCCATATGACGATGATTCTGTTTTATTTGGTTGCCTTTTTGAATCGCGTCTCTTGCTCGTTCCTTATCTCCCATCAATTGGTAGCCATGAGATAGACTGATATACGTGTCCGCTAACGCCTCTGAAGGCAATCCTAAACGAATGGCACGTTCAAAATAAGGTACAGATTCTGTTTCCTTTCCCACTAACATTAAACTTTGTGCACATTCATAGTTAATGGAAGCATAAAAAGGATAGATTTCAGCTAAACGGATCAATAGGACGGTTGATTTATTGAACTCTCCATTTTTTCGTAATACCATTGCTCGATTTAATTCTTCTTCCACCTTATTCACTCCTTATGATGGACGACTTATGATATGTATTCGATTAAAAACGCAAAAAAGTGGCTATCTTTTATCAATTGATAGCCACTTTCTTCATATTGCTCTATTTTATTTATACATATGCAGGTTGTTTCTCGAGCATTGTTCCTTCTTCCGCAAACCGCGTATGCCAAGATAATGCTTTTTCCAATACGTGTGGTGTTTGTCCGCCACGTGTTTTTGCTTCTTCATAGTATTCACGAAGTTGTTCTTTATATAATGGATGCACACAGTTATCAATAATTTTTTCTACACGTTCTCTCGGTGCAAGACCGCGAAGATCTGCGTATCCTTGCTCGGTAACGAGAACGTCTACATCATGTTCCGTGTGATCCACATGGGGAACAAATGGCACGACACTTGAGATATCGCCATTTTTCGCAATGGATTTCGTTACGAAAATTCCAAGGCGTGCGTTTCTCGCAAAGTCACCAGAACCACCGATTCCGTTCATCATCTTCGTTCCACCGACATGTGTGGAGTTCACATTTCCGTAAATGTCGAACTCAAGCGCTGTATTGATGGAAATCAAGCCCATTCGACGGATTAATTCCGGCTGGTTGGAAATTTCCTGCGCACGCATAACGAGACGATCTTTATATTCCTCGAAGTTCTCAAAAACTTTTTTCATTTTTTCTTCTGACAATGTGATGGAACATGCAGAGGCAAAGTTAACTTTACCAGCATCGATCAAATCGAACACCGCATCTTGCAATACTTCTGAGTAAACCTTCAAATCTTCAAAATCAGAATCCAATAATCCGTGTAAAACCGCATTCGCAATGGATCCAATTCCGGATTGAAGTGGTGCCAAGTTCTTGGTTAATCGACCTGCTTCGACTTCATTTTCAAGAAAACGAATGAGGTGGCCAGCCATCAGCTTTGTCTCTTCATCTGGGGGAACAATTGGAGATGGAGAATCCGCTTGATTTGTGAAGACGATTCCTTTGATTTTAGCTGGATCGACTTTGATTCCTTTTACACCGATTCGATCTTCTGGTTTCGTAATCTCGATTGGTCCGCGTTCACCTTGTTTCTCTAATGAAAACAAGTCATGAACCCCTTCAAGAGAAGTTGGCTGTGCCACATTTAATTCGATTAAAACATTCTCAGCATACTCCACGAAAATAGCAGAGTTTCCAATCGATGTCGATGGAATAATCATACCATCTTCTGAAATAGATACCGCTTCCACAATAGCGTAATCAATTTTGTCTAACGTGCCTTGACGCAACATTTCGGATGTGTGAGACAAGTGCTGATCGACAAAATAAAATTCACCATCGTTTAATTTTTTACGCATCGTTGCATCCGCTTGGAATGGCAAACGTTTGTTTAAAATTCCCGCTTCAGCAAATAATTTATCCACATCAGAGCCTAAAGAAGCTCCTGTGTAAACGTTTACTTTTAATGGGTCCGTTTTCGCTCTGTCTACCAATGCGAAAGGTATTGCTTTTGCATCGCCAGCTCGTGTGAAACCGCTTAACCCTAACGTCATACCATCCTGAATCCAGGAAGCAGCTTCCTCCGCTGATACGACATTATTTCGCAGTTCCGGCTGGTGAATACGTTCATAACCCTTTTCCATAAAACACCCCGCCTTTCAATGTAAACCTTTTCATATATAGTTTACCCAATTTATTGGTGTTGAGGGGCGTTTTCGGACAGACGCTTCCACTTCATGATCGAAACAGTAGATTTATGCATGAGCCAGCAAATTAAAATCCCAGCAATTTTCTGAAATAACTAGAGTGTGTTTGACTGACAGGAATCTTTGCGCCGTTCTTCATTTTCAGCTCAAATGTCGAATGAGTATTCGGATAAATTGCTTCAATATGATGGATATTGATCACAAACGAACGGTGACATCGAATAAAACGATCTCGTGGCAAGAAAAAATCGAATTCATTCAGCGAATTTCGATGTGTCCCAGATGTGTTCTTGCCGATCACGTACGTTTTACGGTTCTTTGCTTCAATATACAAAATATCTTCAAAAGGCATCGGAATCCACCCATCTGCTACTTGTACCGTCACCACGGATAAAGCATCACTTAAAGCAGGGAAAACAGCAGTCACACACCCCGCGATTCGCCCGTTATGCTTGTACGGTACCGCCATGCCGTAATAAGGAACACCAAACACGTCACGGTCGATGTATTCCGAGACCTTTTGTTTTAACTTTAAAGCTTTCGCTGTAATGGTCCCTTCAACGACTGGGTCACCGGGTTTGATTTTCAAATCGATCCGCTCACTCGGTCGATAATAAAGATAATTTTTAGTGTCAGACAGAACGATTGATGTCTCCTCGGTGTATAAATCACCGATGATATCAATCAACGTTTCTGCACGGATGTTTAACATGTTCATCACCTAGTTTACGCTATTTATCGTTCTTATTTTATCAAAAATATGAACGCTTTCTGACTTAACCGATCCATTGAATAAGAATATAGGTAAGTAACGAAAGAATAATCGATCCGTATAATCCCGCCTTTAACGCATTGATTCCATTGCTTTTGAACGAAGACAGTTGGACATTCAATCCAATACCAACCATCGCCATCCCCATCAGTAGATAGGATCCATCAATGATTCGGTCAGCTATATTTTCTGGAATCTGAAAAATCGTATTCAACGTACTCATGATCGCAAATCCGAAAATAAACCAAGGCACCATCGATAAGGAAAAACGTTTCGATGATTCCTCTTTTTCTTTTTTCGCGAATACAAATCCAATGAAAATAATGACCGGAACGAGTAAAGCCACACGGATTAATTTGACTAATACAGCCAGATCGACAGCTTCACTTCCACCGGCAGCTCCAGCTGCAACTACGTGGGCGACTTCATGTAATGTCGAACCTGAAAACATGCCGTATTGGTCAGCTGTAAAGTTCATATATTGATACCCTATAGAATACACCAAGGTAAATATGGTTCCCAATAAAGCGATTGTTCCTGTAGCAATTGCAATATCATTATTTTTCGTTTTAATTTGTGGTGCTGTCGCAATGATTGCAGCCGCTCCGCATATGGCCGTTCCACAAGCTGTTAAAATGCCAAGCTTCTGGTCAACTTTTAATAGTTTACTAAACGCATAAACAACTGTAAAACCTATAACTACCGCAAAAACGGCCAACAAAATAACCTGCCAGCCTGCTTCATAAATTTCGTATAAATTCAATTGCACACCTAAGAGAATAATCCCTAAACGTAATAGTTTTTTCGTCGAGAATTGGATTCCTGGTTCGAGCTTCTTATTTTCTTTGAAAATCATTCGCCAGACCATTCCTAATAAAATGGCGATGACGAGCGGTCCCATAATTGATAAGAAAGGAAGCTTCGCCAATTGAATGGCTAACGAAGCCAAAATTAACGCAACGAAGAGACCTGGAAAGTACCCTTTTTTGAAAAAATCCATACTGACACTCAACCCCTTTTCTACTTTCACTTTAATAAACAGGGGTTGATTAGTAAAATAGATAATAATGATGATTTCTATTAGAAATACTAATAGTTATTTTTTGCAAAAAAGGAGTGTACTTAAATGAATGTTGATGCGTTCCGAACGTTCATGACCCTTGCTGAATTGAAAAATTTCACGAAAACAGCTCAGGCTTTGTATATCTCTCAACCGAGTGTCAGTATGCATATCCGGTCGCTGGAAAATGAATTAAATACAGAACTGTTTATCCGCTCACCAAAAAAGCTTCAAATTACGCCAACAGGTGAATTGCTTTATGAACGCATTAAACAACTTTTCTCAATCTACGAGCAAACTGTTGAAGATATTTTGGAAATTCAACAATCTGTCCAAGGTAAGCTTTCAATCGGTGCGAGCTTTACGGTCGGAGAATACATTGTTCCTTCGTTGATGAAGAGCATGCAATCGGCTTATCCTGAGGTAGAGTTTGATATTACGATTGGGAATACCGATGAAATTATTCAGCTCGTTCAACAGTTGGATGTCGATCTCGGCTTGATTGAGGGACAAACGAGCTCAAAAGATTTACATGTAGAACCGTTTATGGAAGACGAGCTATTTATCGTTGCCGCTCCGAATCACCCGTTGTCCAAAAAGGAAACCGTAATGATCGATGATTTACAAGACCAAGTGTGGATCAGTCGCGAAGAAGGTTCGGGTACACGGGAGTATCTTTCCCACCTCATTCGATCAAACGGCTTACGACCAAAATCTATGCTGTCTATTTCCAGCAATCAAGCCATTAAAGAAAGCATTATTGAAGGGATGGGTCTATCTCTTTTATCCAAGCATGTATGCAAAAGAGAATTGGAACAAAATCTATTAACGAAGCTACCACTCGAAAAGGAACCATTCACGCGAACCTTTTCGAGCATCACCTCTCCTTTGCTCGTCAACAAACGCAATGTTGAGGCATTTTTTCGTGAAATAGAAAATTTGGAAGACCGGTAGTCTACTGAGGGACCATATATTTCAGCTTAGGGAGCAAATTTTATTAAGTTGGGAGCATATTTACCGAAGTTGGACGTATATATAGTCATTCAGGGTGCATATCCGACCATCTTGGCACATATACTTCTCTATTGGTCTCATTTATTCTCGAAAAAACGAGTGAGCTAACCGCTTCACTCGTCTTCATGTCGAGGTCGATGCATTTTTTCGCAAAATTGAAAGCTTGGAAGACCGGTAGTCTACTGAGGGACCATATATTTCAGCTTAGGGAGCAAATTTTATTAAGTTGGGAGCATATTTACCGAAGTTGGACGTATATATAATCATTCAGGGTGCATATCCGACCATCTTGGCACATATACTTCTCTATTGGTCCCATTTATTCTCGAAAAAACGAGTGAGCTAACCGCTTCACTCGTCTTCACTCATTTTAGTAATCTTCACTTTCCCTATCGTCCGTCTATCCAGCTCCAAAATGGAGAACTTCAATCCTTCGTATTCAAATTCCTGATCCTGCTTCGGAAAGTCCGTCAGTTCTTTTAGGATAAATCCTGCCAGCACGTCCTCTTCTTCTGGAATCTTTGTTTGGAATAGAGAGTTCAACCGATGTAGCGTGATCTTTCCATCGCAAATGATTTCATTTTCCGAGAGCTTCTCAATTAATGGATCGTCTGTCGGATCAAGTTCATCTTCAATTTCAAGTCCAATCATCGCTTCAATCATATCTTCCATACTTAAAATGCCCTCTGTTCCACCATATTCATCAAGGACAATGGCCATATGTTTATTTTCCTTGATCATTCGCTTGAACACCCATTCGCTATTATGGAACTCATACACAATAAGTGGGTGCATATCCGCGAAGTCTGTAAGTCTTTTTTCTGGTTCGGCTGACCATTGAATAAGGAATTTTGAATGAAAGATTCCAATCAAGTGATCAATCGTTTCATCATAAACAGGATACCGGGTGTATGGATTAGCGATGACAATCTCTCTCACTACTTCATACGTTGAATTATGTGGCAAGCCAACGATTTCTACACGCGGTGTCTTTAACACATCTTTTACATTCAATCGGTTAAAATCCAAAACCCCGATGATACGGCTTGATTCTTCTCTCTGAAACGTTCCCTCTGAATCGGCCATCTCCACCATTGTCCGAAGCTCTTCTTTTGAATAGGTATTAACGTTTTTCTGACCCTTCGACAAAGCTTTCGTGAGCATGCCTGTTAACCAATTCAATACGATCGTGAATGGTTTGAAAATAAACGTAAAAAACCGAATGATCGGATAGACAAGCATGCTGATCCGATCAGGAAAAGTAGCAGCAACCGATTTCGGAAAAACTTCAGCGAACACAATAACGGTAATGGTTAAGATGGCTGATGCGATTCCAACATTGACGCCTTGCTGAATGGCGAATGTCGTCACTAAGGTTGGCAGCAAAATGTTTGCGATATTATTGCCGATTAAAATCGTCGTAATAAATTCGCTCGGTTTCGATACCAAGTCCAATAGTTTACCCGCTTTCGCATTCCCTTGATTATATTGCGTTCGCAAACGCATTTTATTGGAAGCTGTCAAAGCTGTTTCACTACCTGAGAAAAACAGTGAAACAAACAGCAATAAAATGATGGCTATGATCATGATTCGCTCTCCTCCATCTAGATAAGTATGTATGCTTCTTACTATAACCACTCTTTGTTATTTACATTTCACTTTTATTGAAATTATAAACGCGTTCTAGCAATGATGCACATGATAAAGCGGTTAACTTTCGACTTTATCCAAAAACACCTTTACAAAAAAATAAAAATTGATTATAATACAGCTAATCAAATGTTTCCCTTAGGAAACTTTATTTTCCTTAGGCAACTCGTCTGTTTTATAAAATTGTAAAGAAGGTGAGCGACATGAAACGTAAAGTAGAAATCAATCACTTAACTGTTTCTTATTATGGAAACGAAGTGGTAAGAGATGTCTCGTGCTCTTTTGATACGGGGAATCTGATCGGCATTGTCGGCCCGAATGGTGCCGGTAAATCCACCATGATGAAAGCTGCTCTGGGATTAATTCCTAAAGACGATGGTCATGTTGAAATAGCTGGAGAACCGATTCACCGTGTTCGGAAAGAAATCGCGTATGTTCCACAACGAAATAATATCGATTGGGATTTCCCTATTCTTGTTAAGGATGTTGTATTGTTAGGGACTTATCCGCATCGAGGAATTTTCAAGCGTCCACGAAAGAAAGATCGCGAATGGGCTATGCAATGTTTGGAAAGAGTCGGAATGGAAGATTTTTATAATCGACAAATAGCAGAACTTTCAGGAGGGCAACAACAGCGTGTATTTCTTGCTCGGGCGTTGGCGCAAAAGGCGGATTACTTTTTCTTAGACGAACCATTCGTCGGTATTGACGTAGGCAGCGAAGAAGTAATTATTCGCATTTTAAAACAGTTGCGAGATCAAGGAAAAACGATATTCGTCGTGCACCACGACCTTTCAAAAGTCGAAAATTACTTCGATGATTTAATTTTAATCAACAAAGAGCTTTACGGTGCTGGACCTGTCAACAAAGTATTCCAACCGGAAAATATGGAAAGATGCTTTAAGATGAGAATTGGCTTACCTTCAAGTTTGGGGGTCGAAGTGTAATGGAATTTTTTCAAGATTTAATGGCGTATGAATTTCTGCAAAAAGCATTTATTACCTCCATTATGGTTGGCATTATATGTGGCGTGATTGGTAGTTTCATCATATTACGTGGCATGGCTTTGATGGGGGATGCAATCTCGCACGCCGTCTTACCTGGAGTTGCGATTTCTTATATGTTAGGAATCAATTTCTTTTATGGCGCAGTTGTCACGGGTGTATTGACATCATTGGGAATCGGAGCCATCAGTCAAAACAGCCGGATTAAAAACGATTCCTCGATTGGAATCGTCTTCGCAGCTATGTTTGCGCTCGGGATTATTCTCATTACATCTGCACAAAGTGCGATTGACTTAACACAAATTCTTTTCGGCAATGTGTTGTCTGTTCGTACTTCTGATGTGATTGTCACCCTTGTTGTTGGAGTTGTTGTCCTATTAGCCGTTTATCTATTTTATAAGGAACTGCTTGTTTCCAGTTTTGATGAAACGATGGCTGCAGCTTATGGATTAAAAGTACGTATGATTCATTACGGCATCATGGTATTACTAACACTGGTTACGGTTGCTTCTCTTCAAACAGTGGGCGTCGTTCTTGTCATAGCGATGCTAATCACACCGGCAGCCACAGCTTATCTACTGACAAACCGTCTATCCACCATGATCTTTTTAGCAGCCTTTTTTGGGGCAGCATCTTCTGTGATCGGGCTTTATGTCAGCTTCACGTATAATTTGCCATCTGGCCCAGTGATCGTACTAGTAGCAACAGCTATTTTTGCTTTTATGTTCCTTTTTTCACCAAAGCAAGGGGTCGTCGGACGAATGCTTCAATCGAATAGAAGAAAAGTAGCTTAAGAATAAATAAAGATAAAGGGAGAGTATGAAAATAATGAAACCTGTATTAAGGAGTATGTATCTAGCAAGTTTAATTTTACTTCTAGTATTTCTCGCAGCATGTGGAGGTGAGGACACCACTTCAGCCGCCGACCAGGAAGGCTCAGCAAACGACGCTGAAGAAACAAGTGCAAATGAAGATAAGTTGCAAGTCGTTTCTTCTTTTACGATTATTACAGACATGGTAAGAGAAGTCGGTGGCGATAAGGTAGATGTTCATAACTTAGTGCCTACTGGGACGGATCCACATGAGTACGAACCATTACCAGAAGACACCAAGAAAGCAGCAGACGCTGATGTTTTGTTCTATAATGGCATGAACTTAGAAGGCGGAGAAGATGGTTGGTTTTTCAAAATGATTGATTCTGTCGGCCAAGATCATGCTAAAGTATATAGCTTAACCGAGCAAATCGAACCGATGTATTTACGTGATGAAACAACAAATGAAGAAGAAATTAATCCACATTCTTTCATTGACCCTGTCGTAGGAATTCAGATGGTAAAAGATATGCGGGACGCATTTGTAGAAGTCGATCCAGACAACAAGGACTATTATGAGAAACGGGCAAGTGACTATTTAGATCGACTAGGTGAATTAGAAAAAGAGTATGCAGATCGATTAGGAGAGCTCCCTGAAGAAAATAAAGTTTTAGTAACGAGCGAATGCGCATTCCAATACATGCTTGACCGGTATGACATGAAAGAAGCGTGTATTTGGAAAGTTGACACCGAAGAAAATGGTTCTCCAGGACAGATTACTTCTTTACTAAAATTCATTGAAGAAGAAAATGTACCTCTTCTATTTTTAGAATCCAATGTTGATCCAAGACCTATGGAAACTGTTTCAAAAGAGTCAGGTGTGGAAATATTTGAGAAGCCAATCTATTCAGATGAGATTGGAAAGCCTGGTGATGAAGTCGATACGTATGTCAAATACCTAACCTATAATATCAACATTATCTCTGAAGGTCTTAGCCAACAATAAAAAAATTTTTGATGGTTGGTACCTTTTTGGTTTAAATGTTTGTCATCATTTATGGTAAGTAAAATTAATAAAAAACGACAACAATCAGCTGTAAGTGCATATGGTGAAGGACAAGAAAATGAAAAAGAAAGTAAAACTGAAAACACAAGCAGTAGCCCACAAAACAAGAACACTCAGAAGAAATCAACAAAACAACAAGAAAAGAGTAACTCAGAAAAGATTAGTAATGAGTTTGACATTTATGAAGAGTTGACTCAAAAACAGAAACCGAAAAACGTCTTAAGTGGGTTTCACCTTGAACCTCAGGTTGTTGAGGGGTTAGAGGAACTAGCGAAAAAATATGAGGCTGAAACAGGAATGAAGAAGGGTTTTAAGTCTGACTTAGTGAACAATATTTTAAAAATATATCTTGAAAGAAAAGGCGTCATAAAATAAGAACTCTTGTTCTGATTGGTCTGTTTTTATGGTATAATAGAGTTATCCCTTTTCCAAACAATTAATATTGTTTAAGGGAAGAAGATTCTTTCTTCTGGAAAGGGGTGAATAGGTATGGATGAAGTGCTGATTCTTGTTACGTCAGTTATCAACCTTGTGATAGCCATAATTAACTTGGCCGTTGCAAGAGTGAACTATCGTAACAAGAAAAGGGATTCCCGCTCGGCTAAGCGAAAATCCCGGTAAACTTCAAGGGTTTGAAGATTCCCTAAAGGGTTTCTTCACTCCCGACCATATTCTATTCTTATTATATCCGAAATATACAAATGTTACAAGAAATGAGGTTGCGGTATGTATTGGTTAGCGTTCATCTTTTCAATCCTTGCTTTATTTATTTCCATTTATTCACTGATCCTTACGCGGAAGAAGTAAACTGTACCCTGACTTAATATAGTGAGAACTTTTGCTTATTTGACTGTTTTCCAGTCCACTTCCTCTTGATTTAGTACTTGTTTGAAATTGTTATTTTCTACTATGGTATAGTATTTTGAATCACCTACAATTATATCACTATCTGCCATATTAAAGGTAAAGTCTTTTTTAGTATGAACAAAGTTCACACGAATAATGTAAAACGAAGTGGTATGGGAACTTTTACTTTTAAAACCTTTGTTTCTCTTGAGTTTCATATTTGCTGACTTTTTCAATAATCTTTTTATCGTCTCTTGCTCTTTAATTGATACTCTCCTTTCTTCTATTCTTTTTCCGTTGTCATCCCTAATTGTCTCATTAATAATAATATCTTTAATGTCATTTTCTTCGTACAAGGAAGGTAAGGCTTCTTTAAAGGTAGTTGTTGCTTTAAAATAGAATGTATATATAATGAAGATTGCTACACAAACAATGACAAAGAAATAAAGCCACTTTTTCACCAGTTATTCCCCCCAGTTTCTTTAAAATAGTAAAAACACCTCTAAGTTATTATAACATCCTTAGAGGCGTTTTTAGAATATTTAATTAACCATATTGTGGGCTGATCCATTGTCCATTTGAAAGTTGCATTCGATTGATTCGATATGCTTTTCCTTTATGATCACCGTAAGGGTTACCACGAGGGTACCTGTTTAATCGTCCGTCAGCAGTTTGAAATTCGTGGTAATACATGGTAACGTCTAAATTTATAATGTCATTCGCATAGCAATAATCTCTTAGTTCAATACACATATTTTCTCCATTAAGAAACCCTTCTAACTGAGTTCGGTTAACAGAATTAGCAATTTCCGCAACGTTATCAACTACAACGCCAATAGCTGAAGTAGTTTTGCTCATTTTATAGAACAAAGAAAAAACAGTAGAAACAACTCCTGATACTGTATTGTAAATATGATTTTTAGAAACACCATAATACCCGTTATAATACTGTTCGTCACACAGTTCAGCCATATCGTTAAGCTGACTCGGGCTTTTCGTTGTTCTCATCCAACCTTCTTCAACAAGTCTTGCCATAATACCACTCCTTATAATTATTTGATGTACCGTACATCTATTTAATAAAGAGGTTTTAACTTAGTTTTCTAAACCAAATTTAAAATTTTTTTAAAAATAAAACCGCACCCTAATTTTAGAGTACGGTTTTACTTCTCATAGAATACGAAGGTGGATATATTCAATTAATTTTTACTTGCCTGAATCATATTTTAATTGGTTACTCATTTTCATCAATAACTCATAAAAATGTGGCAAATCTCCTTGATTAGCATATCCTAAATGATGTGAAAACACTCTAGGATGATGTAGATTGTGTGATTGATATTTAGTGTATTTGACTGCTTCATCACGAACGAAAAAGAATGCAACATCTTCCCAATATTCTTCTACCCAAGCCATAGTGAAGAAGTTCACTCCGTATGCTTGAAAATAATCTTCGTAATCAAGGATGAAATACATCTCACCATCAACACCTATAAAATCTGAGCAGCCATCTGCTTCCTTAAAAGAAATGATTTCAATAGGACACTCTTCATTAATCCATTCATAATATTTATTAATAGCTTCCATCTCTGTTTTATTCTAAACTCTCTTCGTCCAAACACTTTTTCCTTGAATATGAGTTTGATTTTAATATTTTTTTTAAGTGAATAAATTTCATAAATCTTAGCCCTTACAGGGCAAGGGTTTCAAAACACAAAAAAGGAAGTACCTCCCCAAAGT
>NZ_VMHF01000029.1:0-12332 GCF_007559355.1 Allobacillus sp. SKP2-8 | reverse complement strand
TTCCCAATCAATAAGAAAGAAACCGAATTGACTTCAGGCTATTTTGTTTAGTTTTCAAGGTTCGAAATGTTCTTTGTGTTTCTTCGCTTCAAAACAGCGACTTTATAAATGTAACACGCATTCAAGTTTGCGTCAATACTTTTTTTGAATTTGTGTTAGCAACTTATTTAGCTGTTTTTGCGACGCTTATAAATATAGCATGGAGTATTTATGGAAGTCAATAGATTTTCTCTTCTTTTTTTCACTTTCTTAGATCACCCCCATTAACTACCGGTTCTCCAGTCGTTAAATGATTTCTCATTCTTTCATTCTCGCAACTATTTAATGCAAGTGTCTACTCGATGCAACTTCCCTTTCAACTATCGGTCTCCTGATCCTTCTCTCACTTGCTCAATATATGCCGCTTCTTCTTCCTCACTCATAACGCCATAAGCTTCACCGACGGTTCCATTCTGCATTCGCCATATTGTATTATGGTCTTCATCGGCTTGTGAAAAATCTCCATTAGACCAGCGAGTCAGTATATCACGATAGATATCTTCATTATTGATTGATATTTCATCCAACCCATTCAATAGCCAATCAATTCTTTCTTGTGTGATTAAATAGAAGCCCCATTTTTTATTGGCCTTTACTTTTTGGTGCGACATCCCATGAATATACTCTCTGTAATACGCTTCGTTCAATTCGCTTTGCTCGCGTTTTTGACCGAAAGGGTTTTTACCTTCTTTTTGATATTCTTCAATCTCTTCTTCTGTTACATCTTCTTTTGCTTGTTCTCTTGCTTGCTCAATTTCTTCATCCACTTCTGGTTCGGTCTCGTTACTTTCCCCTAAAAAATTTGGATTCATCCAATAGTATGTACCAGCAACGACTATTGCAACAATCAAAATTGGTAAAATCCATTTCCATATTCCCTTCAATATGATCCTCCTCAATGTGTCCTTGGTGATTGTGTAGGATGTTTTTTCATAATTGGTAGATACTTTCATTCTAGACAAAGCCAATTCAAAACGAAACCATTTTTTAGAATTCTTTCCTATAGGTAGGGTCTTTTTATCTTTTCGACAATCTATTGAATGTTCATTCTTCCATTAACAAGTTATGAGACAAATATGCTATACTTCTTGTGGAAAGAAGGAGGTTCACCATGGGGTTAAAATACAGTAGTAAAATTAATAAAATCCGGACAGTAGCTTTAGGGCTAATCTTTGCCGGAATGATCATTATGTATATTGGACTTTATTTCAGAAATATTGAATGGTTGTTAGTCACGTTGATGATTCTTGGCCTAATAGCCATTGGGTTGAGTACGGTTATTTACTTATGGATTGGCATGTTATCGACAAAAGCCATTCCGATTGAATGTCCGGAATGTGGAAAACCAACTAAGATGCTCGGACGAGTCGATGCTTGTATGCATTGCAAGCAGCCTCTCACATTCGACCGCAACCTTGAAGGTAAAGAATTTGATGAAAAGTATAATTCCAAAAAGTATTGGAAAGAACAACAAGACAAATAACAACTTCATTCATATTTATTATGTGCATATGTAAAAAAGGGCTAATTAGTTAGCCCTTTTTTTGTGTCTTTCGTTATTACTCTAATGCTTTGCCAGTTGCTGGCAATCTTCGCAAGTGCCGTAAACTTCCATCCGGTGGTTCGTTACATCAAATCCTGTCACTTGTTCAGCAAGTTGTTCCACTTCGTTTAATGAAGGGTAATGGAAGTCGACAATCTTCCCACACTCATCACAAATGATGTGGTAATGATCGGATGTGTTGCAATCAAATCGACTGGAAGAATCTCCGTATGTTAATTCTCGAACAAGTCCGATATCTAAAAAAACGCGAAGGTTATTATAGACGGTCGCAACGCTCATGTTCGGAAACTTGTCTTCCAATGCTTTATAAATTTCATCTGCAGTTGGGTGCTTCATGGATTGCATCAAGTATTCCAACACTGCATGACGCTGTGGTGTAATACGTACACCTGATTTCTTTAAGGTTGTTAATGCTTCTTGTAATCTTTGCTCAGGCACCGTCATGCACCTCGCTTTCCTAAATAATAATATTCTTACATTAGAATGCTTATAATCTAGTTTACTAAGCGACTCCCATGATTGTCAATTAAATTGTATTCTTTCTAAATAAGCTAAGCAGTTCATTGCTTAAAAAGAGAGGATTGGATTACTTGAGATGATCCATTCTGTATCTAAGATTCCGTTAAATATCTGTATGCAAAGGTAGTTCCTCGCCACCTAAATGATGATTCACATATCTAGCTGCGACAAACAAGAAATCAGAAAGGCGATTTAAATAGGATTGTACCAATGGATTGGTCAAGTCATCACCCATGGAAATCGTGACACGTTCCGCACGGCGAGCAATCGTCCGAGCTACGTGCAGGCTCGCTGCTGCTGGATGGCCAGATGGCAGGATGAAATTTTTCAATTCATCTAGATCTTGATCCCATCGATCGATTGTTTCTTCCAAATGATCGATATGCTCTTGTTTCAACTTCCACATGACCTCTTTATCACTAGGTGTTGCAAGTTCTGCGCCGACATGGAATAAAATAGTCTGCACTTTATGAAGTGCATCAATGACTTCCTGCTTCCCTTCCCACGTTTCATTCACCAATTGACTAAGTGCCATGCCAACCATTGAGTTTGTTTCATCACAGGTTCCGTAGGCCTCAACCCGGACATCATTTTTAGGAACTCTTTTCCCATAAATCAAGGAAGTTTTTCCCTTATCACCTGAACGCGTATATATGCGCATATTAATACCCCTTTCGAACATCAATTTGATTGAGCGGAAAAGCTTCATTTTTCAAGTAAGCATCCAAGTTTTGTTTAAAAATCTCAAAACCCCGCGGTTGATAATGTCTAGAGATTCCAGATAAGTGCGGTGTAATAGTGGTATTTTCTAAACTCCACAATGGACTACTTTCATCTAGAGGCTCTTCTTCCATTACATCCAAAATCGCATGTTTTATTCTGTCTTCTTTTAAGGCATCGATTAACTCTTGTTCATTGACAGTTGTTCCGCGACCCATATTTAGAAAAACTGCATCATTTTTCATCGCGTTGAACTGTGTACCAGTAAAAACTTTCTCTGTCTCTTCTGTTGCCGGCAAAACATTAATTACATAATCAGCATTCCCTAATTGTGCATTCAGTTCATCCATTGTGTACGTTTCATCAAAGTTTTCTTTCGCACGCCCACTTTTTGAAATACCAATCGTTTTCATGCGAAAAGCTTTCACCAAACGTGCGACCTCCTGACCAATTGCACCCGTTCCAGCAATCAGCATCGTTTTCCCAGAAATCTCAACCATTTTTACCGCGCGTGACCATTCATGAGCTTTTTCTTGTTCATAAAGCTCCTTCGCTTGTCGTTCAACTTGGAGTAACATCGCAATTGCATATTCACCCATTGGCCCCGCAGAGATTCCTCGTGCATTTGTCACATCGATACCCTTCTCAGCAATCTTCTTTAACGGCATGTCATCAAGCCCTGCTGAGACAACCATCATCCACTTCAGCTTCTTTGCTTTCTCAATATGTTCTTCAGTCAAGTCCACACCATAAGTGACAACCACTTCTGCTTCATGCAATTCCGTTTCCGCTTCCTCAATCGATTCTTTCCATAAAAACTCGACTTGAGGGAATGTTTTTTCCATATCTTCCTTGATTGCTGCTTTCGTTTTGAATGTCGTTAGTACTTTCATATTGTTTTTACTCCTTTAAGTAGCATGTCTTATTGCAAATTGTTTTCGATGTATTGTAGTGCTTCTTCTACGTGATCCTTCACTTTAACTTTTCGGAATTCCTTCACTAGATTCCCTTCTTTATCAATGATGAAAGTAGAACGTTCAATTCCTTCATATTCTTTTCCGAAATTCTTTTTCAACTTCCAGACGTCATAGGTTTCAGCGACTTGATGGTCCTCATCTGCGAGTAGTAAAAACGGCAACTCATGTTTTTCAATAAATTTGTTGTGTCGGTCAACCGAATCCGGACTTACACCTAGAATGACTGCATCCAACTCGCTAAATTTCTCATATTGATCTCTAAAATCACAGGCTTGGGTCGTACAGCCTGGTGTCATATCTTTTGGATAAAAATATAAAACGACGTATTTTCCGCGATAGTCCGATAAGCTGATGGATTCACCGTTACTTGCTGGTAATGTGAAATCAGGCGCTGTTTGTCCTACTTCTACTGTCATATAAAACATCCCCTTTATGATTGTTTGTACTATAAGATTACCGAAGTTTTCTGACAGTGACAAATATTTATATCGTTTACCGCAGCTTCATCGTCCGTTCGACAAACCTCCAAAAAGTTTGGGAAATTTCCCGGGAAATAAGTTGCATCTTGGCGACTAACCAAGGAGCTTGTACAAAAATGCTGCAGGGAGCAAATACCCGATCATCGCTTCAAATAAAGCGATTGGCTTGCCGATGCCAATTGGTGTTACATCCCCATAACCAACAGTCATCAGTGTGACTCCACTGAAATAAACCGAATGAAAAAACCGCTCGAAGGACGTACCAGCTTGGAGCGGCTGATCGATGAGCAATGAAAATCCTGCTTCAGATAGCAAGAAATAGAGCAGCGCAAAACCGAGCATCAAGATGAAGTAGATGGCTATAAACGAAGTGAACAGCTCTTTTGAAAAAGCACCCCGCACATCTTGATAATTTTTTAT
Organism: Allobacillus sp. SKP2-8; assembly: GCF_007559355.1. NCBI lineage: Bacteria > Bacillati > Bacillota > Bacilli > Caryophanales > Bacillaceae > Allobacillus > Allobacillus sp. SKP2-8. Next base: position 7,614 of record NZ_VMHF01000029.1, on the reverse strand, counting down.
AAACACAAATAAACTACTAATGATAATCAGAATGACGAGTATAGCAAATAAACGATCCATGTAATCACCAGTTTCATCGTTAGTGCTTTATTATATGAAGTTTCTCTTCAAAAGATGTTCGCGAATCGTTATGCTAGAATGGTTAACGAGAATCTTTTAGGAGGTATGTTGTTATGAACCGATCTACATCTGAAAAACTTTATCAAGAAGCAAATGATTTAATCCTCGGTGGTGTCAACTCACCATCACGTGCATATAAAGGGGTTGGAGGTGGAACCCCTGTCTTTATGGAAAAAGCGAAAGGCAGCCATTTCTGGGATGTCGATGGCAATGAGTATATCGATTATTTAGGTGCTTATGGTCCAATCATTACAGGACATGCACATCCACATATTGCTGAGGCGATTTCTACAGCCGCTTATAATGGTGTACTATATGGAACGCCGACAAAATTAGAGAATCAGTTTGCGAGAATGTTAAAAGATGCAATTCCAACGTTGGAAAAAGTACGTTTTGTAAATTCCGGTACGGAAGCAGTGATGACCACCATCCGTATCGCTCGTGCGTATACGAATCGAACGAAAATCATTAAATTTGCTGGTTGTTACCATGGTCACTCTGACTTAGTGTTGGTTGCTGCAGGTTCTGGACCCGCTACTTTAGGAACTCCTGATTCTGCTGGTGTACCTCAAAGTATCGCACAAGAAGTAATCACAGTTCCTTTTAATGACGTGGAAGCTTTCCGTGATGCATTAGATCGTTACGGCGATGAAGTGGCCGGTGTCCTAGTAGAACCGATTGTCGGTAATTTTGGCATTGTCGAACCCGCAGTTGGTTTCTTGGAAAAAGTGAAAGAGCTGACACATCAGAATGGTAGTTTGTTAATTTTTGATGAAGTCATTACCGCTTTTCGCTTTCATTATGGCAGTGCACAAGAATTAACCGGTGTGAATGCTGATATGATTGCGATGGGTAAAATCATCGGTGGAGGCCTTCCGATCGGTGCTTATGGTGGACGAGCGGATATCATGGAACAAGTTGCGCCGCTCGGACCTGCTTACCAAGCTGGAACAATGGCTGGAAACCCGGCATCGATGGCCGCAGGAATTGCTTGTCTTGAAGTTTTAAATGATCCAGCCCACTATGAGCGATTAGACGAGATGGGTGAAAAGTTGGAAGAAGGAATTTTGGCAAGCGCAAGCAAGCATGGTCTTCCGGTAAAAATTAACCGATTAAAAGGAGCATTTACCGTTTTCTTTACCGATGAAGAAATTACAAATTATGATCAAGCGGAGAATACCGATGGCGAAATGTTTTCTCGATTTTTCAAATTGATGTTGGATCGAGGGATCAACCTTGCGCCGTCAAAATTTGAAGCTTGGTTCTTAACGATTGCTCATACCGATGAAGATATCGAAAAAACATTAGACGCAGTTGATGATAGCTTTGCAGAAATGGCGAAATCCTAGTTTGAAGTACTTTTATATGAAGCTCGACTAATCCGTAGTAATAATTGCTGATCATCTGCAATCGCAAGTAGGAGAACTCCAAGTCGAATTGATCACACTGAAGCGATGCTGATTAACACTGAAGGTTTGCGTATTAACACTGAAGGTTTACCGTTTAACCCTGAAGCTTTGTGAATTAACACTGAAGCGACGCCGTTTAACACTGAAGCTTCGTGAATTAACACTGAAGCGAGCCCTTTTAACACTGAAGCGACGCCATTTAACCCTGAAGCAGAAGAAATTAACACTGTAGCGCAACGTCTCAGCCAAGAAAAATAGAAGAGTTTCAATCCGAGTGTTCGTGCAAAATACAAACATAAAAAAGTTTCCCAAAAAAGCAAAAATAGTCTTGTTTTTTTAAATCAATGTGTTAATATATAGATAATTCAGAATTATTGGATTACCCCTTATTAAAGGAACGATGTTATGAAAACTCCCTTCCTTTCTGGTATTGCCAGATTGAAGTGTTCGCAATTTGTGCGGACGCTTCTTTTTTTGTTGCATATCAGATTGTTATAGGTAGTAGATTGTTATAAGATAAAAAGAGATACGACATTCGTTATAAACGAGAAAAAATTCTCGTCGTCGATATTTGAAAAGAAGTGGAGGTTGATTTAATGAAATTAGGTGCACGTGCATTCAAGACAGGTGTCGCAATTATGATCACGATGTATATCGCCACCTTGATTGGTTTTGAGGCTGGATTCTTTGCTGGAACAATTGCGGCCGCAACGTCACTACAGCCCTCCATCTATCGTTCCTTTCAAACGATGGCAGAGCAGATTCAAGCGAACATTCTAGGTTCAGCTATTGCAATCACGCTCGTCTTGACAGCTGGAAACGCTCCCTTCTTAATTGGTGCAGGTATTGTGCTCGTTATAGGTATATGTACGTTTTTCAAAATGAAGGAAGATACTACCTTTATCGCTATTATCGCTGTTCTCGCATTGATGATGGACTCTTCTAATGTCGTTTATTTAGAGTTTGCCGGAATGCGGTTCACGACTATTTTAATTGGTATTTTTTCTGCGTTCTTGGTGAATTTGGCTTTCTTGCCGCCGAAATATGAAATCCAATTGTTTAACCAAATCAGTGAGTTAACCTCCGATCTTTTGCAGTGGATTCGTGTGACGACAAGGCATCTAGCCGATCAGCCTGCTCTCAAAAAAGAAATTGAAATGCTAAACACGGAACTTTGGCAATTGGAGAACACGTATTTGTTATTCTCGGAAGAACGGACATATTCAAGAACAAAGGGAATCGAACGGGCAAGAAAGTTAGTCATTTTCCGTTCGCTTATTTCACTATCCCGAAAGTCTTATGATTTATTGACGACACTACACCGACTGGATTACGATATCGAGCATATTTCCAAAGATATCAGTAGGCGAATTTTAAAAGAAGTCGATAAAGTCATGCATACACATGAGAAGTTGATGCTGATGTATCAAGGCCGGATCCGCTCAAAGGATACCGACCCGCTCCATAGTGTTTCAACTCCTGATGTTAAGGGGTTGATTGTTGAATTGATCAATTATTATGATGAAGGTGACGAAGAAGCGCGGTTAAAATTAATCCCGCTTGCGTCGATGTTATATGATTATCATGAAGAAATGATGCATTGTAAAATGTTGATGAAAAGTTATTTGAAGAAAGCATCTGACCATGATTTCGACTAAACAAAAAAGAAAAGTAACACCATTAACGCTAGGTTCACAAGGTATGAATATTCGATTTGTCGTTCCGCTGACGTTGTTGCATCCGCAAATTTATGAACACCGGTGATCAATAGCAACTGCCATAAAAATGTGAAGTAAAACAGCAATGCATAGAAACTAACACGATAATCAACAAATTCTGTCAATGAATCGTTTTGAAAAGCGAAAATGAAAGCGATAAATGATATTGTAAACCAAGCAAATATAATAGGAAGCATTTTTTTCCACGCCGGATGTTGTAAAAACGTCTGGCTTTTCTTTGTTTGGAAAAGAAAGAACAAGCACATGAGCCCGCTAATGAAAAGAAAACCTGTCATAACCAATAACTGAGAAGTAACCATTCCCATCGAATCACCCATTTGATAATGAAGATCGACATCCAGCTGTTCAAATATAACAGCACCGACAATTAAAGTGATAACGACGATTACTTGATAGATGGACCATTTATTCATTGTTGCTCTCCTTCTTGCTTTTTAACATTTGTTTCAGTACAGAAACGTCATCCTGAAACGATTTTATTTTGTTTTCATCATTTTTTTCGGCATAACGTATTTTTTCATAACGTTCGATTACTTGCTGCCGCTCTTTACCAAAGATTTGTTGCCGGTCAAGCCACTCGTCGATTGTTTCATCAGGGTAACGACCGAGCTTTTGGTTTGCAGCCCATTTCTCTAGTTGATAATAAATTTTTCGGATGGCATGTTTCGGTGCCTGTTGACGATTGCTCTTCCACAAGTGTTGCTCGGTCGTACGATTCTTTTGTACCGTAACCGTCTTTTCCTTCTGTGAGGCTTCTTCTGGTGTCAACTTTTTTCGATGCCTTAAAATTAAAAATAGAAGGATTAAGATCACTAGCCCACCGATTCCATATAAAAACCATTCAATATACGTACCAATCATCGTTGTCTCTGATTCCGGTTGTTGGGGACCTGTAACGATTTCAGTTTCATTTTCGATGGAAATAGGTTCCGGCGGCTCGATATCAATGTACTCTGTCAGCTTCATGATTGGTGAAACAATCCAAGCAAGAGCCATCAGCACGCCGTAAAAGACATATTCAAACAAAAAACGTAGATACGGATAAAGAAACGTTAGCAAATAGGTACCAACAAACAATACGAATCCAATACCTAAAAACCAAACCACTTTCTTTTTGCCGACACTGTTTGCGCCATCCGGGTCGCTAAGATAATAAAGCAAAAATCGTCCAAGCAAAAACGTAAACAAAAAGACAGCCGCCATCAATAAGTAGTCGTTCGCAAATGGGTAGCCATTCCCTATACTGAATAGATATGCGACTACGCTTAGCACCAACGTACTGACGAGAATGGTTTCTTCATGGTCTTGATCCGGTTTCATTAAATGAGATTCAATCCGAACGAATAAAACAACGGCCATGAATAACACCAGCAAAAAATGATAACCGAACAAAAATGCCAAGCCACCCGCCAAAATCGGGCCGAAAGCAATCAACGGTCTCCCTGACTTCAAAAAAACAAGCGTACTAACTGCATAAGCTACGATCGCTAGACAGAAAAGAGAAATCAATGACACCCCAAGATCATTTTGCATATGGAAAAAATAAACAACAATCCATAAAGGGAACAACTCTAAGACGTATTGATAGAATTGAGCATAACGATTAGGCAAATGATCCATCTGCAGCCACCCCCTCTTCTTGGAGATCTTCATGCTGCAAATGATGGACCCGAGATCCTTTTAGTTCGAACAAGCGATAATAGTAGCCATAACCCGGGTGATCCATCCCGGCTTGAATCACATCTGTCGTTAATGGTTCCTTCGATATGATTTGATTCAGCATGTTTTCAAACGGTACGGTAAATGTTCCTCCTTGGATGCGCGCCAATAGTTCAAGCGTATTCCCGAGATGCTTCTCCCCTTTTCCTTCAACTTGATGAATAAACGGCACACGATTCATCGATAAAATATTAATATATAAAGAGTAAGGAATCCCTTTTTTAGTAGCGTCAAACGCCAAGTAAGCGATTTGCTCGATCATATCTTCAAATGCATCTTTGTTCCCACGTGTTACCTTTACATTGATTAGAAACATCCGTGATAAGTGACTAACTCGCTCGTCAACTTTTACTTGGAAATCACCTGTCCTTGCGCTTGCTTTCCAATGGATTTGATTAAATGGATCACCAAATTCATACGGTCTTGTGCCAATGTTTCGAGCTCGATCTATGTATAAGGATTGCTGAGTTACATGTTCACCTTTACCTTTTGGCTGCTGAAGCAACAAATTGTGAACAGCTTTTTTCTTTGGAAAAACAACAACTTCCGTTAAGTTCAAATCCTCCAACTTCAAATAAATCTGATTCAAGTTGAATGGATTTGGTAAACTAATCTCCAGGCTACGAATATGCGATACGCCACGCTGCTTCGCCGTATAAGGAAACTCTATTGTTTTCTCTTCCCAAAACAATAGGCTGAATGGCTTTTCGATAAATGTTCGTTCTCTACGACGATGCATTTTACCCCCACTTAACTCAATGGCATCATCCATTTCCAACGAAATTTTGCCCATCAATAAAGGTAAAATACCCTTTTGCCGAATTGTCAACTCAATTGAACTGGTATCCCCCGGGTCCACTCGCTGCTGTTTTTGTGTAACTGAAACCTCCAAAAAGTCATCCACATGTTTTTCATAAAATAGACTCAATGCATAAATAGCAATGATGAGTATTGCCAGAAACAATAACAAAAAAGCATGCCCGGCTGAAGTGATTAACCCACCAACCAACAATAGTATAGAAATCACTGTTAGTGGACGAAATATACTATTTTCGAGAATGGATTTATGAAATGACATATCGCTCTTCCTTATGTAAGCTTTTCCCATACTATATCATGAATTCAATCATTTCTGAAAATAAATTTTATGATGTGGAAGCGTTCGGTTCCGTTTTGGAGGAATAAAAGAGGTCCCTGATCGGTTGGAAGTTTACACTGTTAAACAGTACTTTAATTTCAATATCACGACTGCCAGGAAGCGCATGGCGACTCCGATTTTAGAGTAACTTGCAATTATTATTCACAATCACACTCAAATTCCTTGAATTTATATTCCTTGTACAGTGTTAATTCCCCAATATCACTTGAAGCCGTCTCGTAAACTTTGACTAAGGGAGCAATGTCTTGTTCAGCAAACCTTTTTACTTGCTTACCCATATCAACAGAAGAATCTAAATTATATTCATTCATATCTTCATATAAATCATTATGTTCACAAACATCATATGTAACGGCAACATAACTTTTTGACATGATTAACACCTGCTTTGTCATTACTATTTAATAGTTGAGCAAGATTGTCTATTTTCTAATTTCATAGGTAAGTAACTTCATTATATAAAAAGATAGTCCAATTAAAGCTGTAATTACGCCGCCTATAAATGTTATTAAGGGTATAATGCTACTTTCTTCCTGGTTTACATAGAATTCTGGTAAACCGATCATAAGTATTTTTCCAATACCAGATAAAGCTATAATAATGAAGCCTGAACAAGTAAATATTGCTGCGATGTATTTATTCATTTTACTCCCACCTTATCTTTCAAAATGACTTGCTTATATAATTTCTTTTGAATTTCTTAATATCCTTCTTTAATAATTCTGTTCCGTCATAGTTCAATAAGTCTGATCCTGTTAAATGGCTAACAATTGAAAATTATGGGCTATTCGTCTCCAGATTTGCTTTCCGTAGTCCAAAGTGACATTCATTTTTGATAACAAGTTTCATATTCATCTTTCATAAGCCAACTCTGACAGGCTAATCCTCTGTCATGATAAATTTCTCTCTCCACGTCTAATTTAATACTTTTATTTAGTTCGGGGTACTCAGATGATTCATTTATAATGAATAGCGTATCTTTATCTACCCATTCAATTTTAAAGTTATTATTCACATCACTATAATAGATCGTTTTCTGTTCGTCTTCATCATTATGTTTTGTTATTTCTACCCATACATTAACTCCACCTGCTGCGCCACCATATGGTTCATAATATGCATTTGCCGTATACTCACCTGTGGGTGAAATTACAGGTCCGGGTCCTGTTTGGGTATATTCTTTATCAATATCGTTAAATGTAAAAAAATACATTATATATATGTAGAGAGAAGATACCAAAACAACTCCTGACAACGTTGCGATCAACATTTTTTTGGAAAAGGTTTCTTTTTAGCAAAGTATGTAAATAATTTTATACATAAAATCAAAAACATTATAATGGTAACAAAAGAAAATAAACCAAATACAATTATAATGATGCAACCTCCCCTTGTATTTTGCAAGAGAAAATCTGATAAAAATGCAAAAGAAATTCGAGAACTTTGCCAGCCCCATTTTTTATGATGG
>NZ_VMHF01000028.1:4914-13557 GCF_007559355.1 Allobacillus sp. SKP2-8 | reverse complement strand
GTTCAAAGAAAGTGGTTAACCGTTCAAAAAGCAGCGCAGATCGTTCAAAGAAAGTGGTTAACCGTTCAAAAAACCGCACAGACCGTTCAAAGAAATCGACTAACTGTTCAAAGAGTATTGCTGACCATTCAAAGCATAGCGCTGACCACTCAAGAGGACGCTTCATCAACACTCACGGAAAGTGTCTATCAACTCAAGCGGTAGCATCTTTTGCTCCAAGAAACGCCTTCCCACCTAACAAATCCTCCAAAATTTACTTTTCCTTTTGACGAAATCAGCTATACTAGATAAAGAGAATTTTACGTCCAGATACAGATTGTCATGATCGTATTTTTTGATGTTAAGAAGTAGGTGCTTTTCATGAAACGAATCTTACTTTATTGGATGCTCCCTTTGGGTTGGGCAGCAGTCATTTTCTATACATCCTCCATGCCGTCGAGTGACCAAGATATCAAACCGGCTTTGAGCTTTCTGGCAATTGCCGAAACCTTTGAGCCAGTGTTGCGCTTGATTGAATTTCAATACTATGGAGAAATCCGAAGCGTCGAAGCGAACGGACTCTTGCCATTCACAGAATTCCTCATCCGAAAGCTCGCACATTTCGGTGTCTATTTCGTGTTGGCTATATTGATGTTTTTTGCTTTGCAAAAAACGACCTCATTGAAGTTAATCTTTAGCCTCGCGTTCGCATGGATGCTCACCGTTCATTTCGCGATTGTCGACGAATTGAATCAAAGCTTCACACCAGAGCGAACACCCTATTATTTTGATGTCGCGATTGATAGCGTCGGCGCGTTGGCCGGATTGTTGTTATGTGGCTTGTTTGTTTGGTGGAAGGAGCGGAAAGGTAGGTAGCTGGCTGCCTCATGAGCAGATCTAGCTGCCCGACCAGCGCGTGCAACCGCTCGACGAAGGCGTGCAACCGCCCGACGAACGCGTGCAACCGCCCGACAAACGCGTGGAACCGCTCGACAAACGCGCGGAACCGCTCGACAAACGCGCGGAACCGCTCGACAAACGCGTGCAACCGCCTGATAAACGCATGCAACCGCTCGACGGAGGGTTCCAGCCACCCGACTACAGACTAGAAACCACTCAACTAACTATGTTTCCTCCCTTGCTTAACAGCTAGTTTCGACTATAATTTTAAGTAGAAGATTAAAAAGGAGAGATTATTATATTGTCCACGATCAAAGCACCTCACAATGTGCCACCCCATGTTCTTATGCTCCAAGCACTTTATCATCGACTCCCACAAAGCCACGACCAATTCGCATACATCGAGAAAAAAGTACAGAATGAACTCGCCGGTTTATATGGTGAAAGTAGATTGCTATATCCACTCAGTAAATTTCCAATCCCAAAAGTGAGTATGCCGAACATTCGACTTTTCATCGATTCAAGTTATTTTCAAATTGATCATCTTATTCTGACATCAAAATTTCTGCTTATATTAGAATCAAAGTATTATAGTGCTGACCTGACTTTCGATCAAGTAGCACATCAGGTCGTTCAACGTATAGATGAAGAATATAGAGTTTATGATGATCCTGTTCTTCAAGTTGAGGAGCAAGCATATCAACTTTCCAATTGGTTTAATGCTAATGGATTTCCAGAACTTCCAATTGAATCATTTGTCGTTATGACTAACCCACGAACCAGATTGCGAATTGATGCTACGAATAATCACCACGCTGAAAAAGTCGTATCACTGCAACGCCTACCTTCCTTATTCCGTGAATTAAATGCTAAATATGAAAAAAATATCATTTCTCCAAGAATTCTTAGTGAACTTTCCCAAAAATTGATCCAACAACATAAACCGTATTTACCGAATATTTTAGAAAAGAACCGAGTATCAGAAAATGAATTGTTAAGAGGAGTCTATTGTTTACAATGTGGAAAATTAGGAATGAAAATGATTCAGAAGCGATGGCGATGCCCATGTGGCTATCGAGATCGGACGGCTCATGAAAATTCTTTGAAGGATTATTTTTTGTTGATAAGTAATGAAATCAGTAATCGAGAGTTTCGTGAATTTACTGGCTTAGAATCTAGACACACTGCAAGAGATATTCTTAGGAGGAATTCTAGTGAGTTAGTCGGGAAAACGAATGTTATTAAACATAGATTGTCGTATGATTATAAAACTGACTTCAACTATTTAAATATAATTACAAAGTTCTTGCAAACTAGAAGAAAAAATAGATGAATATATTTAACCAAGTGAGCTAGCCGCTCGACGAACGTGTGCAACCGCTCGACGAACGTGTGCAACCGCTCGACGAACGTGTGCAGCCGCTCGACAAACGCGTACAATCGCTCGACGAACGTGTGCAACCGCTCGACAAACGCGCACAACCGCTTGACGAACGTGTGCAACCGCTCGACGAGGCAGTGCAACCGCTCAACGAGACAATGCAGCCGCTCGACAAACGATTTCAACCGCTCGACGAGTCAGTGTAGCCGCTCAATAAACGGCTCCAACCGCTCGACAAACGGCTCCAACCGCCCGACCAAGGCACGCGCCTCACGCGCCCGCCCGACTGAACAAAAAAACAACCCCCGAACCGCACGGAGGTTGTTCAATTAGCTATTAAAACATTTCCTTATTTCGTAGTTTGATAATTTGCCAAATGTGGCTGACGATGACTTTCCCGACGGCGTATGCTGGAACAGCGACAATCATCGCTACGATCCCACCGATACTTCCGGCAAATAGTAGCAGGAAGATAATCGTGATCGGGTGAACATCTAATTTTTTACCCATGACCTGAGGTGAGATCAAGTTGCTTTCGATTTGTTGGATAATGACAATCATGACGACAACGAGTAACGCTGTGACCGGTGATTCAAAAAATCCAACGATAACACCAGGTGCTGTACCGATCCAAGGACCGATAAACGGAATGAAGTTTGTAAATAAGGCAGTCAGTCCGAGAATCAGTGCGTACGGCAAGCCTAATATTAAATATCCGATATAAGCAAGAGCACCAACGAAGCATGCGACGATGACTTGTCCTTGAATGTATGAACTCAATGCTTCATCCATATTATCAAGAATTTCTTCGGTGTCATCACGATACTTTTTCGGCAAAAAGCCGATTAATCGTTTCGGCAGTCGTTCGCCATCTTTCAATAGATAAAAAAGGACAAAAGGTACAACGATTAAAATGACGATGGTGCTCGCAATCATGCCGACGTAGTCTGTAATATGGGTCGCGACGGTAGATAAGATTTCAGTCAATCGACTTTCTAATCCTGTTAACCATTGTGTAATTGAATCTTCTTCTGGTGCGATCGTCTGAAACCAACTACTATCCTGAATATTCAAAAGCAATTGGTTCGCATCATCAATTAGATCTGGAATGTTATTCACGAAGTTATTGAACTGCTTTTGGATCTCAGGTGCACCAAGAACAATTAGTCCGGCGATTAGTCCGATGCCAGATAAATACATAATCACAACAGCGAGTGGTCTTGGAATTTTCTTGGAGAGGAAGTCGACGATTGGCCGTGTTAAATAATATAAAATACCTGCGATAATAATCGGAGTAAATAAAGTCCGCACTAAAACGAAGAGTGGCTCAAAAACAAACTGCACTTTTTTCGCCAATAATAAAATCAATAGTACTATGATAATTCCATAGCCGATTCGGAACCATTTTCCGTTTGGCACAACATCACCATCTCTCTATCACTTTTTGCTAGTTTTATTGTAATACAGCAACGGGTTCCTGTCTAAATATAATAAACAAATCTTAAGAAAATGAAACATTACGTGATATAATGAGCAAGAGATAAGGAGGCTACAGTATGGAACGCCGACCGAGAAAAGACTTTAGCGAAACAATGTTGAAACCGTTGTGGAAGACGCCATGGTTTTGGTTGATCATTGTTGGGTTATTTGCCCTGACCCTACCGATCGCTGAAGATGGAGAAAAACAAATCCCTGAAGATATCAATGACTCCTTTTATTATTCCGCACGTGATGCCTACCAAGATTTTATGGACGGTTGGCTTGATCGCCAAGTGCCTGAAGATTCCGTTTCTGTTGAATGGACGAACTATCAGTATGAAAAAATCCAAACGGGAACAGAGGCAGCAGCTGATCGTGAACCGCTATCTTCAACCGAAGAAGAGGTCATTGTATTGCTCCATACGATGCTTACCGAACTAGAAAATTATGAAGAAGCCTGGTCGAACGATCAAGCTTATGAGCGAGAGCCTTTTTTCTCCACTGCCAGTGAGGTAGCCAATAAGTTGAATATTGAATCCGAGGATGCAAGCACAGCGGAATAATCATCACCGATTCATTCCGCTTCCCCAGCCGTAAACAATTCGTCTGCTTTCTCCATTACCCGTTCAACGAGTTTCTTTTTGGCTTGTTCATATTTACTTGTGAACTTTTTCTCCAACCGTTTTCCTTCATCAATATCCGTATTTTCTTTCAGCTCTGTCAAAAATTCATCAAAACGATTGTCGATCTCCTTTTCGAATTCACGTGCTTTTTTTTCATATTTAAAAAACAACATACTTTGTGAAAGAGCATTTTCTTGATCTGCCAGGTCATCTTTAAATTCATCTGCCAATTCCTTGACTTCCGTTAAGGTCTGTTGATGTAACTGTTCAAATTTTATATCGTATGATGAAATTTCATTCGGCTCTTTAATGGCAGCAACAGGTGAGTCTGTTTCATGAGATTCTTTTGTCCGTTCTTGGGCGACTTGTGGCATAGGTTCTTCGGTGATTTCCACAGAATCAATATCGGTTGTTTGAAATGTTTCTACCGCTTCTGGAAATCGGTCGATCCACTCGGCGACAGATGAAGATTCCATATAAGAATAAAACCGAATGCCGTTAGTAACAACTATGTATAAAAGAGATAGGATGAACAAAAGGAATATTTTCTTCACGAACTTCATGTAATCACCTAGCTTTCTACACCATTATCGACTAAAAAAAGCCAGCTTATACGGTATGAAACGATAATTTTTTTCGGAAATTCCGCTGTATGATACGAAAACTTATCGTATTTCAGTGAGAGAAAAATATAAATAATCAATTTTCACTTATTGCTATTTATTCCTTCCTTTAACTAGCTCTTAGACCAATCGAACAAAATAGTTAAAAAATTTAATGATACAATACATATCGGATTATAAAAATGCTATTCGGGTATAGTTATTACATTGATATAAATAGAAGGAGTCCGTTGTTTTGAGTAGAGAAAAGAGAATGAACACTGAAAAGAGAGAAACATTAGATCGTACGTTGAAACCTCATTGGGTGTGGGCGATCGCACTCGGTTCCTCGATTGGTTGGGGTTCTTTCGTCATGCCGGCCACATGGATGGGACAAGCGGGGCCTGCTGGAGTCATTATTGGCCTTGGGATTGGCGCCTTATTGATGGCGATCATCGCCATTAGTTACGGTGTGTTGATCCGCAACTTCCCTGTTTCTGGTGGTGAATTTGCATACGCCTTTTTAGGGTTAAACCGAACCCACGCGTTTATCAGTGGATGGTTTTTGACCTTAGGTTATATATGTATCGTTGCGTTGAATGCAACGGCTTTTGCCTTAATGTTAAAGTTCATTTTTCCGGATTTCATTCAGCAAGGCAAGCTATATGAGGTTGCTGGCTGGGAGGTTTATATAACGGAAATTGTGATTGTTTCCACCTTGATTTTACTGTTTGCTGTCATGAATATCCGTGGCTCTAGCTTATCTGGACGAATGCAATTCTTTTTCTGTCTATTGCTCATCCTCGCTGTTGTGACCGTTTCCTCGTTTATGGTCGGCAGCCCGGAAACGTCACTGGATAATCTATCGCCAGCTTTCGCACCTGACATTTCAACCATCGGAGCGATCTTGACGATTGTTGCGATTGCACCGTTTGCCTATGTCGGCTTCGATAACGTACCGCAAGCGGCTGAAGAATTTAATTTTTCATCGAAAAAAGCGTTGACCTTGATCATGTTGGCCATTATTTTTGCATGGGTGATCTACGCGTTGATGATTGCCGCAACCGCTGTCGCAACCCCTTGGATTGGAACGTCTGAAGCGGGTTATTTATGGGGAACTGGTACGGTAGTTCAAGAAATACTCGGTTCGTGGGGACTCGTCGTTTTGGCAATCGGATTATCCATGGGAATCTTCACTGGACTGAATGGATTTATGATCAGTTCCAGCCGTGTATTATTCGCAATGTCACGCGGAAAGGTCTTGCCAAGCGCGTTCTCCCGATTGCATAAAAAACATAACACACCGTATTGGGGCATTATTTTCACGGCAATCATTGTCCTGATTGCACCTTTCTTTGGCCGGAATGTCCTCGGATGGGTTGTTGACATGTCATCTGTCGGTGTATCCATTGCTTATTTCTACACTTGTTTTACGGCTTTTAAAATTTTACGGTGGAAAGATAACGGTGAAGTCGATACAGCACGTGAAATCGTCTCGCCAGGGAAAAAATCCATTGCCATGCTCGGCATGATTTCATCGATTGGATTTTTACTTTTGTTGTTAGTACCAGGCTCGCCTGCTGTACTTGGAAAAGAATCCTTTATCGCTTTAGGTATTTGGATAGTTGTCGGCCTAGTTTTCTATTTAGTAAAACGGAAAGATTTAATGAGCTACAAACGGAAAGATCTCGCTTACTTTATCTTGGGTAAAGATCAGTTCAATTTAAAAGATTCGAAAGATGAAGAAAAAGAATTTACGGACGGAGCGGTATAAACGGATTTATAAGGATGCGGAAGAGTTTTAATGACTCTTCCGTTTTTTGTTTTTTTAACAGTTGATGAGCAATGTTCTTTTTACAAATTGAGCGCAGAAAGCCATATTTTTATTGCTACCCGTGTTTCGAACGCTTGTAATAGAGAATAGCGCGCCATTTTTGCTTGCTACCTTAGAATAGAGTGCTTCTAATCGAAGGTAGAGCACCAATTTTCCGCGCTACCTTAGAATAGAGCGCTTCTAATCGAAGATAGGGCATAATTTTTCCGCTCTACCCATGAATAGAACGCTTCTAATCGAAGGTAGCGCACAATTTATCCGTGCTATCATTGAATTTACTTCAACTTTTGTCGTCGGCTCACAATCTTCTTCATGCTTGAACGCTTACGTTCATTTCCACTTCTTCAACAATAAAAAGGCACTGACCGAAGTCAGTGCCTTTCTTTCTCGATAACAATCTTATCTTACCGCCTCAAATGCATTCAAATGGCCATTGCCAAACTTTTTCTTCTCATTACCTTTCACTTTCTCAACGCCTTTTTTGAATAGGATATTTTTCACTTGATTTGGCTTCAATTCACCATTATGCTGGTCGATAATCAAAGCAGCAACTGCAGATGCTTTTGGCGTTGCCATGGAAGTACCGACGCTGAAGTAGTAACCGGAACCTTCTGAGTCCGCACTCATTGTGAATTCATTGTAGTGCATATTATTGGCTAAGTATTCATCGAGACGGCCTTCAGCTTCGTACTGATCGTATAGGCGTGTGTCACCACCGACCGTAGCTAGGTCAACAAATCCAGCGCCGTAGTTTGAATAAACAGCTAATTGATCGTTTGGTCCTGTTGCAGAAACGTTGATGATTCCTGCATAATCAGCTGGAGCAATTTTCGCCGTTCCACGCAATTGAACATTTTCGCCAAGGCTTTCATTGATGAATTCAACGACTTGTTTGTTGTTTCGTGCATCCAATCCGTCGTTTCCGGCTGAAGTGACGACGACTGCACCTTTGCTTTCAACATATTTAAGCGCCCGTTTATAAGCGACCATATCTGCGCTGTTGTTTCCTGCGTTCTCCCATTTGCCTGTTTCAGGATTCTTTTCGAAAACTTGTCCGAGATAATCAAAGCCACCAAGGCTCATGGAAAGGACATCCGATCCGTCATCTGCCGCTTGTACCATTGCGGATAAGATCCATGGAGTTTCAGCAGAGCCGAGTCCGAAAACACGATAAGCGCGTAGTCCTAGATCAGGACCGACACCTAGCATGTTTCCATTACCGGCAATGTGGCCAGAAACGTGACTTCCGTGTCCGTGAAGGTCTTGAACTTGACTCACATCACCAGTTTCCCAAGGTTCTGTGCCACGGAAACCACCTGCAGGGACAAAGTTTTTAGATCCTTCAACGATATTTGGAGCTAAGTCAGGGTGCTGCAAGTTAATTCCTGTATCGAGTACAGCGACGACAGTGTCGTGAGAACCTGTATGAACGTCATAACTTTTCCCGTTTTCTGTAATTCGCTGAACATCCCACTGAAGCGGCCACATGGCAGCTTGTCCAGGGTCTGCAGCTTCTAATTGCGCGTCAATTTCTTGCTGAGACATTTTTACTTTTTCTGTTTTTTCTAATTCCCATTCCAATGAAGGGGAAGCGGCTGCGACACTATTCAATTGGTTTAAGTCCTTTACTTGGCTCGGTGTACCTTTTACTTGGTAATAGCCTAATTCAGGTACTTCATAGACAACCTCTGCACCCGTATCTTTCAAATCCTGCTTAAATTGTTTAACCTGCTTGCTGTTGTTCAAGACGACAGAGTAGTATTCCTCAGACTCTTGAGCAGATAGTGCAGAAACCGAGAAGATCAGTACAAATAAAAGAATGGATAGTGAAACGAGTTTCTTCGT
>NZ_VMHF01000028.1:0-4892 GCF_007559355.1 Allobacillus sp. SKP2-8 | reverse complement strand
TTAATTCCTCCTTGGAAAATTTAGTAACATTTAATAGTATAACGGAAAAGAGTTTGAATTTATTGAGTATTTAGAATCAAAATTTGTAAGATAAAAAATACCTAGAATAGTTTGAAAATTATATGAATAATTGTCTGATGAGATGTCTATCGGATTCGTTCAAATGAAGTTGTTCAATATTGATATAGCTAAAAACCGCGATAGAACAGCTTTTTACGGTTTTGAAAGCGTATGCTTATAAAAAAAGGTTTAAGAACTAATCTTAGTTCTTATTACCTATGTTTAAAAAATCCTTTAAAATAGAAAATTAATTATAATAGTTATAAACAAACATTAATTATAATAACATGAACAAAAATATAACTATCATTGTATTTTAACAATCATTTTTTATTTTATTTCTCAATAAGTCATGTATTGTAAAGCGCATCCACCTGTATTACAATAGAGTTAACCTCGATCATAAGGTTTTATTTAGACGCTATCTTTTTGCCACCGACATCCGTGTTGGTGGTCTTTTTTTTGCATAAAAAAACCTCCCGAACGGAAGGTTTTAAAAACTTTGCAGGTTTTTGTTAAATTTCATGTTTTTCAAGAATTAACTACCTGAATTGTTTATTTCTTTCTGTTCTGTCGAATCGGCCACTGAAGTCGGAAGATCTAGATGTTCTCTTAAATCTTTCTGGATCGTTTCAACACTTTCATTTTCCAACTCGAAGTAATATACACCGTTTTTCATTAAGTTATTTCCATCCAATTGCTTCTTATCCATTTGGACTCCATTCATATCCGTTATATAACTGTGAAGGCTAACCATTTCATTAAACGGCATATTCGTTGTTAAATGATTGCTGATGTCTTCGATCAAGTCGCCGTACTTTGTAATATTGGAAATGGACATCGTTTCTTTCAAGATGGTATCCAACAATTCCATTTGACGTTGACCGCGCATCAAGTCGTTATCATATTTCCGCGTTCGAGCAATCGCAAGTGCTTCTTCACCGGTCAATTGTTGTTCGCCAGGCTGTAAAACGATGGAACCTTTCTCGTCCTGGCTATTGGATTCTTCCATATAGTACGGAACGTCAAACGGTATGCCGCCCAATGTATCAACAACTTTGACGAATGCTTCGAAATCCAAGCGTACATAATAGTCGACTGGAACATCGAGTAAGCCTTCGACTGTATCGACGGTTTCATCCAATCCGGCTTTCGCATGGACGTGGGTAATTTTGTCCTTTTCAGTTCGGTACGGCACATCCACGTAGGAATCTCTCGGAATACTTACTAGATTAATCGAGTTTTCTTTCTTATTAAACGTCGCTAACACGAGTGCGTCTGCCAAGCTGGAAGAGCCTTTACGCGCATCACTATCATCGACTCCAATAAATAAAATCGATACGTTATCCTTACTTGGATCAACTTTTTCTTCACGCTTTTCCGATTTATCGCCGCGTTCCAATTTTTGCTGCGAGGCGTCTACCGCTTTTTCTGCCTCTTGATAGATTGAATGACCATATACAAAGATTCCTGCCAGACTAATAAATAGGACGACAAGCAATCCAATCATTATTTTTGTTCGTTTTCTCATTCGTCGAATTCCTCTCTTATTCGTTTAATGACACATCTACCTCCATATGACGTTCGTTCCCGACAGAAAGTTTCACTTGGGCATTGGTAAAATCCGTCATCCACTGCTGAAATGATTCCGTTTCAGCAATAGGAACATAGACATGGAACTTCACGCGGTCGGCATAATCGATCGTATCAATCAAATGCTCTTGGTTCCGTAGTTCATTTTCTACTTTGCCGAGTAAATGATAGTCAGCTTCAATGATGATCTCTTTCATCAGTGACCGTCTGACGACTCCAACATGCTTAATGGCTTCAGACGTAGCGCTAGAGTAAGCGCGGATCAAGCCGCCTGCCCCTAACTTAATGCCACCAAAATAACGCGTAACGACGACACATGTATCCTTTAAATCCATCTTTTTCAATACTTCGAGCATCGGGATACCAGCTGTGCCGCTTGGTTCGCCGTCATCATTCGCTTTTTGGGTCAGATTTTGTTCCCCAATCATATATGCTGAGCAATTGTGGGTCGCTTGGTAATGCTTCTTTTTTATTTTCTGGATGAATTGTTGAGCTTCTTCTTCGGTTTCTGTTCGTTTGACATAACCGATAAATCGAGATTTTTGGATGACGATCTCATGCTCACCCTCATCCTTAATCGTTAAATAGCTTTCTAGCATAGTTAAGCCTCCTAAGATTATAGTATATAAAATTGGACAAAAAACGGCAATGTATTGGACAAGAAAATGCAAATTAGCAAAAAAATCATGGATTTCTATTAAAAAATACCAAAAGTAACGGTATAATAATAAATAGAATAGTAATTTTAACCAATGCATCGGAAAATATAATAGGAGAAACAAATAATATCATCAAAACAGTAATTGTTTATACGGAAGCAAGCACTTTTCAACAGAAAAAGGATCGTTCTGAAAGATGAACATTAAACGTATAGTAAAGGATTTGTTAGCGAACTGTAAAGGCGAATGGGTATGAACTATGATATGATGGTGAGTAATTTAAGGTTGACCACATAAAGGTTAAATGATTTGAATAACCCCCCAAAATCAACTTTTGTACGACGAAAGTTATAGGTAAAACGGAGGTCTACTGAATGTCGACTGTGCAGGATTCCGAAAAAGCATTGGATCAGATCATCAATGAAATGGTTGATGTGGTCAGCAATAGTAAAAATGAAATTTTCTCGTTAGGTGAAGAAGCACGTAAACAACAACAGGCCTTAGAACGAGAATTGACGAACATTAAACAAGAGGTAAAAAATCTAATTGATGAAAACGATCAACTGGAACGAAAATTAAAGCTTTCCCGACTGCGTTTATCTGAGGTTAGCAAATACTTCGATCGATATAGTGAAGAAGAAGTTCGCGAAGTGTACAACCATACACATAGCCTGCAGACACAAATTGTTTTGCAACGGCAAAAAGAAGAAGGATTGATCAAACGCCGTGAGGAACTTGAACAACGCATACGGTCATTGGGAACCAGTATTCAACGATCTGAAAATTTAATGAGTAAAACGAATGTTATTTTAAACTACTTAATGACAGATTTTAAAGAGATTAATGAAACGATCCAATCGGCGAAAGATAGCCAAGAATTCGGATTGAAGATCATTGATGCACAAGAAGAAGAGCGGCGAAGCCTTTCACGTGAAATGCACGATGGACCGGCACAAATGCTTGCTAATGTGATGATTCGCTCAGAAATCGTCGGAAAAACGTTCCGTGAGCGAGGGCTCGAACAAGGATTGAACGAAGTCAAAACGATGAAAGAAATGGTACGAAAAGCATTATACGAAGTGCGACGGATCATTTATGATCTCCGGCCAATGGCATTGGATGATCTCGGCTTGGTTCCGACCCTACGAAAGTATATTGCAACGACCGAAGAGTATCATCAAGTCCGAATTGAGTTTGTTATCCGCGGAAAAGAAGAGCGGTTCAATCAGCAATTCGAAACCGCTGCATTCCGTTTGATTCAAGAAGCCTTGCAAAATGCACTGAAGCATGGGGAACCCAGTGTGATTCGAGTGATTTACGAAAATACACCAGAAAAATTGAATTTGCATATTATCGATGACGGAAAAGGATTCAATCCAGCAGAAAAAAAAGAAGATTCGTTTGGGTTGATCGGCATGAGGGAAAGGATTGATATTCTCCGAGGTGAATTATCGATCGATTCAAGCCCAGGTAAAGGAACACGCTTGAGAATTTCCATTCCGCATCAATCAATGTAACACAGTGACACGTGCGTAGATGGTTGTATCTGAAAGTATGATTAAGTAAAAAAATAGAGAAAAAACGCTGCGGCCCTTTTAATTTTTTCATAGAATACCGATAGTTATACTAGACATGTTTTTTATAAAAACAATTAAGCTTATTTTTATGGATTGCCGATCTTATTGTAGGTTGCACAAAACAAATATGAACCGAAGCTTAAACCCAGTAATCGAACTAGCACTTTTAGGAGGTAAGTTAATGACGAGTATCGTCTTGATTGATGACCATAAATTATTTCGAGAAGGAATAAAGCGAATCTTGGAATTTGAAGATGACTTCCGAGTGGTGGCAGAAGGAAACGATGGAACTGAAGCCTTGGATCTCGTTTCGAAATATCGCCCGGATGTTGTCATTATGGATATTAATATGCCAAATATAAACGGTGTAGAGGCCACCCAGCAATTAATTGACCTCTTCCCAGATGTCCGCGTGATTATTTTGTCCATTCACGATGATGAGTCTTATGTTGTCCACGCATTAAAAACCGGTGCACTCGGCTACATGTTAAAGGAGATGGATACAGATGAACTCGTCAATGCGATCAAAATCGTGAGCGAAGGCGGGTCCTATGTACATCCAAAAGTGACACATAATCTATTGAAAGACTACCACCGTCTATCTTCACGAGAAGGTGAAGGGTTTACCCACGTGGAATACCGAAAACCACTTCACTTATTGACAAGAAGAGAATGTGAAGTACTGCAGCTCATGACCGACGGAAGAAGCAACCGGTCGATATCAGAGGACCTTTATATCAGTGAGAAAACGGTCAAAAACCACGTCTCAAATATATTACAAAAAATGAATGTGAACGACCGAACCCAAGCCGTCGTCACGGCCATTAAAAATGGTTGGGTCGAAGTGAACTAATTTTCATTATGGAAGAAACCGCGCGAGTCGCGGTTTTTTTGGATATGTGAGTAGGAGCAACCGCTCGATGAATGTGTGCAACCACTCGACAAGCGTGTGTAACCGCTCGACAAACGTGCGCAACCGCTCGACAAACGCGTGGAGCCGCTC
>NZ_VMHF01000027.1:0-14230 GCF_007559355.1 Allobacillus sp. SKP2-8 | reverse complement strand
GCAATTTTCTTCGGCCATTCGGGGGTATAGAGCCCTTCTATAAGACGTTCCTGCAATTTTCTTCGGCCATTCGAGGGTATAGAGCCCTCCTATAGGACGTTTCTGCAATTTTCTCCGACCGTTCAGGGGTATAGAGTCTTTCCATAGCATTTTCCAAAGATTTTATTAATTTTCTCCATCAAAAAAGCTGGTTTCCCTATATGGAAAACCAGCTTTGCATATTTTATTCAACGTCATATCCTTGATCTTCGATGGCTTCTTTCATCGCTGCGTCTTCTACTTTTGTTTCATCATACGTTACAGCGACATTCCCAGCATCAAGGTTCACTTCTGCTTTCTGAACGCCATCTAATTCTGTTAATGCATTTTCAACAGACATTTTGCAGTGACCACATGTCATGCCTTGAACGTTTATGGTTTGTTCCATTTTGTGCACCTCCCTTTCAAGCTCATTTATCTTTATAATTTCACTCGTTTTAAACGAAGTGAGTTTGTCACAACACTGACGGAGCTTAAGGCCATAGCAGCTCCAGCTACCCATGGGGCTAGTAAACCGACTGCTGCAATTGGGATGCCGGCAGTGTTATAACCGAATGCCCAAAACAGGTTTTGACGAATATTTCGGATCGATGCGTGGCTGATTTTAATTGCTTTCGGTATGAGCAATAATTCGCCACCGAGGATCGTTACATCGGCTGCTTCAATCGCCACTTCGGTACCTGTCCCAATGGCAATTCCAATATCGGCGACAACTAATGCTGGTGCGTCGTTCACGCCGTCACCAACCATGCCTACTTTTTTCCCTTGCAATTGAATTTCTTTTACTTTTTCCGCTTTTTCTTCTGGTAAAACTTCGGCAATGACTTGATCGATCCCTACTTGTTTTGCAATCGCTTGAGCAGTTCGTTCGTTGTCACCTGTCAACATGATGACTTCAAGTCCTTGCTCTTGTAGTTCGCGGATCGCTTCGGGTGCAGTATCTTTAATTGTATCTGCGACTGCAATTGTACCTCGGTATTCTCCATCGATGGCAATCAACATCGCCGTTTTTCCGTCGGCTTCGAGTTCAATTAAGTTTTCTTCATAGTTAGCTACATTTACATTGTGATCCTGCATCAATTTCCGGTTACCGACTAGTATTTGTTTTCCAGTGATGGTTGCTTGAATTCCGTGACCTGGAATCGCGTTGAATTCGTCAACATCTACAAATTTGCTGTCTTGCTCCGTCGCATAAGTGACAATCGCTTCAGCAAGTGGGTGTTCGGAACCTTTTTCAGCGCTTGCTAATAATTGCAAGGTCTCTTCATCACCGGTAAAGTCCGTAACTTCTGGCTTTCCTTTTGTGATCGTACCTGTTTTATCTAACACGATCGCTTCCAATTCGTGTGTTCTTTCTAAGTGTCCGCCGCCTTTAAATAAAATTCCGCTCTCAGCAGCTCGGCCAGTTCCAACCATGATCGAAGTTGGTGTCGCAAGTCCCAACGCACATGGACAAGCGATGACAAGAACTGCAATGGACGCAACCAATGCTGGTTCAAATTGACCTGGTTGGACGAGTGAAATCCATACAATGAATGTAACAATCGCAATGCCAACGACAATCGGAACGAAATAACCTGAAATGACATCCGCCAATCGCTGAATCGGCGCTTTCGATCCTTGTGCTTCTTCAACTACTTTAACAATCGATGCCAACGCCGTATCTTTTCCAACGTTCGTTGCTTCCATTTCGATTGAACCATTTTTGTTCATCGTCGAGCCGATCAATTCAGTTCCTACTTCTTTTTCAATCGGAATTGATTCACCGGTAATCATGGATTCATCTACAGACGTTCGGCCTTTCACGACTTTACCGTCCACTGGTATTTTTTCACCAGGTTTAACGACGAGACGGTCACCAACATCGACTTCTTCTACCGGAATCATTGTTTCTTCTCCGTTCCGGATGACACGCGCTTCTTTCGCCTGCAAGTTCAATAAGGAAGAAAGCGCATTTGTCGTCTGGCTTTTCGCCTTCGCTTCCAAGTATTTACCAAATAAAATTAACGTAATTAAAATTGCACTTGTTTCAAAGTATAGATGTGGTTCATATCCTGGATTTCCTAGCGTTTTAATGGATTCGTACAAGCTATAGAAATAAGCAGCACTTGTACCTAATGCAACGAGCACATCCATGTTTGCGCCGCCATTTCGGAGGTTCTTATACGCACCAACGTAAAATTGCCAACCGATCACAAATTGAACCGGTGTCGCTAAGGCAAACTGGAACCACGGATTCATGAAGATATCCGGGATCGTCATGTTAAATAAATGGACAAACATCGTCATTAATAACGGTGCGGATAAAATGATCGAAATAATTAATTTCGTTTTTTGTTGTTTCAATTCTTTCTCTTTATGAGATTGTTTCTCTTCCGCTTCTACTTTCGTTTTCGCATCATAACCGAGCTTCTGGATTCGTTCAATTAAATTTTGGACATCAACCATGCCAGGGTTATATTCGACAATCGCGCTTTCAGTCGTTAAGTTAACGGACGCTTCGGAGACACCGTCTTGTTTATTCAACACTTTCTCAATGCGGTTCGAACACGCAGCACAAGTCATACCGAAAACATCTAAATCAACTTTCTCGGTGAGTACACCGTAACCGATATGCTCAATTTTATTTGTAATGTCGTCTAAAGACGCTTTATCTGGATCATAGTCAATGGATGCCTTTTCAGTTGTCAAGTTTACTTGAGCTTCAACACCATCCATTTTGTTCAATACTTTTTCAACCCGGTTCGAACATGCCGCACATGTCATCCCGGTTACGCCGATCGTTTCGTGTTTCACTTCACTCATTGTTGTCCCCCCTTATTTGGAAAACTGTCGCATGACACTCAGCAACTCATCGATGGTGTCTTCCCCTTCACCTTGCTTGATCGCATCACTGACACAATGTTTAATGTGGCGCTCGGTGACTGAGTAACCGACATTCTTTAATGCGGATTGAATAGCACTAATCTGCACTAAAATATCCATACAGTACCGATCTTCTTCCACCATCTTTTGAATGCCACGCACTTGGCCTTCTATTCGTTTCAAACGGTTCATAACCGCCTGCTTTTCATCTTGAGTTCTAGGTTTTGCTGGTTTGTCATGTAAAAAATCAGTCATTTTACACCACTTCCTTTTCGTTTATACTTATACCATACCCCCATATGGTATTTAAGTCAATGGAAACGTCTTGAAAAATACTTGCGATATCAATTGGATGAACCGCCTTTTTTCCGATAGTATTTTTATTCAATTGTATCTCCAAAAATAATCTGGACGTAGTGAACAGTCTATGAAACAATACAATTAATTGTTGGAAAAGAGCGTTTCATTTTAATACATAAAACTGATCTATTAGCCGTTGAAGGGAGTTCAAACATGAATGACAAAAAGAATCGAACATAAAGCTGTCGTTGTTGTGATCATGGCAACAGCGTTTTTATTTACGTTTAATCAATTTTTATTAATAACGGGTTACCCGACAATTATGGATGAATTTGGAGTAAACGCCACACAAGTTCAATGGCTCACGACCGCTTTTCTACTCACGACCATTGTTTTCATTCCAATAACGGGTTACTTATCCAATACATTCTCAGCCAAAAGCCTCGTCGTCTTTTCTCTCTCTTGCTTAGTAGTAGGCCTTATTATTGGCGGTTATTCACTGAACTTTGGCATGTTAGTTGCCTCCAGAGTCGTTCAAGCGATTGGTGCCGGGATTATACTCCCATTAGTTCAGACAATTCTATTAAAAGTTTTTCCCTATGAACGACGAGGATTCGCGATGGGCCTGTTAGGTGCAGTCGTCAATGTTGCCCCTGCTTCGGCTCCTTCCCTTTCTGGTATCGTTATCGATTATTTTGGATGGCGCTCACTGCACTGGATATTATTGCCTCTTGTTGGGATTGTACTCGTTTTCGCTATGTTTAAAATGAAAAATGTACTGGATAACCAAGAAGAGAAATTGGACTTTCTCTCGATTGCATTTTCAGCAATCGGATTTTCCGTATTCATTTTTGGCATGAGCCGAATTAGCGTAACGGGCTTCGGCGACCCGCTCGTGATTTTTCCAATGATCATCGGTCTGTTAACGATTATGTTGTTTATCCGTCGTCAATTGCATTTACGATTACCTGTATTGAACATTCGATTAATAAAAAACTCGACTTTTCGTCTCGCATTGATTCTGATTTTCATCAACATGATGTTGCTTTTATCAGCGGAAACCATTCTACCGATGTTTGCCCAGGATGTTCTTGGCGCCAGTGCATTCTTATCCGGTTTTGTCTTAGTGCCTGGTACGATTCTTTTATCTGTTATTACGATCGTTTCCGGAAATCTATTTGACCGGTATGGCGGAAAAATCATTAGTATCATTGGTTTCTCATTTACATTTGTCTCTCTCGTTCTATTAAATACCATTGGCATCGACCAGTCACCGTTTTGGATTATGATTTATTTCTGCTTTTTCATGATGGGCTTTGGTTTAACACTCATGCCTTTAGTGACGTTAGGAATGAATGCGTTAAATGATGCCGATATTCCTCACGGGTCAGCGATCGTTAACACAGTACGCCAATTTGCCATGACGTTTGGAATTGTCGCGCTTACGACCATTATCAGTGTGACGACGGCAACAATGGATGCACCGTATCGAGTTGGCACCTATTGGGGGACAACCTATGCATTTTTAGTGATGGCCTTACTTGCACTGACCGGCATCATTCTTTCGATATTTATCAAAAATAAAGAATAAATATATCTACTAAAAAGCAAGAGGAGATTGCCTTTATATGCATGTTCTCTTGCTGATTATCCCCCTTCTTTACTACTTTTTTGATCAAACTATTTTACATATAGGTAAAATTGCTAATTGTCTAGTCAGTTATTGATATGATATATTTATATTTATTGTAATCGCTTACAACCAACCAGACATACAAGGAGTGACTATTTTGATTACATTTTTACTAGCGATCGCATTACTCATTATTGCTTATTTTACGTACGGAAAATATGTAGAGAAAGTTTTTGGCATTGAGGGAGACCGGCAACCTCCGGCATATTCGAACAGTGATGGTGTCGATTACGTCCCGATGAACAAACAGAAAAACGCGCTTATTCAGTTATTGAATATTGCTGGCACCGGTCCGATTTTCGGTCCGATCATGGGTGCGCTATATGGTCCCGTAGCTTTTTTATGGATTGTTTTAGGATCGATTTTTGCAGGAGCTGTACACGATTATTTAACTGGCATGATCTCTATACGGAATAAAGGAGCTCATATTCCTGACCTTGCCGGAAGATTTCTCGGTAAAATTTCACGTCATTTAGTAAACTTTTTCGCCTTATTATTGCTTTTATTGGTCGGGACAGTGTTCGTTACGACGCCTGCCTCTCTTTTACACAATTTAATTGATGGGCGCGTTGCGTTATTCGTTATTATTCTAGCAATCTTTATTTATTATATTGTATCTACTGTTTTGCCGATCGATAAAATCATTGGAAGAGTTTATCCGTTTCTCGGTGCTGTATTATTAATCGGTACCATTAGTGTTGGCGTCGCACTATTATTCTCAGATTACTCGATTCCGGAAATCTCTGTTGCCAATATGCATCCGAATGATCTACCAATTTTCCCAATTCTATTCTTAACGATCACATGCGGCGCGTTATCCGGATTCCATGCGACACAGTCACCATTGATTTCTCGGACGACACAAAACGAGAAACAAGGACGCTATATTTTTTACGGTATGATGGTAGCTGAAGGTGTCATCGCAATGATCTGGGCAGCTGCTGCCATGAGTCTATTCGATGGTCAAAGTCTAGAAGGGTTAATTGATGAAGGAACTGCTTCGCTTGTCGTGAATGAAGTATCAATGACATTACTTGGTGCTGTCGGCGGAACAATTGCTGTTCTTGGTGCAGTTGTCCTTCCGATTACATCAGGCGATACCGCATTCCGAGCAGCACGTAATATCATTGCAGATTATTTAAGTATCAATCAGGTGAAAATGGTGAAACGATTGGCAATCGCCGTTCCGATGTTCTTCATTTCGTACTGGTTAACAACCATCGATTTCAATATTCTATGGCGCTATTTCTCATTCGCTAACCAGGGTACTGCTGCACTCGCCCTGTGGATCGGTACAATGTATCTTTTCGTGAAGAAGAAAAATTTCTTCATCTCACTGATCCCGGCTCTGTTTATTACCGACATGGTATTGACTTACATTTTATACGATAGCAATTTAGGATTCGGTTTATCCTATCAATCTGCGCATACCGGTGGAATGATCATGACTGTTATCATTACGGTAGCTTTTTTCTGGAAAGGAAACAAAAATCGAAGAGAAAACTTGGTTGTCGATCAAGTCGCTCCATCTTTTGATGATGCAGCATAAATTTAAAACTGACTGGAATATGATTTCCGGTCAGTTTTTTTAATAAATACAAAGTCTTATTTCTCAACCGTTCGGTTTATATTCCACCCACCTGGGAAAATGAATACCATGGATTGCCAACTACTCATCTGTTGGTTGTCTTCAGTCATTCGTCTGAAGATTTTGCATTAAAAATTCTTTCAAAGAGGTGATACAGTGGGAAAAGAGCAAGATCGGAACAAACAACAAGGGAAAAATGAAAAACAGGAGCAACTCAATCAGTATCGTCAAAAAAATACCGGCTCGAATAAAAAGATGACTGACGATACGGGTGCCAAAGTATCCAATGACCGAACGTCACTTAGAGCTGGTAAGCGTGGTCCATTACTATTTGAAGACTTTCATTTTTATAAAAAACAGACCCAATTCAGTAGAGAGCGAATTCCGGAGAAAGTCGTACACGCAAGAGGGTTCGGTGTTTATGGTGAATTTGAAACCTATGAATCAATGAAACATATTACAAAAGCTGATTTCTTGCAGGAAGCAGGACAGAAAACGCCTGTATTTGTGCGTTTTTCTAATTTTGTAGGAAATAAAGGTTCCAAGGACACAGCAGTCGATATTCGAGGATTTGCGGTGAAATTTTATACACAAGAAGGAAACTACGACTCCCTTTCACTACAATTCCCAGTGTTTATTTTGTCAGATGCGATGAAGTTTATGGACGTTACTCACGCAGCCAAACCAAATCCCAAATCGCACGTACCTCAAGCAACCGTTGCCCATGATAACTTCTGGGATTATATGAGCAGTAACCAAGAATCTACACATATGGTCATGTGGTTAATGTCGATGCGCGGTCGTCCAAGAAGCTGGCGTACAATGGCAGGCTGGCCGATCAATACATTCCGCTTCATCAATGAGGAAGGAAAATCAACGTTCGTTCGATTTAAATGGACTCCAAAACTTGGTGTTCATTCATTGCTGTTGGAGGAAGCGAATCTCATCGGTGGAGTTGATCCGGATTTTCACCGACATGACATCATTCGAGCGATTGAAAATGGCGCTTATCCAGAGTATGAGTTAGGTGTTCAGCTTATTGATGAGGAAAATGAGTTTAACTATGATTTTGACATATTAGATGATACGAAACTATGGCCAGAAGAAGACGTTCCAGTTCAGCCGATTGGAAAAATGACGTTGAACCGACT
This sequence comes from Allobacillus sp. SKP2-8, assembly GCF_007559355.1. NCBI lineage: Bacteria > Bacillati > Bacillota > Bacilli > Caryophanales > Bacillaceae > Allobacillus > Allobacillus sp. SKP2-8. The sequence goes on along the minus strand of NZ_VMHF01000027.1, from coordinate 6,594 downwards.
CGTCGACAACTTCTTTGCAGAGGAAGAGCAATCCGTTTTCGACCCAGCAAGCGTCGTTCCTGGAATCGATTTTACGAACGACCCTGTCTTACAAGGTCGGGCTTTTGCCTATAGAGATACAGAGCTGTATCGCCAAAACTCGGCCAATATTAATGACATTCCTGTCAACAAACCGATTGCAGAAAGAAACTACAATAACCGTGATGGTTATCAAAGACACCGAATTGATTCCGACATGGTGCATTATCAGAAAAATGATGTTGCAAATAACACACCTGCTGAAGCTTCAGCTGAGGAAGGCGGCTATGTCAACTATCCTGAAAAAGTCGAAGGTGAAAAAACGAGAGAAGTACCGAGCGATTCATTCAATGACTATTTCTCTCAAGCCAGACTCTTTTGGAACAGCTTATCGACTGTAGAAAGAGAAGATCTGATCAACTCCTTCAACTTTCATATCGGAAAAGTTAAAGACAAAACCATTCGTCAAAAAGTAGTTGATACACTCGGAAACGTCGATACCGAAATGGCGACGGCAATCGCGAATGCAGTAGGTGTCAATCCACCATCTGGTACACATGTGTCCGAGTCGAGATCATCACCTGCACTCAGCATGATGAATTCAACATTCTCTGCTGAAACACAAAAAATAGGTATTATTATCGGCAATGGATTTCAGGATAGCGAGGTAAAAGAGGTCCTAAAAGCATTTGATGAAAATAACGTATTTTATGATTTGATCAGTGAATCGCTTGCACCCGTAAAAGGCTCAAACGGAATGGAAATAGAACCACAGCAAACCTTTACAACTGCGCATCCTGTTCTCTATGACGGATTGTATGTCGTAGGTGGAGAAGCGAAAAAGCAAGACAAGTTCGATAAAGGCGTGAAAAGCTTTATTCAACAAACGTACGAACATTATAAACCAATCGCAGTGTCGAAAGAAGCCAAGACCTTCATCCCGTCAAATGATGAAAATAATTTGTCAGGTGTTTTATCCGCTGACGAATCGACCAACTTTGTGGAAGACCTTCTCGACGCAATCGCGAAGCAACGATTTTGGGATAGAGTTTAACAATTTTTACTACCGGACAAAGGTGAATGGGCCTTTGTCCTGTTTTTTTGATGGTAGGAATTCAACTACTGTAAAAGAATTAGAGCCGCTGATCAAACGGGTGAAGCCGTCGAAAAAAGAGTTGGAGCCGTCGATAAAACGGGTGAAACCGCCGATAAAAGAGCGAAAGCCGTCGAATAATCGTTCGCAGCCGTTGATAAACCGAATCAAGCCGTCGAAAAATCAGTTCCATCCGCTAAATCAGCCATCTTCCAAATAAAAAGAGCAAGAGGAATATGAGCTCTGCACTCACTTTCTCTTGCTCTCTTTAAATCAAAACAACCCAGCCAACAACTCAATCGCTCGTTTGCGTACTTCCAATCCTGGCATGAGCGGAATCAACAGTACTTCATCGGCTTGAAAATCACGAATCAATTGATCGAGCTGTTCTTTAACTCGTGCTGGATCGCCTACAATCATGCGTGTCCGATTTTCTTCGATCGTCGTCATTTCTTCATCCGAATAATTATATGCTCGCGCGGTTTCCACCGACGGATATTGTTTGACATAACTAAAGTTGTCTATTCCGAGTAACCAAAAATCCAAGGCTTCAGCGTACTCCTCCGCTTTTTCGTTTGTTTCGGCGATGACAACAAAAGGTGCAATCGAAACATTAGGTTTCGGCATAAATGGTGACGGCTCAAATTCAGCTCGATACGTTTCGGCAGCTTTAACACCAACTGTAAATTTATCGGTTCCTGGTGCTGGAAACAGGCCAAACGTATAACCGATGCCTAACTTAGCAGCCATCTTCGCACTTTTGACGCTTGTCGATAACACCCACATTTGTGGCACGGTCGGGATTACCGGGTTCGCCGAAATTCCGTTAAAACGATGACTTTCGTTCGCATCGTCATTGAAGTAAACTTTCAAATCAGTGATGCTTTGTTCATAGTTGAGCTTTCCTTGTTTTTTCTCATTCAACGCTTGATTGACAATTTTCGTTCCGATCGTGTTGCCAATCCCTAAATCAATTCGCCCTGGGTAAGCTGCTTCAAGCATGCGAAAATTTTCCGCAACTTTATACGGACTATAATGCGGCAACATCACACCACCTGAGCCAACGCGGATCCGATCAGTCGCATTCGCAATCCGCATCATCATCAGTTCTGGCGAGCTACAGGCAAAAGCAGGCACATTATGATGCTCAGCCATCCAAAATCGTTGAAACCCAAGCGACTCAGCCAACTGTGCGAGCTCGACTGAGTTTTCCAATGCCTGCTTGGCATCACTGCCTTCATCAATTTGTGCATAATCTAAAATTCCTAATCGTACCATGTGCATTCTTCTTTCTTATGTTGTTGGCACTTTTTCACTCATTAAAAAGCTGACAAATTCTTCGGTTGAAATGTTTCCAAAGTAATCACTTAAATCAAACGGCTGTAGAGCTTCCAAAACATCCGCCTTACGTAAACGGACACCCTTTAACGCAGCTTCGATTTCTTTCGTATCTTTTTTCCCGAAAAAATCACCGGTAATTTGTACGTCAGCTATTTTACCTTGCTTCACAACCAAACCTACAGTTATGGTTCCAACCGGGAAGCGCTCGGTCATCTTATATTCAAATTGCTGGAAGCGTCCATAATTCCAGTCCCAATTATGATATTTTTCAGCGGTTAACTGATCGATATTCGCCCAGTCTTCCTTCGTTAATTCGTAGCGCTTCGCCTCACTGACATCATCAATGCCTAACAGCTCACAAAGCATATAATCAGTAAACTCCCAAACGGTCATGTTCTGATATTCCGGTGCTAAGTAAGGGCGAATGGAGCCAACGCGACTACGTACTGATTGAATAGCATGGGATTCGAGCTTTTTCATGTTTGGATTCAACGCAGACACCATCGCCTCATAGTTGGGATCCGTTAACAATGAATAGCCCGCATAAACGCGTCCCTTTTCAACAGTCATCGCTGCGCCGGATATTTTTTTGCCATCAAGGACTAAATCATTTCGTCCCTTTTGTTCAAGCAAGTTTTCATCGACACCTAGTTTTTTCAATGCCTCAATCACAGGTTCGTATAATCGTTTGTAATTCCCGAAAATATCATTTGATTGATTCACGTCAATCAAGAAACAAAAGCTCATATTTCGATCATCGAGATAAACCGCCCCGCCACCTGTCACTCGGCGAACGATTTTAATGCCATGATCGTCCATATACGGTTGATTGACTTCCTCATACGCATTTTGGTATTTCCCAATTTGGACGACAGGATCCATCATATAAGGAAACATCACATCATCATCCAAGAAAATATGATCCTTCACATAATCTTGAATGGCCATGGATACGCCTGGATCATACACCCATTGACCATTTCGTTTCGGTTCAATTAAATACATCGGTCATCCCCCAATGTGAGTTACTTGTTCGCTGCTTCTTGAAAAATCTCAGCAATATCATTATCCAACTGAATCGTTTGCGGACGAATCGCATGTGGAATAAAATATTGCTTTTGATTCATCGTTACAAACAGCGCTTTTTCATTTTCCTCGGTCATTTTCCAAAAAGGATGCTTGATGAACTGTGGTGTTGTATGACCCACGCCAATTTCCAAATAAAGCACCTTTTTATCTTTGTTTTCTTCTAAAAATTGTTCGTAGCGTTCTTTTTGTTCGTGGAAATGGCCATCTTCGACCATCCCCTTCTCCTCTGTCCGCTTATTCACTTCAAGAGGTGCGCCGCATTCCGGGCAGTACGGTACCAACTCTTCCGGCACTTTCATGTCGGATTGTTTCTCAGCCATCTCGCGAATCAATGCTTCATTTTGATACGTTTGTTGGTGACAATGTTTTGTGCACTGCCATAAGCCATATTCGCCTTGAATCCGGAAAACTTTGTCCATATCGTACTCTGCAGCGTAAAACGCATTATCCGCATTTGTCGTAATGACATGATAGTTTTTATCGGCCAACATCTGCTTCAAATCAACATAAGCTTGTCCGACAGGCTGGTCAAAATAGTTTAATAGACAGAATCGACTTTGAAACGCCCAGTATTCTCTTCGGTCCTCAAATTCAAACAGGCTCGCCTGCAGCATATCGAAGAAGCGATATTTTTCTATGAAATCAGGGAATGCATCCGTGAATCGCTTCCCTACATATGTAAATCCCGTCGCTGCAGACATTCCCGCACCGATTCCGACGACGACCGCTTCGGCTTCGTCAATCAGTTGCGTTAAAAGATCTGCTTGGGATAAAGAAGCATCTTGTGTCGATGTTTGCCAAAAAGAGTTAAGCTTTTGCATAAAAATCTCCTATTCGTTCGCTAATAAGTTTTCATATATTGATTGATCTTCTTCAGAAAACACATTAAAGATTACGTTTAATTTAGATTTATATTTTGATAGATACTCTTCCACCGTTTGAATCGCAATCTCGGCTGCCCGCTCATTTGGAAAATTGAATTCACCTGTCGCGATACAGCAAAACGCAATCGTATCCAGTCCTTGTTCATCAGCCAACTTTAAGCAAGACGAATAACACGATGCCAACAGTTGTTCTTTTATTGGGGAAACGCCGCGTTCATCGATGAATGGGCCAACCGTATGAATGACATACGAGGAAGGTAAATTGTACGCATCCGTTATTTTTGCTTTCCCAGCCGCTTCCATCCGACCTTGATTAGTCATGATCTCATGGCATGCCAATCGCAACTGAACGCCAGCCCGCGTATGAATGATGTTATCGATGCAATCATGATTCGCTTGCGTGCACCCTAATAGCCGGCTATTCGCCGCATTCACAATCGCGTCCACCGCAAGCGTCGTAATATCGCCCTTCCACAAATAAATCTGAGGCTGAAGCGGTTTCAAACTTTCTATTCGAGTAATCTTCCGGTCATGATTCCACTCAGTTAAAAAAGCATCTTGGACCTCGATGAATTCATCACTAACTGGTTTGACTTCACGAATATTGCATAAGCCACGAAACAGCTCGAATTTTTCATCCATCGAGTTAAGTTCGGACTGTGCTAACTCTTGTCCATTTGGTTTTTCTTCTAATAGATATCTAATCAAATAATCTAATCTATCTTCTTGATTCAACATAAGTTCTTAAGCGTCTTCCAATTGGTTAAATTCCGCTTCATCTACATCGGAAAGTTTAATTAACCAATTTTCTTCCGTTTTTGCAGAGTTCAATAACGCTGGTTCGCTTACCGCTTTTTCATTACGCTCGACAACTTTTCCGGTTAACGGGGAATAAGCTTCCAAGACCGTTTTTGAAGCTTCTAAATTTAAAATTGGATCATCTTTCTTTACATTGTCTTCATCGACGAATTCAACGAATCCAACCGTTCCGATATCGTCTTGTAATTCTGGTGTCATACTGACTGTATACACATCATCCTGCTTTTCAATGAATAAGAAATTTGCTCTTTTTTTCATGGTAAAGATCCCCCTCTAAGATCGTTAGTTGTTACAATTTCAGTATAACATAATCAGAATTAAAATTTATAAAAGCAATTACCTCTCTATATTTAATATAGAAAACTGATTTAATATCATTTACTTTATTGTAACCATGGCGATTTTGAATAACCCCAACTCTTGATACTCGATGAACCTTTAAATGGATTAGATCCAACCAGTGCTATAAGAGTTCGTTAACTTAATTGGTATGTCGCTATTTCCGTGATTAACTTCCTTCTACTCAATAAAACAAGATAGAACTATATTGATAGCTCTATCCTGAGAGTGTTTAATCACTTTGAAATTTTATCTTATATTTTCATCATATTGTCTACAAAATTCTTCAATTTCATTGCTATTTAAAGTAATACAAAATGCATCACCAGAGGATGTTGTGGCACGACTGGTACCAAGAAGACCAGAATCGAGTACGAAAATCATTTTAAGCATATCTTTATAATGAGGGTTGTCATTTATAATGTAAACTTCTAAACCTGGTTCTATCATGGGGTGAAAGGAGAGTACCTCGTCTTTTGAAGGAATAATTTTTAACCTGTCTATAAAACCATCAAGATCTTCTTTCGGAACATCCCACTTAGGTGATGTATTATGAAATAATCCGTTAAACGTAACAGTCAATTCACAACTATTGAGAGAATTGAACTTTTCAACGGATAAGGATATTTTATTTCCATTTAATTGATAATCAATATCTATTAAATTGAGTTTATACATTATATAAACCAACTTTCTACAAAATTTATTAGTAGGTCCAATAAGACTTTCCAATGTTTTTTCATGTAAGAAACATTATTTATATTTTGTTTAGCATCTAAAACTACTGCATTTGTACCTTTCATCACCACACGAGCACCGGCTGCTGCGTTATGGCACCTTCGACATATAGTTTTGCTTGAACTTCATTAAAGGAAGGTTCATTAATTCTTAAGATTTTTATGTCATTTTTAACTTTATCAGTTTTTTTATTAATAGAATCAATTTCATAATTGCTCTTTTTAAAAATACAAAGACTTCTCCAATGTTTTGAATTGCATTTTTAAAAACAGA
>NZ_VMHF01000026.1:0-16629 GCF_007559355.1 Allobacillus sp. SKP2-8 | reverse complement strand
AGGAGGGCTATTTTTGTGTAATCCCGTATAAGCTTATTTTTAGCTAAATTCTTTTATTACAGGAATGCTCCTTTTATGGTATAATTTAGAAGCAAAAAATCAGTTATTCTATAGGGGGAGTAATTAAAATGAAGAAAATATTTAAATGGGGAGCTATTATTATTGTAGGTCTCATCGTTATTGGTTTATTCTTCGGTGATGGTGAAGAAGACGGCGAAGTTGAAGTTACAGAAGAAGAGTCCACTGAGGCCAATAGTGATAGCGAAGACAATAAAAAAGATGAAGGTAAGAAAGAAAGTGAAGAAGAAAATAAAGATGAAACAAAAACGGCAAATATTGGGGACACTGCAACAATAAGTGATTTTTCCTTCACAGTTAATGGTGTTGAAGAAAAAGAAGAGATTAATGATGGAAATGAATTTACTGAACCAGCGACAACTAGTGGGAAATTTGTAATTGTTGATGTTACAGTCAAGAACGATAAAAAAGAAAGTGTAACTATCGATAGTTCTTTCTTTAAACTCCTTGATTCAAATGGTACAGAGTATGACCCTAATACTAGTGGAGACGTAATTATGAATATGACTGATGAAGATGATTTCTTTTTAGAGCAGGTAAACCCTGGTCTAGAGAAAACTGGAAAAGTTGTATTTGAAGTGGGTGCTGATGTTGATGTGGCAAGCTCAGTATTAGAAGCACAAACAGGATTTTGGGGTACTGAAAAAGTTAAAATTAACTTGAAATAATTAAACTATATAAAAAATAACTCAGTCTATTAATGACTGAGTTATTTTTATATATATAAGGTTTGTTATAAGGCAACTTTTAATTAAATGCATGTATAACCTGTACGTATCAATTAGTATTTACGGAATTAAATGTAAAATAATTGCTTAAGTAGATATGTTAATTGTTTTGTATTTGTATCTCTTCGTTGGTTTAAAACAATTGAGAAGCCCTTTATATTTATTTTTGTAAATAATCTAACGTATTATACCCTCTGTGTCCCTTTAAGTGCCCATTCCATCCTGCTCAGCAAAATGCTTCTCGTTAACTCGCCAGTCATATTAAATACTTGCAGATTAAACGTTGGGTTTTTCTGATCGGAATAATTTTTCCATTGTTCCGCGACATAGACTAAATCGGAAGCTTTAATTAATGCGACATCTGTATCTTGCTCAGAAAAGGCTTTTAATTTTTGGGCTTGAGCAACAGCTTCTTTTGTGTAGCCATGAACAATGATTAAAAATAGTGTAACTCTCATTTTCTCTGATCGAATATATCTCAAGAATTGATTAAAGTTGTTCTCTGAAAACGTATAAGGTTCCTCTGTACTATATTCCTGCAATCATCCGATTGTTTCTTCCTCTGTTAATGAGAATACAAACTCACTTCCTTTTCCGATAAAATCTTAGTATAATAGATTTATCATTAAATCAAAGGAGGAGCTACAATGGAAAAAAGTGAATTCAATATGATTATTCAAGCGATTCATGAACTGTCAGACAAAGTTGATGGTGTGGAAGAAAGAATAAATTTACGCTTAGACAAGCTTGAACAGCGCATGGACAGTCTTGAGCAACGCATGGACAGTCTTGAACAGCGCATGGATAGTCTTGAACAGCGTGTGGACAATCTTGAACAACATATGGAACGTTTAGAAGAAAAAGTGGACAAAAATCATGGTGTTGTTACGGATAAAATTGATCGACTAACTGAAAAAGTAGAATATATTCAAGAAAAAATAATCGATCATGATGAGGATATTTTCCGATTGAAAAAAAGGGTTCTATAAGATCAAAACAGCTATCAATACTACGAGTCTTTTATTTCTCACCGTATGCTATGATCTCCAAGTTTAACCTACGCAAACATCGTCCTAGATGAAAAAATTTAAAACGAACATACAAACTTCATTCCACAGAAATTCTTACTACAATTTAGCATTCAAGTCGTAACTTACAATAAAATCCGACACGATTTGGACCCTTTTTGGCAAAATATGTGCCATGTAGCTTATATATGCGCCCTGCACTATAACTTATGTTACCAATCTGAGAAAATATGGTCCGAACCATTCGATATATACGACCAAAAGAAGAATATATGAGCCTTTCAAACGAGCGTCATATGATTTTCCTTATTCACCAACCGTATGGCAAAAAAATTTAAAAGAATGATTTCATTTAAAAGGGGCTTTTTCAGGTATGTCGTAATCGTTACGGTATAAGATGGTTCTTTATCTGAATGGTCGGCTGATCAATCTTTGCAGAAAGAGAAGTAAATAGAAGTTCATGCAGCTAGTCAAAAGGGTCTGACTTATTCAAACTAGCTTTCTATGGGTTAAAGTTGTCTACTGAATAATTGAGTTCGATTATGTCACCAATTCTGGCAACTTGGGCAACAGTAAGAACAACCGTCGAAGATGCGATAGGGATGTTCGAGAGTGACTTTCTTGATTGCTAGTTGACAGTCATCAAATTTTCCGATAAAAACTTTCGAGTCAGTGGGTGAAACGATTGCACAGTCATCTGTATGGATTGTGAATATTCCTGTTGGATGAGGTTCTTCAAGGTAATAATAAGCTGACATCCAATCTCCCCCCTCAAAATCTATTTAATAGTAGTTATTCTGCATATATTGTAAAATTCCTTCATTATTATGTAAATAAAGATAAATTCCAACATAAAAAAAGCTGGCTTAAAGCCAGCTGGATTAGTCGATCTCATCATGTTTTTTATTATCTTTTTCTTCCCATTTTCTCTCTGACTGTGATGTTTCCTGGTAGCCAGCTCCGTCACGATTTTTTAACTCATCAATCTTCAAATCTTCCATTGGTATATCATCCGTGTGTTGTTGTTCTTTCATTCCATCTAAAGGTGTCCGTTTTTCATCATAGACAGAATCGCGTTTTCTATTTGTAGGTTTGTGATCTTTACTCATCAAATCACCTCATAACTCTTGTTTGTTATTGTTTACCTCATTTTTTTATATGCTAAACACAGAAACGCGCAGGTGCCGTTTCCTAGTCGTTCTATTTTCTGTTAACATTTAAGAGAGTTTGTTTATAAGAGTTAAGCATAATCATGATGATTTATATAAAATCAGCCTAAAAGAGCTTGTCGTGTAATTTGTAGGGTAAAATGTCGGAATTATTGGTAAAATGGAAAGTAGTTAAACGAATATTACATTGATACTGTCATTCTGTTGAATGGTATATAACCGTTCATCTGATAGATTAGTAGTTTACGCGTATATTTTGCGTAAAATACGCTAACGCTGAAAGTAGATTTGTCATTGAAAGATTTGAAGGAGGAGAACCGGGGATGGAGCGATCGATTGTGACGCAGCATTCAAAAATAGAAGAGCTGTTGACGAATATGGAAAAAGTAATTGTCGGTAAGCGAGATACGATTGAGCTGACGATTGTTGCTTTGCTTGCTGGAGGACATGTGTTATTGGAGGATGTGCCGGGAGTCGGAAAGACGATGCTTGTGCGGGCGCTAGCAAAGTCATTGGATTTGGACTTTAAAAGAATTCAATTTACGCCGGATCTATTACCTTCCGATGTGACGGGAGCTTCTGTCTATAATCAGAAGGAAATGACATTTGAATTTTTGCCAGGACCGATTTTCGGAAACATTGTTTTAGCGGATGAAATTAACCGTACCTCACCGAAGACTCAGTCCGCTTTATTGGAAAGTATGGAGGAGCGTAATATTACGGTTGATGGCCAAACGATGGCGTTGAAGCAGCCGTTTTTTGTCATGGCGACACAAAACCCGATTGAATATGAAGGGACGTACTCTTTGCCAGAAGCTCAGTTGGATCGTTTCTTGATTAAATTAAAACTGGGTTACCCGACAGAGCAAGAAGAAATTGATATGCTCGGGCGTACGACTTCCGTTCACCCTGTCGATAAAATTCAAGCGGTTATGACACAGGAAGAAGTCATTGATTTGCAACAACAAGTAACAGAAGTTCATGCCAGTAATGCGATCAAGGAATACATTGTGAAATTGGTTCATCAAACAAGAGAACATCCAATGCTTGAACTAGGAGCGAGTCCGCGTGCTTCGATCTCCTTGATGCGTGCTTCAAAAAGTTATGCGTTTATTCAAGGTAGGGATTATGTCGTTCCAGATGATGTGAAGTGGATGCTGCATCATGTCTTGATTCACCGCTTGCTCGTCAGTTCAGAAGCAAGGTTTGAAGGGCGCACGGTTGCTTCGATTTTAGATGAGATTGCAAATAAAACTCGAATACCGATGGAACGTGGTTAAGATGATTGCTTCGATCCGTACTTTTTTTCGATTTATTTTTGTTTTAGTTCTCGCTGGTCTTCTTTTTTCCTATGCCATGTTTCAAGGCGGGTTTGTCAGCTGGTTTTTATTTTTTGGCTTTCTCCCCGTATTCCTTTATTCGTTATTTTTAACACTTTATCCATTGAGTTCGTTTAAAGCTGAACGTCAATTTTCTCCGAAATATGGAGAGGCAGGACAAGACATTCAAGTGGAAGTGACGTTAAGACGCTTTTTGCCATTGCCGATCTTTTATTTAATAATCGAGGATCCATTGCCTGAAAGTCTGAATTGGAAAGATACACGTGCGAAAAAGTATTTATTTTTAAGCAGACCGAATGTATTGATGAACCGGGAAGCGAAAAAAACCATTCTATTTCCGTGGTTCAAGCGAAAATTAACCTACCAATACATGCTCGATCATGTACCGCGTGGAAGACATACATTCAATACCGTAAAAATTGTGACAGGAGATTTTTTGGGAATCATTAAGAAGCGAAAAGAGATTGAGGTTCAAAACGATATTCATATGCGAGCATGGAATCGAACGACCAAGCTATCCAGTGGAATGTCTGCGTTTGATGAAGGAAGGCAGTCAGCGTTTTTACCTCAAGTGAGGCACACAAATGTTGTTTCGGGTGTACGAGATTATGCCCCTGGCGATCGTTTTTCCTGGGTGGACTGGAAGACGACTGCTAAAAAACAGCGACTTGTCACAAAAGAGTTTGAGCAAGAAAAAAATAAAGACGTAACAGTGCTGTTGAATGGGGCCATAGAAGATACGGATCGTTGGCTTGCTTTCGAAGCGGCCATCGAGCTGTCTCAATCGTTGGCGCGACACTCATTAAATTTGTATGGGAATGTTCAATTTATCCATGCGGGTGCTGTCCAAGAAGAATTAATGTTGTCGAATCGCAGGCGGTCCGATGAACAACTCATTCAATTATTGTCAACAATCCAACCATTGCAATCGAGTTCATTTGAAGAGCAATTGATCAAGGAAGCGTCGTTACGTGCGGCTGATCGTAATCTGATCATCGTATCAGCAGAATTAAACCAACAAATTGGAGAATCGGTCTTGCGCTTAAGTCAGCAAGCAAGAGACGTTTTGTTTTTATTTATTGCAGGGAATAAACAGCTGACGAATCAAGAGCAAGCCGTCATCAATCGTTTGGAACAGAGTATTGCTGGTTTCCAATGGCTCTCTGAAGATCATTTGACGAGTGAGATTATCGAGGTGAACACGTAATGCGTTTGAACGGAAATCCGGCCCACCCGTGGGTAAGTATTTTATTATATATCGGCAGTATGCTTTTATTATTCGAATGGATTATCCCACTTGAAATCGTAACGGACACGGATTACGTTCATGTGTTTTATCTATTCGTCGCTTACTGTTTTTTGTTGACGGCGGTCGCTATGCCGGCATGGGTTCGTTCACCGCTTAAATTGTTCGGACTGCTCGTCGTCATGGATGTTCTGTTTTTTGATGCGCGTTTTATGTCAACGTCGTGGATGCAACAATTTTTCGCTGATCTAAGCATCAATACCGAGAGGCTTTCCAATCGGAGTTGGATGGAATTTACGGCGCCGTTTCGAACACTTCTATTTTTGATTCTATTATGGATGTTAAGTTATTTACTTTATTATTGGTTTGCGATTGTCAAAAAGCCATTATCATTTATCGTATTTACATTTGTTTATTTAACGGTTTTGGATACATTTACAGAATATAGTGCTGTTTGGCCAATTGTGCGTTCGTTTGTCATCGGGGTCGGTGTATTAGGCATCAGTCATTTATTTAAATTGGCTGAAGCGGAAAGATTACGGCTTCAATCGTTTCGTGTACTCCTGAAATGGTTGACGCCTTTGATCTTCGTGATTATTGCCGGAACATCAATCGGGTATGTTGCACCGAAGTTTAGTCCCCAGTGGCCTGACCCGGTTCCTTTTTTACAAGGAACGGCTGAGGAAGGTTTCAGTGGGATTGGCTTTCAAGACAAGGTACAACGGATTGGATATGGAGAGAATGACGAACAATTAGGTGGCGGATTTATTGCTGATGATACGACCGTGTTCTATGCAACTGCTGAATCGAGCCAATATTGGAAAGTCGAAACAAAGGATCGATATACCGGAAAGGGCTGGGAGCGAACGGTCGAAGGTGAATTCGCTACGGGAATTCCGGGAGAAATGCTCGCGTTGGAAGCATACTCGACAACGGTTACAAGAGAATCCGGTCAATCTAGTATTCAGTTGGTCGAACCAGGCAATTTAAATAAACTGCCGTATCGTTATGGAACAGCATCTTTTAGAGATTTGCAAGTCGAATACAATCCAGTGACTGGGGAAGTCAAAAGCCCAGATAACCTGCCAGGGGAGCCATACAATTTGCATGTGGAGCAACCGAAGTTCCCTCTCGAGCAGATGCAGAAACAAGTGCCTAAGATGCATGGTGTGCCAGAGCCATACCTACAATTGCCGGATACATTACCCGACCGTGTATACGAATTGACAGAGGAGATCATTGCAGGGAAAGAAAATCGCTATGAGCAAGCGAAAGCCATCGAACAGTATTTTTCTCGTAATGGATACGTTTATGAAACGAAGGATGTCCCAGTTCCTGATGACGACCAAGATTTTGTCGATCAATTTTTATTTGAAACACAAAGAGGCTATTGTGACCACTACTCAACATCGATGGTTGCAATGCTCCGTTCAGCCGGGATTCCATCTAGATGGGTCAAAGGCTTTACGGGTGGAGAAGTGACCCAACAGACAGACCTGGCGGAAGGTGAAGACTTAACGACGTATGAAGTGCAAAATAATAACGCTCACTCATGGGTGGAAGTTTTTTTTCCTGATGTCGGCTGGGTGCCTTTTGAGCCGACGGTCGGATTCTCCAACCAGACCGATTTTATGGCAGAAGAGTCGCCAGAAAGTTTGGAGGAAACGAACGAACCAACGGAGCAAGAAGAACAAGAACTCCCTGAACCTGAATTGGATGAAGGTCCTGAAGAACAACAGCCAGAAGAAGAAAGTGGTCGTGAAAATGTTGAATCAGCATCCGATGTTTCCGGTTATACCTTGCTGAAATGGGGCATTGTCATTGCGATTGCTGCGTTAATCATTTGGGTGATTGTGCGCTATCGCTTCCGCCTCATGTCCTATTGGAAGAAAAACAAATTACAACGGAATCATGATCAGGAATCGTTCACAGATGCTTATGGTTTCTTATTGAAGCTATTAGAAAAAGAAGGATATGCCGTAGAAAACGGTCAGACATTACGAGAATTCTCCAAGAAAGTCGACCGATTGACTGGAAACGCAGATATGTCTGAGCTGACCAGTTACTACGAACGGGCTGTTTACCGGGAAGAGAACCTGGAAAGTGAGCGAGAGAGAATCAACCAGTTATGGTCGCGTATTGTTCGTAATTTGCTTGCTAAATAAGAGTGATTTGCATAATTCATTCGGCTTTTGGCTATAAAGATTTGCATAAGGTAAAGCGAATGGAAAAAATATACGTGAAATTCCCTCTTGACGAATCGTGTAAGAGTTTGTAAAGTAGAGATGTAAAATAAAATTAAACTTGAACACTTCGTATAATATTGGGGATATGGCCCAAGAGTTTCTACCAGACCACCGTAAATGGTCTGACTACGAGTGATTGTCAATAGCCAAAGCGATGGTTCGTTATGATTTGACCAAGCTTATGGTATGTTTGCAATCTTCCTCGTAGCACTCTTGGAAATGACCAAGGGTGCTTTTGCTATTCTAAGAGAGTTATTTCTTGGATAGTCGTGGTGTTTCAAGTGATCGAGGGGGAAATTGCTATGAAAAAGTATTTTCGTTTTGAAGAGTTAGGAACAAATTATCGGACGGAATCCATGGCAGGTTTGACTACTTTTCTTGCGATGGCATACATTTTATTCGTTAACCCTGCTGTCCTCAGCTTGAGTGACGTCGAGGGAGTCGAAGGAATGGACCCTGAGGCTGTATTTGTAGCAACAGCTTTAGCAGGTGCGATTGGTACGTTAATTATGGGTTTGCTTGCCAAATATCCTATCGCTTTAGCGCCGGGTATGGGTCTGAATGCATTCTTTTCTTATAGTGTAGTTGTAGGAATGGGGATTCCTTGGGAAACGGCTTTGGCCGGAGTACTCGCTTCAGGTCTGATTTTTATCGTATTGACATTGACTGGAATACGCGAGAAAGTCATCGATGCCATTCCAAATAATTTAAAGCTCGCTGTTGGTGCTGGTATCGGTTTGTTTATCGCATTCATCGGCTTGAAAAACGTTGGAATTATTCAGGCTGACGATGCAACATTGGTCGCCCTCGGTGATTTAACCAATCCAAGTATCTTACTGACAATCTTTGGTGTGTTCGTCACTGTTATATTGTTAGCGGCAAATTTCAAAGGTGGCGTTTTTTACGGAATGATCATTACGGCCATTGCCGGAATGGTCGTCGGTTTGATCACTGTACCAACTGGTGTAAATGATGTTGTTGGTAGTGTACCAAGCTTAGCGCCAACATTCGGTGCAGCACTTAGTCATTTCGGTGAAATTTTTACGATGGATATGTTGGTCGTCATTTTAACGTTCTTGTTCGTTGATTTCTTTGACACAGCAGGAACATTAGTGGCGGTTGCGACACAGGGTGGTTTGATGAAAGACGGGAAGCTCCCACGTGCAGGGAAAGCTCTTTTCTCGGACTCTGCAGCGACTGTCAGTGGGGCGATTTTAGGTACGTCAACGACGACGTCATTTGTTGAATCGACAACAGGTGTCGGTGCAGGTGGTCGAACAGGGTTTGCATCTGTCGTCACAGCGGGATTGTTCTTGCTCGCTCTATTCTTCTCACCATTGCTTAGTGTGGTGACATCGGAAGTGACTGCACCAGCACTGATTATCGTTGGTGTTTTGATGGTAGCCAATTTAAAAGAGATTGAATGGGATAAATTCGAGATTGCTGTTCCAGCTTTCTTGACCGTCCTCATGATGCCTTTAACCAATAGTATTGCAACAGGTATTGCGATTGGATTCATTTTCTATCCGATTACGATGCTTGTCAAAGGCCGATACAAAGAAATTCACCCATTGATGTATGTGTTAGGTGTTATTTTCTTCTTATACTTTATGTTTTTATCCTAATTTATTTTCTGAAATAAGAGAGCCCCGATCGACTGGATGATCAACAGTTGATGGGGGCTTTTTGATTGCTTGGTAAGGCAGGACAGTATTCAATCCATTGGATACAATAAGAACATTATCTCGTTCAACTGTCGACAGTTGACCTAAGCTCTCAATTGGTATTAAAATACATAAGAATTGATTGGGTAAAATATGCTGACTACTCATATAGTTAATAGTGATTGCTCAGTTCAATTAAGGGAAGACTGAACATAAAAGTATATTCATTTGAGAGGAGACTTGGCGTTGCTTGAATCTAGCCTTGTCATGGTAACAATTATCCTAGTGGTAAATATTGTATACGTATCTTTATTGACCGGACGGATGATTTTTACCTTAAAAGGGAAAAAATATATTGCAGCTACCATTGGCGTTTTTGAAATAACCGTTTATGTAGTAGGCTTAGGACTTGTCTTGGACAACCTAGGTGAAATCCAAAACGTCATTGCTTATGCACTCGGCTTTGGGATTGGTGTCATTGTTGGAATGAGAATTGAAGAGAAGCTGGCGATTGGGTATATTACGGTAAACGTTATTTCCTCTAACCCAGACATTCCATTTACTCGTAAGCTTCGTGCAAAAGGTTACGGGGTGACGAGTTGGTATGCATATGGAATGGACGGTGATCGCTTGGCATTACAGGTGTTAACACCACGCCGTTACGAATTAATGTTGTACGAAGCGGTTAAGGAAATCGATCCAAAAGCGTTTATCATTGCATATGAACCACGTCAAATCCACGGTGGCTTCTGGGTGAAGAAAGTAAAAGGGAGTCGATTACAGCGTGAAGAAGAAAAAGTACAGAGTGAGTGACTTTGACTCGATCGATGTGTGTTTAGATCAAATGGCAAAAGACGGATATCGGCCAATCAGACGGATGGAAAAACCCGTTTTTGAGGAGAAGAAAAACGGTGAACGCGTACCGATTAGTCAAGAGATCATCTTTGAGGCGATAGAAAAATAACGAGGTTCAAAAGTGGATAATTCCCTTTTGAACCTTTCGTTTGTTGGAAATTTTTGATAACCTTAAATCGATCATTCATTTAAATAAGGTTTGTGTAAAAACCTCTGCGGGTCGAATAGCTCCTTTGTCGGGCAATATTTTGTCATACCTTCAGCAGCGATTAGCGCTGATAACTCGACTAACAAAAGGTTTCCGATTGTTAAAGGACGACGTGAAAGCCTCGCTGACCCTACTGCTAAACCGCATAGTCCGATGCTTGTCCGGACAAACGCACTAACCGTTCCGATATTTTGTTTTCTCACGACTTTTTCCTTCCCTTTACAGATTTAATGCATTAAAATATAGACTATACAGAGATAAATGGAGGACTGAACATGCAAGAACATTTATATCGTTGGCGCAACAAGCAGCTAAGAGAACATGTTGCTATTATTGACGGAAAAATTTCACCGACGATCGTTTTAAAAAATGCGACTTTCTTAAATGTCTATATAAAAAAGTGGCAAACAGCAAATATTTGGATCTATGAGGATCGCATTGTGTTTGTCGGCGAAGACATGCCGAAGAAAATGACAAACACTGAATTGGTCGATTGCTCCGGAGAATACCTTGTTCCTGGTTATGTTGAGCCTCATTCACATCCATACCAGTTATATAATCCCCATTCCTTGGCGGAGTATGCATTGAAAAAAGGAACGACAACACTTGTTAATGACAACTTGATGCTTCTTTTATTATTGGAAAAAAAGAAAGCGTTTTCTTTTATTGATAGTCTACAAGATATACCTGCTTCTCTTTTCTGGTGGGCTCGATTCGATTCGCAATCTGCACTCCGGGAAGAGGAAGAATTTTTAGATAATGAAGAAGTATTGGATTGGCTCAATCATGAAGCTGTCATTCAAGGGGGCGAACTGACGAATTGGCCTGAAATTTTAAAAGAAGATGACTTATCTCTATATTGGATGCAGGAGACGAAGCGGCTTCGTAAGTCCGTGGAAGGTCATTTCCCAGGCGCTTCCATCCGAACCTTGTCAAAAATGAAATTGCTTGGCGCGGATGGCGACCACGAATCGATTTCTGCGAAAGAATTGTATTTACGTTTGCAGTTGGGTTATTACGCAGCGATTCGCCATTCTTCCATTCGGCCGGACTTGAGAAATATACTAAAGGAGCTTACGGCTTACGATGTGAAGGTTTGGGATTATATGATGTTCACAACCGATGGAGCAACCCCTACTTTTTACGAAGAAGAAGGAATGATTGAACGCTGTATCGAAATAGCGATTGAAGAAGGGGTTCCCGTTGAAGAGGCGTATGCTATTGGCTCAATCAATGCGGCAAAATATTTTAATTTAGAGCATCGTCTTGGAAGTATTGCGCCGGGTCGCACAGCGCACATCAATTTCCTTTCTTCAAAAGAGAATCCAATACCTACTTCCGTTATGGCGAAAGGAAAATGGATTGTCCGAAATGGAGAAACAGCGAGCGATTACATGAAGCCAGTCGATTGGCCAGCCTATGATTTCAAACCGTTGAAATTGGATTGGGAGCCTGATGCAGACGACTTACATATTTCGATGCCGTTTGGTATGGAAATGATGAGTGATGTATTGTTGAAGCCTTATGCCGTCAAAACGGAATCGAATAAAAATTTACTGTCCCGTTCAAATAACGAAGCGTATGTACTTTTGATGGATAAGGAAGGAAAATGGTTAACATCTACCTATATAAAAGGGTTTACCGATTCTCTCGGTGGACTTGCGAGCTCCTATTCCAATACAGGAGATGTCATTTTGCTCGGTAAGAAAAAGAGCGATATCCAGCTTGCATTCCAACGAATGAAGGAGCTAGGTGGAGGCATTGTTCTTGCACATAAAGGTGAAATCATTTTCGAACTACCTTTACGGTTACAAGGTGTTATGGCAAACTTAAAGATGGAAGACGTTATTGAAAAAGAGAGAGAATTGAAAAAGCTGTTACAAGAATTCGGTTATACATTTGGCGATCCTGTCTATACATTGTTATTTTTATCATCGACACATTTGCCCTATATCCGAATTACACCATCAGGAATTATTGATGTCATGAAAAAAGAAGTCTTGTTCCCGTCGATTATGCGTTAATGCAAATTTCAATTAAAAGGTAGTGGGGAAACGATGAGAAAGTATTACGTTATTTTTACTTTATTAATGATTTTGGTAGTCACCTCCGCTTGTAGCAACGATGAAGAAACGAGCGAGGAACCGGCTGAAACGGAACAAAATCAAACGGATGACGAATCTACCGAGAATGAAAATGAAGAAATTGAAACGAAACCTCAATACACTTATCCATTGACCGGAGAAGAATCTGAGGAAGAAGTGACGAATCGTGCGTTGGCGGTGATGATTAATAATCACTCAAAAGCTAGACCGCAAACAGGGTTGATTGATGCTGATGTTGTATATGAATTTTTGGCTGAAGGACCGATTACTCGCTTTCTGGCAATATTTCAAAGTCAATTACCAGAAGCGGTTGGACCTGTACGAAGCGCGCGCTCTTACTATATAGAGACGGCCAAAGCACACGAAGCGTTGTACATTTATCATGGCGCAGCAAATTTCATTGAAGAAGATTTACGTGCCGGTTGGGTGGATAATTTGAATGGAGCTTATTATGACGACGACGGATTTTTGTTCAAACGGGAATCCTTCCGAAGAGCCCCACATAATTCGTATGCGTTATTGGAAAATGCTTATGAAGTCGCAAAACGGAATAATATAGAGACAGAAAAAGAGCATGACTGGCTCGGTTTTTATGAAGAAGATGAGCTGAGCGAAGTTGATGGTTCACCAGCAACAGACATAACGATTGATTATTTCAGTAACTTAAGTGTTTCCTATGGATATGATGAAGCGACGAATACGTATGCACGTTTTGCCGATGGACAGCCATCTACCGATTTAAACACAGAAGAACAGCTTCATTACGCAAATGTTTTAATATACGAAACACACCATGAGGTCATTGATAAGGCATTACGCCGGGACATTGACCGCGAATCGGGTGGAAAAGGATACTTGATCCAAAATGGTGTAGCAAAAGAAATTGAATGGAAAAATGTCGATGGACTAATGCTCCCATTTGTAGACGGGAAAGAAGCAAAATTAGTTCCCGGTAAAACATGGATCAACGTGATCCCACTAGGCATTGAAGAGAAAGTAACGATTCAATAAACAACAAAGAATGGACAAGAAAAAACCTGGAGGAGGGTTTTACATGCAAATCGATAAATTGCGCGGGAAAGAATTGGATCAGTTTTTCAAAGGAATTCTTGCATTGAAAGACGTTGAAGAATGTTATAAGTTCTTTGACGATGTAGCAACGGTCAATGAAATCCAAGCACTCGCACAACGAATGGATGTCGCTCGGATGCTTCGTGAAGGCCACACGTACCAACGAATTGAGGAAGAAACGAATGCCTCAACGGCGACGATTTCACGCGTAAAACGAAGCTTGAATTACGGCAGTGAAGGATACGAAATGGTATTCGGTAGAATTTATGCAGATGAAAAAGAAGAATAAATGAGTAAAAAATCCGTTCCGTTTAAGGGAGCGGATTTTTTTATGTGTGAAAATGGAGATATTTGGACGATCAACGCCCGAATGAGTGCCAAATCAGCACGAAAGGTCGTCGAGAAGCGGTCTCAACGCCCGAATGGAGTTCATAAAAGTAGCTTCGGTCGAAGAGAAACCGCGCGACTATTGATTCATAAAGCGAGAGGTGTATTCAGTTGAATAGACAATCGTTTTTTACCCAACCAACACATATCCAATTGAAAAACAGATGCCTATTCCAATAAAGCTGCTCGCGATATAAAAGGCCGCAGTTAGATATTTTTTCCCACGAAGCATGTCCACTGTTTCAACGCTGAACGTCGAGAAAGTTGTGAAGGCTCCGAGAAAACCAGTGCCAAGTAAGAGAGTATTTGGCCCACTCGACATGGCGGCGATTACGATTCCTAATAAAAAAGATCCAATTAAATTGATAGTGAGTGTTCCCCAAGGAAATACATTTGTTTTAGAAAATAATAGAGAGAGCACATATCGAGTGATCGCACCGAATGCTCCACCGATCATGACGTGAATCATTTTGTCACCTTCTTTTCCATCCAAATAAATCCACTGAGTGCTGCGAGTATTCCTCCAATTAAGGTTGCTGATGCGTAAGTGACCAAGTAAGTATATTGCTCGCTATCAATGAACGTGAAAAAATCGAAGGCTACTGTAGACATTGTTGTAAATCCACCACAAAACCCAGTCCCTAATAATAATTGGAAGATGTACTTTTCTGGATGTGTGATGAAGTAGGCTACGATTGCTCCTAATAGGAAGCTTCCCAGGATATTGACGCTAAATGTTGCTATGGATGGTGTGTCAGCAAGTAAGCGGGCGATCATGTACCGAAAGCCGCTTCCTAAAGCGCCTCCTAAGCCGACGGCCAATAAATAGTGTAATTTCATCGAAATACTCCTAGTTTTTGTTTCTTTTATTCTAACATGTTCATTCTGTTAGAGGTTCAAACTGCATAACTTCGGGTAATCCAATAGATAGATTGTATTATTGAGGTGAACCGTTATGTTTCTATTATTAAGTGCGATTTCGGCACATCGTTCTTATAAAAAATTGGATGAATATCTTCAAAAAGACGATATTGAGTCATTTAGGCATGAATTATTACGTTTGCATCCATATAATCAGATGACCTGGTTTGAGCAATTACAAAATCCTTCCTTACGAAAAAAGGTTTATGAATCTTTATCAGCTAAGGAATTTGCTGAGATATTTCAAAAATTGAAAGTGAAGGATCAAGTAGAAAAGATTCAAGAGTTAGATGAAACCTACCAGGCTGAAGTTTTTTCAGCGATGTCAACGAATCGATTAGCCGATTTATTTAATCGTTTGCCAGAGGATGTTATTCATCAATCGATTGATCAAATGGATGCTGAACAAGCACGGACAACAATGCAGCTGATGAAACATGAGGAAGGTACAGCTGGAGCGTTGATGACAACAGAGTTTGTTTCGTTAAATAAGGGGTTGACTATTGAGCAAGCAATCGAAAAATTGCGAGCGTTTGCTGATGAAGCGGAGACAATTTACTATGTTTATGTGGAAAATGATGAACACCAATTAGTAGGCGTAGTTTCGCTTCGTCATTTGTTGGCGAGTGAATCTACGAAGACGTTAGAAGAGATTATGAAAGAAGAAGTCATACAAGTTGTGCAAGACAAAGATCAGGAAGATATTGCGAAACTGACGAAAGACTATGATTTAATTGCAATTCCTGTTGTTGATGATGATCGTCATTTATTAGGAATTATTATGGTCGACGAAATTATGGATGTCGTAGAAGAAGAAGCGACAGAAGACTTAGGTGAATTCGCTGCATCCAGAGGCGCATTAGGTATTGAAATATCTGCGTTGATTGCTGCGAAAAAAAGAGCGCCGTGGATTATGGGATTATTGCTGATTGGGATGATTACAGCACAGATCATTAGCTTTTTCGAAAGTACGTTACAAGAAGTTGTGATGTTATCTGCGTTTATTCCTTTAGTGATGGGTGCTGCAGGAAACACGGGGACACAGACACTAGCAGTCATTGTTAGAAGTATTTCAAATGACGAAGTGAAAAAAGGTGTCTGGAAAATTATTTTACGGGAATTATCTGCAGGGTTCATGATCGGTATTTGCTCGGCTGCGGTTTTGCTTATCGTCATTCCGATTTTCTATAACGGAAATTGGCCACTGGCATTTATCGTCGGCGGCTCGGTTTTTCTCGCATTAGGATTTGCGACCTTCATTGGTTGTGTCATTCCAATTATTATTAACAAATTAAATATTGATCCGGCCGTTGCTTCAGGACCTTTTATAACCACGCTGAACGACATGGTTAGTATCGTCATTTATTTCCTAATTGCAACATCATTTTTACAGTACTTGCAATAGAAAATAGTTAGGGGGAAATATTTGACCGCTACCCTTGGATAGCAGGTTTCTAATCGACGATAGGCCCAAATTTTATTGCTCTATCGTCGAATAGAAGTCCTCTAATCGACGGTAGGCCCAAATTTTATCGTTCTATCGTCGAATAGACGCCCTCTAATCGACGGAAGGATCAAATTTT
>NZ_VMHF01000025.1:0-16629 GCF_007559355.1 Allobacillus sp. SKP2-8 | reverse complement strand
GCGCTTCTAACTAAGTCAATTAGAAAATCAAAGTAAAACGGCGAAAAACTAAGAAATAATTAATCTATTGAGGGAGTTTTATATACAAATAGAAAATAATATTCTAAATTTTCATCTCAAAAATTTAAGCCGTGTGTAAAGCTAAACTAACGATTCAATTCAAATTCAAATTAATGTCTTTTCTTTGTATATCTTACTTTAAATTATTAAATATTACTTAAGATTATTAAACACTAGATCACTCACTGTTATAGTTCACTTTATTTGTACGTAGAATTCAGAAGGTCTTCTGCTATGGTGCTGGAAATTACCGCCATCGTATTAATTGAAGGAATTACTTTGTATACTCTATGCATAGCTGCTAGTAATATATATAATTACAAATATATTGCACCAATAAGATTAAAATTGATTTAAATACCAAAGTATCATTCGTTGAACCCATTACCGCTGAATATAGGAAGTTTAACTCAAACAAGATATATAAACCTCTTGTTGTTCGACATATTTTCATCCGCCAAAACATGGCATGCCAAAATCATTTACCTATTTACTCAACAAAAGGCAATTCCAGATACTACTTAACTCTTTTTACATCCTTAACAAGTAGTTCTAATTCGCTTTCGTTCATTCCATTATATTTTTTGACGATAACTCCCTTAGGATTGATTAAATAAAAATTAACTCCATGGGATTTTAGTCCAACTGCCCCTTTTGCTAAGTTAGCTTTAAAAGTTTCCTGAGATAAATCTTGAATCGTCTCAAAATCATACCCTGTTAAAAAACTCCATGAGTCAAAATTCGCACCATATTGGCTAGCATATTCTTTTAGAACTTTAGGTGTATCATTTTCTGGATCAACACTAAAAGAAACAAGGTGTGGGTGTAAGCCTTCCTTATCCAATTTACTTTGAATATCTGCCATTCGTTCCGTTGTAATTGGACATACAGCTTCACAATTTGTATACATAAAATTCGCTATCCACCAATCATCTTTTAATTCATCAAAGCTTAACGTGCCGTTATCCTGTGTAGTAAATTGAAAGTCTGTCATCGGTTCTGACATATTGGTTTCTATTTTCGCTTCATTTCCACAAGCCACTAAAAAAAGTAGGAAAAAAAAGAATAGTATCTTCACTCTTCCCATATCATGTTCTCCTTTATTAGCCAAGATATCATTGTATATTTAAAAATTAATTATCAGTTGATCCGAAAATTTGATTGATGCTCACACTCAAAATAAGTAAGTAACCTGATAATGGTTCCTATTCATTATCAGGTTACTTCTATCTATGGGAATAAATTCCGTTATTAGATGTTTGCTTTCGCTTCTGTTGGTTCGACTAATTGACCTCCACCATTCGCTAAAAACTCTTCAATACCTTCAGCAGCACGATAAGCCATAGCTCCTACTGTTCCCGTTGGATTTGCGGAACTAAAGTGTGGAAATGCAGAAGCACCTACAACAAATAAATTATCTACATCCCACATTTGTGAGTAATTGTTTACTGCAGAGGTTTCAGGTGAGTTCCCCATAATAGCGCCTCCACTACTATGTTGAAATATAAAACTCCCGCTAATATGTTCAATATCTTCACTTGGTTCGATGATGTCTGCTCCCATTTCTTTCATTACATCTTCACACACATCTCTTCCAAATTTAAGCAAGTTATGATCTTGATCCTTAAAATCGAACGTGACGCGTAATAATGGATCACCCGAACGATCAGTATAATTAGGATCGAGATCCATATAGTGATCTTTCCAAGGCATAACAGCGAACATAAAGTTAACGTTTAATGTACGATTCGCATAAAATAAAGACTTCTCTTTGAATTCTCTACCCCAACTAGGCGTTCCTTTTGGCACAGGGTTATGTGTAATTGCACCACTTCCGCCTTGGGTTATTCTAGCGACACCACCATGGATAAAGTCAACATCCGAATGATCAAAGTTATCGGCAGCTAGATCGTAAAAAATAGCACCTAATCCTCCAGCTCCCGCATATAAATTAAACTTTTTATCATTAAAGAATCCACGAACTGAACTCGCACCATCAGCTACGTGGTGATCGCAAAAGTTTTTACCAATGACTCCTTCACCCGTTTTCGGATTATAAGGTTTCCCAATTTCTGATAGTAATAATAAACGAACATTATTAAATGTATAGCTTGTCATTACGACAACATCAGCTGGTTGTTCAAATTCTTCTCCTGTACGCGTATCCGTATATAAAACTCCTTTAGCTTTACCATCTTCATATAATATACGCGTTACATTGGCGTTTGTACGAAGCTCAAAATTATTCGTTTCTTGTGCAGTCGGGATCACCGTAATAATAGGATCTGATTTAGCACCAAATTGACATCCATGACTATAACAAAAAGCACAGTACTGACAAGCATTAATTCTTTGACCATCAGGATTCTCATACGATTCTGATAGAGTAGCTGAGGCCAAGGTAAGTGGATGATAACCTAAATTTTTGGCAGCTTTCTTAAACATCTTTGTAATAGGAACGTCTTTCATTGGGGGAGTTGGATATGGATTCGAACGTTGTGGTCCGAAAGGGTCTTCTTCACCAGAAATTCCCGCCATTTTTTCAAATTTATCGTAGTAAGGTTCTATTTCATCATAAGTAATACCCCAATCCTGAATGGTCATTCCTTCAGGTATTTTATCTTTCCCGTATCTCTCAACAGTCTTACTGTAAATTTCATAATCATATGGGAAATAACGGTGGTATTGTGCAGCCCAGTGACTGCCTCCGCCACCTGTATCTTTTCCAATTCTTAGATTACCATTATCACGAATTGGTAAAGCTTCTGTATCTAAATTATTACGGAAGGTAAGCGTCGCATCAGACAGGTCATCCATCATTTCATTTCTGGGATTGTATTTTAATTCATCTTTTATCTGATTATAATCATCTAGTGACGTCTCCACGCCCCTTTCCAAGCCTAATACTTGATATCCTGCTTTAGCAAGTTCAGCAGCAATAATCCCGCCTGTCCAACCAACTCCTACTGTAACAACCTCAACCTTATCTAGTTTTTTTGCCATCGTAATATCTCCTTTTCGCACTATTGATTATAATCACTCAGGCTAACTGGATCCATCTTAATAAAATCTTCTTCTTCAATTTCATTTATATAGGCACTTTGGGCGCCAGGAAATTCTTTCATGCGCCATCCATCCATATTTCTATTTCCACCATACAAGGGATCAGAATAAGCCCCTTCAAGTGTTGCTTGTCTAAGTAAACTGAAAAATCTAGCCGAACTTACATTTTTTAATTCAACTTCATCATTCTCAAACATCATTAGAACTTCATTTTGCTGTTCCTCTTCCAACTCTGGGAAAGAGCTTTTGAACTTTTTATTGCTCACCTTATTGATTTCACGAATCCCTTGGGTAAAAATCTCTCCCCGATTCAAAGGTGATTGAAAACCTTGCGTGCTTTCCCCTTCTTTAAATGGTCCCATCATATAATCATCGGCATTTTTACCCCAAGGGCCAGCTAATTGTCTATCAATGAAATATGGAACACCTAATAAAATTGCACCCGGTCCATGATCATCCTCTGGAAAGATTCGCTCAGTCGCCCAACTTAAAACGTTGAAATCTTCTCGACGATTAAAAAAGATTCTAGCTTCACTAAAATCGGGAGTTGTTTTTGATTCTGTAGCAGAATCAGAGTCATCCCACCATTTATTACCAATAACGCCTCCAAGGAAGCCAGCACCAACTACACCACCTGTAAAAATACCAGCGTCTTTTAGAAACTTACGTCGGCTGCTATCTTCTTCTTGATTAGCGTCACCATTACCATTTTTATTCTTGTCATCTACCACGACCAAACACCTCATTTCAATCTAATATTTTAGTATTTTTATTTTTAATACACCCTAACATACTCTCTTTTCGAATTAAAATTTTCTAATTATGTTATTTATTTCATGATGTTCTAAGTAGTTCGAGAGCGGGCATGCCAAAAGACCTATCAGGCTTCTTTAAATTAATAGTTTGTTTAATGTTTCATTAATCTCTCCTTCCGTTAGGGCAAAAGCGTCCTCCGGTAGCGGATCACAATATCAACAACGGACCTTAACAGAGCCTTTTTAAAAAGTGACTACCCTATTTATTACCTTAAACTGCGATCTTTAAACCCTATCTTGCAAAGTAAATAATTAAAGAAACGATTAGACTGAGTTGAATAATGGTAGATTGGATCGCACTTTTTTATGTCATGAAAATAATCTATACTCTTTTTATTTCTTTAAGGTAATAGAAATTATTTACTAAAAAGTAGCTTGTATCATTAATAATATAAAAAAGAGGCTAATCACTATAGGAACAAGTGATTAGCCTCATATAAAATATTAGCATTACATTTTTTTCAGTTAAAACCCTTTTGAATCAACGGTTTCAGGCAGCTATTACATCATTCCTGGCATTCCGCCGCCCATGCCGCCCATGTCTGGGGCGCCACCGCCGTTTTCTTCTGGTAGGTCGGCAACTACTGCTTCTGTTGTTAGGAACATAGCTGCTACGGATGCAGCGTGCTGTAACGCTGAGCGAGTTACTTTAGTTGGGTCTACAATACCTGCTTCTACCATGTTCACCCATTCGCCTGTCGCAGCGTTGAATCCAACGCCTAGGTCTTCACCTTTTAGACGTTCAACGATAATTGAACCTTCTAGTCCGGAGTTTTCAGCAATTTGACGTACTGGTTCTTCTAGTGCGCGAAGAACAATGTTTTTACCTGTTTCTTCGTCGCCTTCTAGTGTCAATTCGCTTACTTTGCGGTAGATATTAACAAGAGCTGTTCCACCACCGGAAACGATTCCTTCTTCAACAGCTGCACGTGTTGAGTTCAATGCGTCTTCGATGCGTAGTTTCTTCTCTTTCAATTCAGTTTCTGTTGCAGCACCAACTTTGATGACTGCTACTCCGCCAGCTAGTTTAGCTAAGCGTTCCTGTAGTTTTTCTTTATCGAAATCAGAAGTTGTTTCTTCTAATTGAGCACGTAGCTGGTTGACGCGAGCGGATAGTTCGTCCGCTTCGCCAGCACCTTCAACGATTGTTGTATTTTCTTTTGTAACAACAACTTTTGAAGCACGGCCTAATTGATCAATCGTAGCTGATTTTAAGTCTAGACCTAAGTCTTCTGTAATCACTTCTGCTCCAGTTAGTGTCGCGATATCTTCTAGCATTGCTTTACGACGGTCACCGAAACCAGGAGCTTTAACGGCTACTGCGTTGAATGTTCCACGTAGTTTGTTGACGACAAGCGTTGCTAGCGCTTCACCTTCAACATCTTCAGCAATAATCAAGATTGGCTTGCTTTGCTGTACAACTTGCTCTAATACAGGAAGAACTTCTTGGATATTGGAAATTTTCTTATCAGTAATTAGGATGTATGGATCTTCAAGCTCTGCTTCCATTTTATCTTGGTCAGAAACCATGTATGGAGAAGCATAGCCGCGGTCGAACTGCATACCTTCAACGACTTCTAGCTCTGTTGCAAAACCTTTGGATTCTTCGATCGTGATAACACCATCGTTACCCACACGGTCCATTGCTTCAGCGATCAACTGACCAACTTCTTCATCTGCAGAAGAGATGGAAGCAACTTGTGCAATCGAGTCTTTTCCTTCGATTGTTTCAGAAATCTCGCGAAGTTCGTTTGTTGCTAGTTCAACAGCTTTTTCGATTCCACGACGGATACCTACTGGGTTTGCACCAGATGTAACGTTTTTCAATCCTTCGCTGATCATTGCTTGTGCCAAAACCGTTGCTGTCGTTGTACCGTCACCGGCAACATCGTTTGTTTTGGAAGCAACTTCAGATACTAGCTGCGCACCCATGTTTTCAAAGTGGTTTTCCAATTCGATTTCTTTTGCGATCGTTACACCGTCATTCGTAATCAATGGAGAACCGAATTTTTTCTCAAGAACGACGTTACGTCCTTTTGGTCCCAAAGTTACTTTTACGGCATCTGCCAATGTATTAACACCATTAAGCATTTGACGACGAGCGTCTTCACCAAACTTCATTTCTTTAGCCATAAGTATAAATACCTCCTTGATTCATTCCGTTAATTTTTATTACTGAACAACAGCCAAGATGTCGTTTTCTCGTAGGACTAAGTATTCTTTGCCGTCTTGCTTCACTTCTGTTCCTGCAAATTTTGAATAAATGACGCGGTCGCCTTCTTTTACTTCTGGCGCAACCTTCTCACCATGCTCAGTCACTCGACCAGAGCCGACTGCCACGACTTTTCCTTCTTGTGGTTTTTCTTTTGCGGAATCAGGCAAAACAATTCCACTTGTAGTTGTTTCTTCTTGCTCAACAACCTCGATAATGACGCGATCTCCTAGTGGTTTCAACACGACAAAAACCTCCTCATATAAATTAAATAATCGTTTTGTTAGCACTCGTATTAGCTGAGTGCTAAATCCAATATTATAATACTCAATCTTTTATTTTTTTGCAAGTAAAAAACAATATTTTTGTTTCGGCTTTTGATTTAGTATAAAATAAACGTTAGGTTCTTTTTTGATTTCTAAAAAATATCTTAAAAATAGCCAACAAAACTAGTGTATCATCTCATGAATGATCAACAAAAGGAGACGGTCGAATTGCCTCAAAGATATTGGCTCATCATCTTCACTTATATATTGGTACAAATGTCACCATTCTTCGGTATGGATCTCTTCGAAAGTGTCTTTCCGAATATGGAATCCGTCGATCATTTTGTATATTGGCATTTATTCAGTTATACGATCGCAGCGCTCGTCATGCTATACTTGGTTCAAGAAGATATGAAACCAAGCAATATGCGTGATCGTGAAGGAATTGGTAAGTTAATCGGCTGGTCGATTGGCGGTGTGTTCATCGCATTTGGCGCACAATATTTAGCCAATATCATTAACTTCCAGTTTATCGGCATTGACCAAGCTTCTGAAAATACGATGGATATCATCAGTATTATTGAGGCGAATTACTGGTTTATTATTGTACCAATTGTATTCGCACCATTTTTCGAAGAATTGATTTTCCGAAAAATTTTCTTTGGACAACTCTATAAACGAATGAATTTCTTTTTTGCAGCGCTACTCTCTTCTTTAATATTTAGCGCTCTACATCTTGATTTCACGTTCACATTAACGTATGTGGCTATGGGCTTTGCTTTTTCTTATTTATATGTAAAAACAAAAAGGATCATTGTACCGATGATTGCCCACGGAGCCATGAATGCAACGGCCGTATTGATCAACCTATTCGTCGACATTGAAGATTTGGAAAGACGGCTACAGGAATTAGAAAATACGGCAACAATCTTAATTGGGGGATAACTTATGCGTGCATCACCGCGATTTTTTGCGATTATTTACTTGTTGATGGGGTTAGGATTCATGTACATCGCTTACATGAGTGTTGAAGATACTGTCTGGAACATTGCGACAATCATTTTCACATTGATTGCAGCGTTCGATTTCGGTGCAGCAATCAAAATGTTCGGGCTCCATAAACGATTACAAGAGCAACAAGAGAAGAAATAAGGAAAACCGAGATGGCATCTAGCATCTCGGTTTTTTATTTGGGTATGAAATACGACTTGCTTGGATGGTGAGGGACTTTTTTAGTGGTTAGCAAATTTTCAGCTGAATTTTCGCATTTAACAGGTACGAGGTAGACTCTAAATGATCAGATCTCAAGTATATGTACCCAACTCAGAAAAATATGTGCCCCTACCTTGTCTTATGCTCCCTGCTGCATAAGATATGTGACCAGACTAAGAATATATGCAACCACTTCAGGAAAATATGAGCCCAAAGACAAAATATATGCGCCCTGCCCCACCAACAATCAAAAAAACCTTCTCCATTTCGGAGAAGGTTCCTTATTTTCGCTTTTATCAGTTACGAGGTGGACCCTAAATGATCGGATCTCAAGTATATGTACCCAACTCCAAAATATATGTGCCCCCTACCTCTACTTATGCTCCCTGTTTCATAAGATATGAGACCAGAGCAAGAATATATGCTACCACTCCACGAAAATATGAGCCCAAAGACAAAATATATGCACCCCCGCACCCCAAAAATTCAAAAAAACCTTCTCCAACTCGGAGAAGGTTCCTTATTCTTCATTATATTCCTGCTTCATTTTTAAAGCTGCAGGGATGGCGCTTGCTACAAAGATCGCTGCGATAATGAATGCTTCATTGAGTGCTTGCATTGTTGCCGCTTCAGCAGAGATGTCATTTGCGAGCATAATGCTCCCTCGGCGTGTCTCATAATAAACGGAGAATAATACAATGCCCATAGATGAAGCAATTTGACGAATGAGGTTGTTCATCGCTGAGCCTTGGGCGACAAGTCTCTCTGGTATGGCATTCATGCCTGCCGTTGTAGCCGGCATGTTTCCGAACCCTAAACCAAATCCATGGATCGCAAAGAATACAACAATCAACCAATAAGGCGTCGACAGATCAACATAAAAACCGAATATTAAAGATGCACCGGCGAGTAAAACCAACCCTGGTGGCACGACAAATTTCGGGCCTTTCAAGTCAAGTAATTTTCCACCTAACGTCATGAATACACCGCTCGCTAGCGCGCTTGGTAAAAAGACTAATCCTGTTTCAATTAGTCCTAATCCTAATGCTTCTTGAATCAAATAAGGGATCAAGAATAGACCTGAAAACAGACCGATGGATGCAGCAGATGTAACCATTATTGAGTATCGGTACGTTTTAATTCGAAACACGGTTAAATCAAGTAAAGGTTGTTTTTGTCTTAACTCAAAGCGAACAAATAAAACAATTAGAATGAAACCAATAATCACTAATAACAAATTGGTCCACGTGAGTGCTGATTCAAATTCACGGCCTTGTCCAAGAACATAAAGGATCGAACCAACGCCTGCAGTAACCATCGAAAATCCAATCCAGTCAAATTTCAACGACGGATCAGAAGGTGTTGGTTTCAGATATTTAGAAGACAACGTCAAACTCAATAGACCAAAAGGAATATTAAATAAAAATAGAAAATACCAAGAGAAGTTTTCTGCAATGATTCCACCGATCGTCGGGCCAATGGCTGGTGCGATCATGACGGAAATGCCATATACCCCGACTGCGAAGCCACGTTCATTTCTCGGAAATGCTTGGAAGATTAATGCCATGGCGTTCGGCATCATTAATCCTCCGGCAATCCCCTGTACAGCACGGGCAATAATGACCATGCTCAACGTCTGTGAGAGTGCACCGAGTGTCGACCCTGTCATAAACAAAAGTAAACCGGCAATATACACTTTTTTCTTTCCGAATCGGTCACCTAAGTATCCGGTCAATGGCATCGTCATGCCCATGGACAGCATGAAAATCGTTAAGATCCAACTGACTCCGACGGCATCTGAATCGAATATATACATAAAGTCCGGAAGAACCGGATTCAGCATACTGTTATTTAGAATGACCGTAAATGTTCCAAATAAAACGGATATGATGACGAGCCATTTATTCGTGGTACTAGCTTCCTTACTCAATGCTGCTCACCTCAAAACGTTTTCCAAAAAAAATTTTTACGATTTGTTTTTCAAAAAATAATTCAATGTTTGTAACTCAACGGCTAAATCAATGCTATGTACCTGCACAGTATCCGGTACGTTTAATCGGATTGGCGTAAAGTTCAAAATTCCTTCGATTCCACTTTCTACTAAGCGGTCAGCGACTTGTTGGGAAACACTTCCAGGTACAGTCAGTATGGCCACTTGGATCCCTGATTCTTTTAACTTTGTCTCAAGTTCATCTAACGCATAAATACTTACATTCCCAATCGAATGACCGATTTTCTGCTCATTCGTATCAAATGCTAAGTCGATTCTCATATTATCATTTTTAATAAAATTATAGTTCAATAATGCTTTCCCCAAGTTGCCGACGCCGATCAACGCTACTTTTGAGACCTCGTCTTGGTCAAGAATTTTCCGGAAAAATTGAATTAATTTCTGGATATCATATCCGTAACCCTTTCTGCCCAACTCACCGAAATAAGAAAAGTCCTTTCGGATGGTTGCTGAATCTACTTTGACGATTTCACTTAAATCTTTCGAGGAAATTCGATTTTTTCCTTGATCTGAAAGAATATTTAAATGTCGATAGTAAAGCGGCAGCCGCTTCACCGTTGCTCGTGGGATGCGGTCATCTTTCATCACTTAGACTCCTTTTATCCAATTCAACCACTAACGTATTCTTTATAACCATGCTAAAATGGAGGAGATATAGTTAGAGGTGAAATTATGATCTTAATGCAATTAAATCAAGTCCGTAAATATTTTGGCGCTGACCTTATTCTATCGGATATTAAATTAGAAGTACATAACCAAGATCGGATTGCCATCGTCGGACGAAATGGCGCAGGTAAATCGACCTTGCTTAAAATAATGGCTGGAGAGCTTTCTTATGAAGGCGAAATCTATCAACCAAAGGATTTGACGATTGGTTATTTGGAACAGCACTCTGGTTTGAATTCCACAGCTACGATCTGGGATGAGATGCTCACTCTTTTTGAAGACACAATCGCTTTGGAAAAAGATTTGCGAGCCATGGAAGTAAAGATGGCCGATCCTGATGAAATGAAAGATGAAGAAGCATATCAACAACTGCTCCAAGACTATGACCGAAAGCAAAACTTGTTTCAGTCTTCTGGTGGTTTTCAATATGAAGCTGAGATTGAATCTGTATTGCATGGACTAGATTTTGGCCATTTCGATTTTTCTACACCTGTTAATGAATTAAGTGGTGGGCAGAAAACGAGGCTCGCGTTGGCGAAACTATTATTGGCTAAACCACAGCTGTTAATCCTGGACGAGCCGACAAACCATTTGGATATCCGGACGCTAAGTTGGTTGGAAGCCTATTTGAGGGGATATGACGGTGCAATTGTAATTGTTTCTCACGACCGATATTTCCTTGACCGAACCATCTCAACCGTGTATGAAGTGACCTTCCAACGAACGAAGAAATATCATGGAAACTATAGCTACTATTTAACCCAACGTGCAAAAGATTATGAACTTGAGTTAAAGCAATATGAGAAGCAACAAGCGGAAGTGAAACAGTTAGAAGACTTCATTCAACGAAATATTGCTAGAGATTCTACCAGTAATCGTGCGAAGGCGAGAAGAAAGCAATTAGAGAAAATGGAGCTGATGGACCGCCCGACTCTTGAAAATAAATCGACCAAGTTTTCTTTTTCCATCCAACGCAAAAGCGGAAATGATGTATTGAAAGTAGAAAACTTGATGGCCCAATATGAAGACATGGATGAACCTGTTTTCCAAAAGGTGAACTTCCATGTTAATAGAGGGGATCGTTTAGCAATTGTCGGACCCAATGGTGTGGGGAAATCAACATTGCTCAAAGCGATTTTAAAGAAATTAGCACAAGTACACGGTACAATCCAAGTTGGCACAAATGTACAATTCGGCTATTACGATCAGGAACAAGCGTCATTACATCCGAAAAAAACTGTTCTTCAAGAGTTATGGGATGACTATCCACAAAAAAATGAAAAAGATGTACGGACCATTCTCGGTAACTTCTTATTCAGTGGTGATGATGTATTAAAAACGGTTGGCATGCTGAGCGGTGGCGAAAAAGCTCGTCTGCTTTTATCAAAACTCATGCTACAACAAGCAAACGTACTGGTAATGGACGAACCGACAAACCATTTAGATTTAGACAGCAAGGAAGTTCTTGAAGCAGCATTGGCTGATTTTCCAGGAACGATCCTATTTGTGTCGCACGACCGTTATTTCATTAACCGAATTGCCACTCAAGTGATGGAATTAACGAAAGAAGGATCACGCGTCTTTTTGGGTGACTATGATTATTACGTTGAAAAGATCGAAGAAGAAGCTGAACTGGAAGAGTTGGCAAGATCAGAAAATGAACGTGAAAGTGAGCAATCAGACAAGCATGACTTTCAAGCAGAAAAAGAGTTCAAACGTGAATATCGTAAAGTGCAACGAAAACTCGAAGCCATCGAAGAAGAAATTAGCAAGACGGAAACGACAATTGAACAACTAGAAGAAACGATGAGCGATCCTGAAATTGCTGGTGACTATTCCAGATTACAATCCATTCAAGATGATCTGCAGCACCATCAACATCTACTCGAAAAACATATGGAAGAGTGGGAGCAATTGCAACTGCAGATGGATGGAATGCAATAAAAAAACAGCTATATTTAAAGTCAAACCCGAACTAAATGTCAGTTCGGGTTTTTTTGCATCGATTTAGAGTGCAATATTAATGAACTGCACTTTAATAGGAAATCTAATAATAAATTAGACGAGTTTTCTTTCATTATATTTATCCACGAACATATCCACATATCCTCCATTGATTTAATCCCAATCCACAGACTTATGCACACTATCCACAATTAAATCAATTGTTATCCACATTTTTATACACATTATCAACAGCGTCATAACAGTCTATATAAAAAAATACCCACAGCAACTCGTTGTCGCTGTGGATAACATATTTTACTTTTCAATCATTAAGCCAGGTTGTGCATTTAAATCTAGCTTAGCATATTCATCTTTATGATACTGAATGGAAGCTGCTGCTCCAATCATCGCTGCATTATCCGTACATAA
This sequence comes from Allobacillus sp. SKP2-8, assembly GCF_007559355.1. Classification (NCBI taxonomy): domain Bacteria; kingdom Bacillati; phylum Bacillota; class Bacilli; order Caryophanales; family Bacillaceae; genus Allobacillus; species Allobacillus sp. SKP2-8. The sequence continues at coordinate 3,948 of NZ_VMHF01000025.1, read as the reverse complement.
ATATAGTGGAGGAATGGATACTGCAATGTCTGTACCTTCAAACTTTTCCTCAATCGACTTTCGGAGCGCTCGATTCGCTGAAACACCACCAGCGACGATCAATTGCTTCACACCGTATTGTTGGGCCGCCTGATAGGTCTTTTCCACCAACACATCAACAACACTTGCTTGGAAGGATGCTGCGATATTGGCTTTTGAAATCGGTTCATTTTTTTGCTTTAACTGATGGATTTGATTCACAACCGCCGTTTTTAAACCACTGAAGCTAAAATCAAATGACCCTTTTTCCAACCAAGAACGTGGAAAATCGTATGTTTCTTCTCCTTCGTGAGCCAGTTGATCGATCACCGGTCCACCTGGATAAGGCAAATCTAATGCTTTTGCGACTTTATCGTATGCTTCACCCGCAGCATCATCCCTTGTTTCTCCAATAATTTCATAATCGCCATGTTCTTTCATTAAGATTAACTCTGTATGTCCTCCAGAAACAACTAAGCTTAACAGCGGAAATTGAAATTCTTGTTCCAACCGATTAGCATAAATATGACCGGCAATATGATGCACACCAATTAATGGTTTCTGATGAGCAAATGCCAACGTTTTTGCTGCATTCACACCGATCAACAATGCACCGACTAAACCTGGGCCTTCAGTGACCGCAATTGCATCAATCTCTTCCATCGTGACTTTCGCTTCGTTTAATGCCTCTTCAATGACTATGGTAATTTGTTCAATATGGTGGCGGGAAGCCAACTCGGGGACGACACCACCAAACTTCTGGTGGATCTCCATTTGCGTCGCGACGACATTGGAAAGTAATGTTGTACCTCCCTCGACGACTGCTGCTGCTGTTTCATCACAACTTGTTTCGATTGCTAAAATTTTTTCTTGCTTCATTTATAACTCCACCCACATGACAATGGCATCTTCTCCATCATCCTGATAATAATTTTTTCGTACGCCTACTGGTTTCATACCAAATCGCTCATATAATTGCTGAGCCACATGATTGGATTTTCTTACTTCCAATGTCAGCTCAGTTGCTTCTTTTAATTTTAAGTATTTGATCATCCGTTGAAATAATTTCACGCTATATCCTTGTCCTCGCTCTTCTGGATGGATAGCAATGTTCGTTATTTGTGCCGCCTCCACGACTGTCCATGCACCACAATAGCCAATGACTCGATCTCCTTTTTCAATGACTAGGTAATCTGAAAATGGATTATTGATTAAGTCATGTAAAATGTCTGCTTTCCTCCATGGTGAACGGAAGGAAGCATATTCTACGTCCATCACTTGATCCAAATCTTCAATGGTCATCCGTCTGACAATCGCTTCCTTACTCATTGCGTCCATTTTTCTCCATCCATTTGACTTCAGCCTCAACTAATCGGTGATAATTCGGACTCGTTGAATGAATATCCACGGGTTCTCGATCTTTTCCCAGTAGAACAAGCTGGCCCGCTTGCGGGAAACTCAGATGCCCTCTAATCCATTTGGCACGATCGCCTAATTTTTCAGAAACCAAATCATGAAATGAATGCTCTGTTGGACTGACCATTGTAATCGGTTCTCCCAATTCATTTAGTTGATTCAACCACTCGTCCATCGCGATATTCTGGTCAGGCAATTGTACCGCTAATTGGCCTTCTTGAGCACGATACAATCCAGTGAAGACGTTTCCCCGTCTCGCATCGAAAAACGAGCAAACAAGACCATTTGAGTAAATTAGATTAGCCGCTACAAGCTCAAGACTAGAGACAGTAACTAATGGGATATTTAACGACCAAGCCAGTGTTTTTGCCGTAGTGACACCAATCCGTAATCCTGTATACGAACCAGGACCATTAGCAACGACAATTTTCGAAAGATCTTTAGGCTGAAGGTTCACTTCCTTCATTAAATACTCAATCGCTGGCATCAATTGCACAGAATGATTTCGTTTACTATTTAACGTGTGCTCAATCAAAGGAATCTCATTGTGATATAATGCGACACTCATTGGTCGGTTCGAAGTATCGATTGCTAATATGTTCATTGTTGAAGCTCCTCAATTAATTTCTCATATTCTTCGCCAATAGGTTGAAGAAGAATTTGACGTTGATCTGCACTTTCCTTCTTCATTTGAATCTTTAAGTACGTATCAGGTAGAAAAGTGTGAATATAATCGGACCATTCGATCACAGTGACACCCTCACCTGAAAAATATTCATCAAAACCAATATCCTCTTCGCTATCCTCCAGTCGATACACATCCATGTGATAAAGAGGCATCCGACCACGATACTCTTTTACAATCGTATAGGTTGGACTATTGACTGTTCGTTTGACTCCTAACCCTTTTGCTAACCCCTTTGTAAACGTTGTTTTCCCTGCACCTAAATCACCATCGAGCGTGATTACTTGATTTGGTTGTAATAACTCGCCTAACCTTTCAGCAAAATCCATTGTTTCTTCTTCATTATTTGCAATAAATTCTTTCATCCAATCACCTATCTTCTAGCCATGTGAATAACCACTTTTACACAAAATTGTTTTTGTTTCATTTATCGTTAAATATACTTCTGGCGTACTTGTTTCAGCAGTAACCTTGCCAATAGGTGTCACTGGTAGCTGATTGTTTGTAGCCTCTTTCAATAGATCCCATTCTGTTGGAGAACACGTGCCGACCAACTCAAAGTCTTCTCCACTTGATAAAACATACTTTTTTAATTGCTCAATTTCTATATTGGTCATTTTAGAATGGATCGGTAAGTCATCCCAGTGGATTACAATTGTAGCTTGTGAAGCTTCAGCGATTTCATTGAGTTCACTTGCTAATCCATCACTCAGATCATTCAAAGACATACGAATCACTGAATCGGTCAATTCCACAAAATCAATCCGGGGAATAGGTCGCTTATGTCGATTGGTAAAATAATTTTCCAAAAGAAAATTTGATTGTAGTAGGTCGTAACCATAGGCTGCTTCTCCTAGATTACCTGTAACAAAAACAATATCATTTGTTTGCGCGTAACTTCTTAATCGTTTTCTATTCGGCAACACTTTTCCAAATACACTAATCGTAATAACCAATTCATTTGCAGAAACTGTATCTCCACCAATTAAATCGAGTTTATACTTTTGGGCAAGTTCATTCATACCAACATACAAATCGGTTAATTGTTCATCAGAATAAGTAGATGGAACAGCTATATTTACTGCGTAGTAGAGTGGTCTTGCTCCCATTGCTGCTAAATCACTTAAATTCGCCGCCAATACACGAAAGCCAATATCACTCAACTGCATATATTCAAAAGAGAAATGAATATCCTCTACCATTGTATCAGAAGCAATTACAAGCTCATATCCATTTGGCGGGCTTACAACAGCAGCATCATCACCGATCCCTTTAATAACAGATGAATTTCTATAATAAGACGGTTTAATCTTTTCAATAAACTCGAATTCCTTCAAATGAACACCACCAATGAAGAGATCTTTTTTCAATAATAACATGTGCTTATGAAATTCGTTAGTAGAATACTTCGCATATGTAATGGAATAAGATTTATACTTTTACATGAATAAACTTTTTTAAGCTAAACAAAAAAACATGTGGTCTCCCACATGTTTTACATTATGTATGAATGGCGGTCCGGACGGGACTCGAACCCGCGACCTCCTGCGTGACAGGCAGGCATTCTAACCAACTGAACTACCGGACCTTATTTAAAAAATTAAATCCACCTTCATATGAGTGAATATTTTGGTTGCACCCTACGGGTACTCCATATTTCATCTTACATCGAAGTTAATCTGACGAAGATGCGATGATTAATTTGGTTGCACTCTTTGAGTACTCCCATCTTACCTTCCTTCGAAGTTAATCCAACGTAGTTGCGGTAAAAATTTTGGTTGCACTCTTCGAGTACTCCATATCTTACCTTGCTATGAAGTTTATTCAAC
>NZ_VMHF01000024.1:14264-18180 GCF_007559355.1 Allobacillus sp. SKP2-8 | reverse complement strand
GGGGTAGAGCAAGAAAAAAGTATGCTATCCCCGAATAGACGGGTTCAAATCAGGGGTAGAGCAAGAAAAAGATAAGCTATCCCCGAATAGCGGCCCTCAAATCAGGGGTAGAGCAAGCAAAAAGCAAGCTACCCCCGAATAGCGGTCCTCAAATCGGTGGTAGAGCACAAAAAAGCACACTATCCCCCGAATAAATTTTATCAAATCATTGATAGAGCCCAAGATATCAGGCTAACTTAACAAATATTAACCAACCACCATCAAAAAAACCGCCACCCACCAAAGGGAAGCGGTTTATTTTAACCGAACATATGAGTAGAGTGTTTTGGTTGAACGCGGGCGGATGGATTCATGCGCACCATGGCGTTGTTGACAGCTGTCGGACCTTCGCCGAATCCGGTGGCGATCAGATTGACTTTCCCTGTATAGGTGCAGATGTCACCAACTGCGTATATGCCTTCGATGTTCGTTTCCATTTTGGTATTCACGGTAATGCTGTTCTTGTCAATTTCCAGTCCCCAATTTTTAATCGGGCCAAGTGAAGATACAAAGCCAAAGTTGATGAGCATGTCATCAATTTCGACATTGATTTTGTCATCATCTTTTGGTTTTTGTAACGTGACAGACTCTATTGCCTCGGTACCATGAAGTTCTGTCGGCACATAAGGCGTTAAGATATTCACGGAAGATTGCTTCAACTGAGCAACACTATGTTCGTGCGCGCGGAAATCTTCTCGGCGGTGAACCAATGTCACTTGGCTGGCAATCGGCTCAAGCATCAATGACCAGTCGACAGCTGAATCGCCCCCGCCACAAATCATGACATGACGATCACGGAATGATTCCAAGTTAGTAATGTAATAATGTAGATTGTGCTGCTCATATTGGTCACATTCCGGTATACGCAATTTACGTGGCTCGAATGCACCATTACCGGCTGTGATAATGACTGTTTTAGAATAAAAGGTTTCTTGATCAGTCGTTAGTCGGAATAAATTATCTTCAAGCTTCACAATTTCTTGAACAGCTTGACCAAGTGTGATCTTCGGATTAAAAGGCTTTACCTGATCATATAAATTATCGACAAGCTCTTGAGCTCGAACTTTCGGAAAACCTGCCACATCATAAATATATTTTTCTGGGTATAATGCGGTTAATTGTCCCCCGATATGGGGTAAACTCTCTATGATATGGACATCAGCATCGCGCAAACCGCCATAAAATGCAGTAAATAAACCAACTGGTCCAGCGCCGATGATCGTAATATCGTTAATATTGTCGTTCATAACTATACCTCCAAGTCTTAAAATGACTTTTGACACCAAGAATCATTATAACATTTACAAGAAAATATGCTAAATGGTTTGCAAAAAATAGCGAAAAAGTTCGTTAGGTATCCTGCTTAAAATTCTTATTAAAAATCTTCTAAGCAATAAACCAACCATAATACAAGCAAGAATATGAGACGGGTTTTCAGAAAGGTCTGAATTTAACTTTTAGACTTGAAAAACAGATTTAAAAGTTCTATGATTGTTTTTAGATGTTGAATTTTACAAAAATGTGACATTCTCGTTTAGTTCGTGAAGAAAATCACAAAGTCATCTGGAAATAGGTGGAATCAGTTTTTCTGTGGCGATGTGTACGCATATTTTCATGAAGAGAAGAAATATTATGGATGGATGTGATTAGAATGAGTAGACCTAACATTGTCATACTTGGTGCTGGTTATGGAGGCATTATGACAACTGTTCGTTTGCAAAAAGAACTGAAGGCAAACGATGCGAACATCACGTTGGTAAACAAAAATGACTACCATTATCAAACCACTTGGTTGCATGAAAGTTCTGCAGGTACGCTACATCATGATCGAGTGCGTATTCCAATCGAGGATTTGATCGACTTTAATCGTGTGAATTTTATCCAAGACACGGTTCTATCGATTGATCCTGAAGGTCAAAGAGTTCAACTTGAAGAAGGCGAATTGACGTACGATTACTTAGTGATTGGATTGGGCTTCGAGACAGCAACATTTGGCATCGAAGGCTTGCTTGAGAACGCTTACTCTATTACCAACATTAATAGCTCTCGCTTAATTCGTGAGGAAATTGAAAGTAACTTTGCAAAATACAACAATGAACCAGAAGAGCGTGATGACCTACTTACAATCATCGTCGGTGGAGCAGGGTTCACAGGTATCGAATTTTTGGGTGAAATTGCGAACCGTGTTCCTGAGCTTTGTGAAGAATATGATATTCCAAGAGAAAAAGTCAGAATCATCAACGTAGAAGCTGGACCGACAGCACTTGCTGGATTTGACCCGGAACTTGTGGAATATGCGATGAACCGTCTTGAGGAAAAAGGTGTCGAATTCCGTATTAGCACAATGATCAAAAAGGTAACTGAAGATGGCATTGTCGTTGAAAAAGACGACGAGCAGGAAATGATTCCTTCTAAAAATGTCGTTTGGGCAGCTGGGGTTACAGGAAATTCTATTGTTGGCGAATCAGGATTCGAAGTAAACCGGAACAAAGTACCTGTTCGTAAAGATTTACGTGCACCGAATTATGATAACGTATTTGTCGTTGGTGACTGTGCTGTTCTGATGAACCCTGAAACAGAAAGACCATACCCACCAACAGCACAAATCGCAATTCAAATGGCAGAAATGACTGCTCGCAACTTGAAACAAGTAATCAGTGGCAATAATGAACTAGAAACATTCGAATTTGATAACAAAGGAACAGTTGCTTCCCTTGGAAACACAGATGCAATTGGTGTCGTATTCGGCGACCGTAAACTATTCGGACGTTCTGCATCCATCATGAAAAAAGTAATCGATAACCGTTACTTATTGAAACTTGGCGGTGTAGGTCTATTGTTGAAAAAAGGAAAGCTGGATATGTACCATTAATGGTTAACGAAGCAAAAGCGGTTATATACTGCTTTTGCTTTTTTACTTTCTACCTTTCGTCAAAAAACAGCCATAAAGCTCGAGTAAATCGACTTTGAAAATCACTGCGAATAAGGTAGAATGATGGAGTGTCTAGAGAATTTTTAGGGGGAGCAAGTATGGATATTATTCAAGGGATTGTAGCAGCCGTGCTATTTTTCGTCTTGTTTTTCGGAATCGCTTTTATATTGAATATGTTATTGCGCATGACATGGATCATGTCGTTTATATTTCCGATCGTCGTCATTTTAATCATCGACGATGTTTCGTTCATGAGTTATCTAACAGAACCAGATATCGCATTTCCAGCCCTCGGTGCAAAAGTTACCGGGTTAAAGATATGGGACATCCTCATTTTATTGGCAGGATTCCTCGGAACAATCATTTCTGGAATTTCCATTAAGATGTTACGGAAAAACGGATATCAAATGTTTTAAAGGGTAGTCTAAGAGAAGAATTGAATAGAATATTGTCGAAAAATGTTTAAAAGCTTCTTAAAACGGAAACGCTAAGCCATAGTGAGGTGGTTTACATGCGAACTCCTACAAGAAGCTTTTTATTTATGGGGATGTTCTTTTTGATGAATTCTTACTTCGTACTCACTTCTTATTCAAGTGAAGATGATGAAAGTAAATTCACGTTGGAACTGTCAGCCAAAGAATCGGCTTTGGCAAAAAAAACAGACATAACATTAGTGGATCATACGATAGAAGATTATGAAATTGAACTTACGAGTCTTTCTACTGAAGCATATCGTCAGTTTGAAGTGAAAACCGTCATTGCAACTGGCTATACGGCAGGTGCTGAGTCAACCGGGAAAAGCCCGGGTCACCCGAATTATGGGATTACATTCTCAGGTTTAGAGGTACAACGTGATGAGCTTTCAACAATCGCTGCCGATCCGAAATTTTTACCACTCGGAAGCGTATTGTACATTCCAAACTATGGGTACGGAATTGTTGCAGA